>PLDZ01000144.1 GCA_003136295.1 Candidatus Dormiibacterota bacterium
ACGTGGATGCCTCGGTTGCCGGTCGTCTTGGGAAGACACGCCACTCCGAGCTCGTCGAAGAGCGCGCGCACCTCGCGGGCCGCCTCCTGCACCATCGAGAAGACGACGCCGGGGCTCGGATCGAGGTCGATCCGGAGCTCGTCGGCATGCTCCGGATCCGAAGCCTCCGACGGCCAGACGTGAAACCCGAGGCATCCCAGGTTCACCGCCCAGAGGACGTGAGCGAGGTCGGCGGCGACCAGGGCTCGGGAGGTGGTCCCGTTGGGTGTGCTCACGATCGTGGTCTCCAGCCAGTCGGGTCGCGAATCCGGGACGCGCTTCTGGAAGAACGACGGGCCGCTCGCGCCGTTGGGGAAGCGCTGCAGGAGCACCGGGCGCCCGCCGATCGCGCGGAGCAACGGTTCCTCGACCGCCTGGTAGTAATGGACNNACGACGTCATCAGCCATCGCCGGCGAGCATAGACGCGCCGGCGCCTCCGCGCCGGTCACCGTCCTTCGACGACAATCCCGCGTCGATGGAGGAACACGACTCCCCGGTCGCTCAGTCGTTCGCGCTCGCGCCGTCGCGACGTTTGACGGCGAGCGCTGAGATCGCCTCGAGGATGCAGCGATGCGCGTTCTGCGAGGTGAGCTCAGCCCAGTCGTAAGGCGGTGATACTTCGACGACGTCCATCGCGACGACGTTGGTGCGCAGGACGATCTGGCGAATGGCGCGGAGCAGGTCGACCGGCTGCATGCCGCCGGGCTCCGGCGTTCCGGTTCCGGGCGCGAAGCCCGGATCGAGGACATCGATGTCGACCGAGAGGTAGATATGATCCGGACCGTCGAGCGCTTCCGCAATGGCCTCTTCGATCACCGGCGCCACACCGCGATCGCGGAGCTCGCCCATGAGGTGCCAGCGCATTCCTTGAGCACGCATCCACTTGAACACATCCTTCGGTGGCCAGTAGCCACGAAGACCCACCTGCACGAAATTACGTCCCGCAATCGCGCCGGATTCGATGAGCCGTCGCATCGGCGAGCCGTGCGAGTACAGGTTGCCCCATGAGCTATCACCGGTGTCCGCATGGGCGTCGAAATGCACGATGCCGACGCTTCCCGGGGGATGCGCTGCCGCCACCGCGGTCGCCGACGGCCACGTGATCGAGTGGTCGCCACCGATGACCATTGGGGTGATGTTCCGCGTGGCGACCTCGCCGACGCGCTCCCGGATGGCTGTGTGCGAGATCTCCGCCATTCCCGGCAGGCAGCGCGCGTCGCCGTAGTCAATGACTCGCAGCTCCTCGAGCGGCGCAATCTCGAGTTCGATATGCCACTCGGCGCTCTGATACGACGCCGTCCTGACAGCTCGAGGACCGAAGCGCGCCCCGGGCCGGTAGGTGACTCCCTCGTCCCACGGGGCGCCGACGATGGCGATGTCCGGTCGCACCTCGTCGAGCTGCTCGGTGCTGGTCAGGAGGGGAACCCTGCAGAAGGTCGTCGGGCCGAGGTACGCAGGCCCGTCGTCGAACCGTTCCACGGGCGAAGACTAGCGTGTGCGCCGGTGTACCAGAAGGCATAGACCCGGCGATGACCGCCAGGCCGCGTCACGTACTCTGCGGAGATGCATGTCACGCCGCCCGATGACGGGAGCCGAACGACTGAATCTCACTGACTTTGAAGCGTTGAGCTTCGACTGCTACGGCACCCTGATCGACTGGGAAGCGGGCCTTGCGGCAGTCCTCACGCCCTGGGCGCGCGAGCATGGCCTCACGGTCAGCACCGGGGAACTGCTCGAGCGATACGCTGCTGCCGAGGCGCGTCATGAGGAGGAGACCCCCGGCGCCGTCTACCCGGAGATCCTCGCCGCCGCACTGCGAAGCTTGGGCGCGTCATTCGGCGTCGAAGTCAGCCCAGAGGAGAGCCAGCGTCTCGCCACCTCGGTTGCGGACTGGCCGGCGTTCCCCGATTCCCCGGGTGCGCTTGCCGCCCTCTCCGAACGCTACAAGCTCGTCATCCTTTCCAACGTTGACCGCCAGTCGTTTGCGGGCAGCAATGCGCGCCTCGGCGTCCGCTTCGACGCTGTCATCACGGCGCAGGACGTCGGGTCGTACAAGCCGTCGACCCGCAACTTCGAGATCCTGCTCAGCACCGTCAGTGCGCTGGGCGTTGCGGACGGGCGATTGCTGCATGTGGCGCAGAGCCTCTTCCACGATCACGTGCCGGCCAGGCGCCTCGGGCTTCCCACCGTCTGGATCGACAGGCGTGGAGCGAGGTCGGGCTGGGGTGCGACGCCGGCGCCGAGCATCGCCGTGACGCCTGATTGGACCTTCGAGTCCATGGCCGCCTTCGCGGCGGCGTGCCTGGACGAGAGCTCACCGCCGCGGTCGTAGGAGAGGCGCCCCCGGACGTGGCCGCTCGCGCCGCGTATCGTTGCGCTGGGCGCCGCGCGCCGATGGTCCCAATGCGTGACGAGGAGGTCGAGACAGCGTGCTCTCGTATGCATCGGGTCCCAGTTCATTACCGCTGCTCGGCGAGACGATCGGCGAGAATCTGCGGCGAACCGTCGAGCGGCACGGTGACTGCGAAGCGCTCGTCGTCCCGCACCAGGACTATCGAGCGACCTACCTGCAGCTGTGGGACCAGACGTCCCTGGCGGCGCGCGGCCTAATCGCTCGCGGCGTTGGCCCGGGAGATCGGGTTGGGATCTGGTCCCCGAATCGCTTCGAATGGGTGGTCACCCAATATGCCACCGCCCGGATCGGCGCGATCCTCGTCAACATCAACCCGGCCTACCGGACCACTGAGCTGGAATACGCGCTCACACAGTCCGGTGTCTCGTTTCTGATCCTTGCACGGGCATTCCGCCAGACCGACTACGTGCGCATGCTCGGCGAGGTGAAAGGCGCTTGTCCCGAGCTTCGGGAGGCGCTCGTGCTCGAGGACGGCTGGGACTCGCTGCTTCGAGAGGGCGCCCGTATCTCCGAAGATCCGCTGACGGCGGTCGCAACCAGCCTGCAATTCGACGACCCGATCAACATTCAGTACACCTCGGGAACCACGGGATTCCCGAAGGGCGCGACGTTGTCCCACCACAACATCCTCAACAACGGCTTCTTCGTCGGGGAAACCGTCAAGTACACATCCGATGATCGCGTCTGCATCCCGGTGCCGTTCTATCACTGCTTCGGCATGGTCCTGGGCAACCTCGCGTGCACGACGCACGGAGCGTGCATCGTTGTGCCCGGGGAGGCGTTCGACGCCGACGTCGTCCTCCGGATCACCGAGCAGGAACGTTGCACCTCACTCTACGGCGTGCCCAGCATGTTCATCGCGGAGCTCGAGCATCCAGCGTTCGGCCAGCACGATCTAAGCCGGCTGCGCACGGGAATCATGGCCGGGTCGCCTTGCCCGATTGAGGTGATGAAGAAGGTCCAGTCACGCATGAACATGCGTGAGGTGACCATCTGCTATGGCATGACCGAGACCTCGCCGGTGTCCACACAGAGCGCTCTTGATGACCCGCTCGAGAAGCGGGTGGGGACGGTGGGGCGGGTGCATCCCCACGTCGAGGTCAAGGTCGTCGATCCGGAGACCGACCGAGTCGTCCAATGTGGGCAATCCGGCGAGCTCTGCACTCGCGGGTACAGCGTCATGCTCGGATACTGGAATAACGATGCCGCCACCACCGGTGCGATCGACGCGGCGCACTGGATGCACACCGGTGACCTCGCGACGATGGACGAAGCCGGCTACGTGAACATTGTCGGGCGCATCAAGGACATGATCATTCGCGGCGGAGAGAACATCTATCCGCGCGAGATCGAGGAATTCCTATACGCGCACCCGGACATCAGCGATGTTCAGGTCATCGGGGTTCCGTCCGAGCGCTATGGGGAGGAGGTCATGGCCTGGGTGAGGCCGAAGGAGGGTGCGACCCTGACCGTCGAATCGCTGGAGGCGTTCTGCCGGGGCCGCATCGCGACCAACAAGGTTCCGCGCTACTGGAAGTTCGTCGAATCCTTCCCCATGACCGTGACCGGGAAGGTGCAGAAGTACCTCATGCGCGACGTGTCGGTAGAGGAACTGGGGTTGCAGGCGGCCGCGTCGGTGACAACCGCCTGAGCATCGCGCTCGCGCTCGGCGCGGCCGCGGTCTGGGGCTGCGGGGATTTCCTGGGCGGGCTCGCAAACCGCGCCGCGTCGCTGCTCTCGGTACTGCTGATTTCCCAGGGCGTCGGGCTGGTCGGCATGCTGGGTGTGGCGTTCGCGATCGGCGGTAGCCCGAGTGGCGCCGACCTCGGCTACGGTGCCCTGGCCGGGCTGGCGGGCGCGGCGGGGGTCGCCATGCTCTACGGGGGGCTCGCCTCCGGCGCCATGTCCCTGGTCGCTCCCATCACCGGCGTGGTTGCCGTGATCGTGCCGATCGCTGTCGGCGTCGGGAGCGGTGAGCGTCCCGCGGCCCTCCAATACGTGGGCATCCTCGCGGCAATTGTCGCTGTAGCGCTCCTCAGCGGTGGCGGGAGCCGGGGCGCTCGTCTCGGTCGTGGGACACTCCTGCTCGCAGTCGGCGCGGGGGTCGGTTTCGGACTGTTCTACGTCGGCATCGCGAAAACGTCGATGGGAGCAAACCTCTGGCCACTGGTGGCTGCCCGAGGCGCGTCGGTGGCGACGCTGCTCGCTGTTTCAGGAGCAGCGCGTAGGGCACCGAGCTTCGGCGCCGCGCATCCGCTTGTGATCGTCGGCGCCGGCGTGCTCGACGTGACCGCCAACGCGCTCTACCTGCTTGCGGTGCACGGTGGCCTGCTGAGCGTTGTCGCGGTGCTCGTCTCCCTGTACCCGGTCTCGACGGTGCTCTGTTCCGTGGTTGTGCTCGGCGAACGCCTGCGCGCGACGCAGCTCGGGGGAGTCGGCGCGGCGATGGTCGCGGTGGTGCTGATCACGGCGGGGTGAGGGCGGGTCGTGGGTCAGCTCATGCGGCCGTCGAACGTGACAGTTGTGACAGTGCGGAACGACGCTCTGCTATGTGCGCTGTCGAACCGACCCGCGACTTCAAATGGCGCAGCTTTGGCGCCGCGGAAGTGGAATGAAGGACCTCGTGGCAGTGCTCGCGGTGAGGGCAACCGTGCGGTGTGCCCCCATCGCGTTCACCGGCTTGTGCTCAGCGACGATCGACTAGCGTGCAGCTCACTGCTCCGACATTGCTCACCCGTGTTTGCGTTCGGTTACGGGTCGCAGCGTGCCGGACCACGCACATATGCTCCAACGATCGGCGCGTGCTGCCAGCCTGCACAGCCGTTCCCGATCCTGGAGGTCGCTGAGTGATTGTCATCGCTGTTCTCATCTCGGTCGTGGTCACGGTGCTCTGTGGGGTGCTCTTCCTCGCAACCATCGGACCGGTGAGCCGGCGATTCCGCATCGTCAGAACGTCGTCGCCATCAGCGTCACATCATGCTGCCCCGGGCATCACGCTGCGGGACGAGGTCGATGAGCTCGCTCAGTTCCTGGCGGCATGGCAACGTGTGACCGACGATCGTCTGAGTGGCCGCGTCGAGCAGTCGGAAGTCCTTGATGCCGGACTGCTGGCGCATGTCGCCAACTTGCTCGGTGCAGAGCGGATCGTGATCAGCCTGCTTGACCCGAGTGGGCTGCGCATCGTCGACGGTCACCCGGGTATCGAGGAGTCGGTTGTCGTCGGAGATTCGCCAAGCCGTCGCGCGGTTCACTCCGGTCAGATTTTCATCGGCGACCTGCTCTCGGACAAGCCCTGGGGGCCGGACACCATCACATTCCGAGACCGCACCGGCACCGGTCCGGTCATGGCCATCCCGATGGTCAGTGGCGGCGAGAGCGTCGGCGCGGTCATGGTCCTGCGCAGTGCCGGAGAGATGCAGTTCACCCGTGTTGAGTCGGACCGGGCGCGGATTCTCGTCCCACCGCTGGCCGGCGCCGTACGGCTCAGCAGCCTGTCAGATCAGACGCGCAGCGACAACATCGCGGCCGATGTGGAGCGAACCCGCCTCTCCACCAGCCTCCGTATGCTGCTCGAGTCGGCGGGTGAAGGGATCTACGGCATCGATGCCGACGGTCGTTGCACGTTCATGAACACCGCTGCGGCGGGAGCGCTCGGTGTCGATATCTCCAAGGTGATGGGCGAACTCACCCATCCGCTGTTCCATCACAACCGGGCGGACGGTTCGGTGATCGCCTTTATCGACAGTCCCATCTACAAGGCCATGCATGGAGGCGGAAGTTGCCGCGTCGCAACCGAGGTGATGTGGCGCAGCGACGGCAGCTCATTTCCAGCTGAGTATTCCGCGTTCCCGATTGTCGACGAGGCGGCGATCACCGGCGAGGCGACCGGCGCCGTGATCACGTTCAATGACATCACCGAGCGCAAGCGGATCGAGGACGATCTCGCCGTCGCACATGCGCAGGCGATGGAGGCGTCTCGTCTGAAGTCAGAGTTCCTGGCCAACATGAGCCACGAGATCCGCACACCGATGAACGGTGTCATCGGGATGACGGGGTTGCTCTGTACCACCACGCTGAACGCCGAACAACGGGAATACGCCGAGGCGATCAGCCAGTCGGCCGAATCGCTGCTCGCGGTGATCAATGACATCCTCGACTTCTCGAAAATCGAGGCAGGAAAGATCGATATCGAGGTCATCGACTTCGATCTCCGCCTCGTCGTGGAGGAGGCGGCGAAGCTCGTCGCTCCGAAGGCGGATGAAAAGGACCTCGAGCTCGCGGTGATGGTGGATCCGCAGATGTCCATGAGCGTGCGCGGCGACCCGGGCCGGATACGCCAGATCCTCATCAACCTGCTGGGCAATGCGGTCAAGTTCACCGACACCGGCGAGGTCGTCCTCAGAGTCCGCAAGGAATCGGAGCACGGCACGTCGATCGGGGTTCGTTTCGAAGTGACCGACACCGGGATCGGCATCGATGCGACGCAGCAGGCACGCCTCTTCGAGAGGTTCATCCAGGCGGATGCGTCCACGACGCGGCGGTTCGGCGGGACGGGCCTCGGGCTCGCGATCTGCAAGCGGCTCGCCGAACGTATGGGTGGCCAGATCGGCGTGCTGAGCGCGGCCGGGAAGGGAAGCACGTTCTGGTTCACGCTCACACTCGAGACTCGAGATCACGCTCCTGGGAAGCCGGCACCTCCTCCAGGGCTGGCGCCACTCCTGGACGGGAGCGCTGACGGCGTCATCNNGTGGCTGAGTCGGCGCGCGCCCGGGTGCTGGTTGTGGACGACAGCCCGGTGAATCAACGAGTGGCGGTGCGCATGCTCGAGAAGATGGGCCACGTCGTCGACGTCGCTGACAACGGCGTGGGTGCGCTGGCCGCGCTGGGGCGGGTCAGGTACGACGCCGTGCTGATGGACTGCCAGATGCCCGAGATGGACGGCTTCGAGGCGACGCGCGAGATACGGCGGCGCGAGGGCTCGGATCGACACACGATTGTCATCGCGATGACCGCGGGCGCTATGGCCGGGGACCAGGCGAAGTGCCTGGCCGCCGGGATGGACGCGTACCTGAGCAAGCCGGTCATGGCGGATGACCTCGCCAACATGATCACGTCGTGGTTCGACCCGGAGGCGGAGCGCAAGCACACATCGCACGGGGATCAGGAGTCTCCCGGCTTGCTGGATCAGCGCTACGTGACCGGGCTCCGCGAGCTTGGCACCCACGAGTTCGACACGCTCGTCCGCCTCTTTCTCAAGGACGGCCAGACGCGCATCGACGGATTGCGCGCCGCGCAGACAACCGGGGATACGTCAGCCATGGTCAAGCTCGCACACAGTCTCAAGGGGAGCGCCAGCAGCTTCGGCGCCGGGACCCTGGCGGCGCGTTGTGGCGAGTTGCAAGCGCGCGCCAGGGCGGCGGACGCTGCTGAGGACACACGGATGATTGACAGCGTTGACGCTGAGTTCGTTCTCGCCAGCGCTGCCCTGCGTGAGGAGCTGGCGCCAGATCCCGCCGTGGTCCATGCCGACAGCGTCCACGAGGCGGGCGTGTAGCGAGGGGCGCCCGTCAGTTGAGGGAGCGCCCCNNTTGCCCAACCCGAACCCTTGACCGAGCGTGATGCCGCCCGCCTTCATCAGGTCGGCGACGAACTCGTTCTCGACACCTTCGGCAATAACGGCGGCGCCACTCACGCGCGCAAACGCCATGGTCGCATCCATCGCGGCGCGCGCCCCGACCCTGGTGGAGGTCATTGTCAGGCTGCGGCCGAGCTTGAGGAATTCGCTCGACGAGGCC
>PLDZ01000108.1 GCA_003136295.1 Candidatus Dormiibacterota bacterium
CATGATCCGACACGAGCCAGCGTATGAGGTCGGTCTGGGCGACGCGGAACGCGTCCTAAAGGGGCGCGCGGAACCCGTCCTAAAGGGGCGCGCGGAACCCGTCGACATGATGTGCGTGTCAGACTCGAGCCGCGGCCACGGGGTGGGGCGGCCCTTGACCAGGTCGATGACGACGACGGTGTCCATGGCGCACTCGATGGCGACCCCGCACGTCTCGCCCTCGCCCTGGCGGGCGCATCCTCGGCCACCCCAGCGTGCAACTTTGACACCAGAAGGCGCGGTCCCAATTCCCTTGTAACGGCACAGCTAGGCGCGCGCTGGCGGGCCATGTGTACTCGGATCACCTTCTGCCGTTGGCGCTATGCCACCGGCGCGACGGCGCGCGCGCTGGTCTTGGCTGCGCTGCGCTTGCGCGCGGTCGACTTGCGGGCCGCGGCCTTGCGAACGGNGCGCTTGGCTGCGCTGCGCTTGCGCGCGGTCGACTTGCGGGCCGCGGCCTTGCGAACGCTGCGCTTGGCTGCGGTGCGCTTGGCTGCCTTCCGGAGGCTCGCCCCGAGCCGCGCAACCGTCTTCTCGAGGCCCGCAAGCCGCTTCTCGAGGTCGCGGATCGGCAGCGCTTTCACGAGTTTCTGCACCGCTTTCGCGAGATCGCCACCAGCCGCGGCTGCGCGGCGGCTCTGAGCTGTCCTGACGCGCCTCGCCGTGCGTTTGACGGCCCCGCTGGCGCCGCCTCTAGTACGCCTAGTCCTGGTCATGTCATCCGGGCCTCCGTGTGGTAGTCGGCTGCCCCATCGCACCTTCCGCGACTTGTGACCGAGGGGCGTCGACCCGCAATGATGGGTAGGATGCGATGCCCGGTGGCAATAGTCAACACCTCGACCGAGTCACTCGCGCTTACAGCTGAAACGTATAGAAGTCGCGGCTAGGTGCTGGCCGACGGGGGGCTGGAGGCGCAGCCGCCTGCGCGAGGCCATCGTCCGCTCGCGCCCCACCGCCGCCCAAAAGCTCATCGAAGAGCTCCCGATACTGTGTCATTGCCGTGCGGAGGGCCTCGGTGTCGGCCTGACCCTGGCCGCTCGCGACCGAGATTGCGTGCGCAGTACGGTAGTTTTCGATGACATTCGCGTGATCAACGGAGACGTCGTCCGCGCGTTGTTCGAACTCAGCCATCGGGTAACCGCGGTCTGTCATGACCTGCGAAACGAGGACGTCCGCTTGACGAACGCTCTCGACCGGAGCATCGACAAAGCTGGCCTGCACACGCTGCCATTGCGCGATGTACTGCTCGCGAGCCTGCTCTGGCAGGGGCACGATGCTCAGGTGCTTGCGGCGCTCCACACGACCGGAAAGATCACGCTCGGCCTCGCGGCGATTTCCGGTCGCCTGGACGGTTCTGTCGTACTCCGAGCCGAACGTGCTGTGCAGCCGTCCTGACTTCCGTCTAGTCACGACCGTCGCCACAACGATGACGGCGACCACAACGACCACAGCGATGATGATGTAGGCGACAGTCGACACTTGCATCTCCCTTTCATTGCCAGGGGTCCCGACGCACCGTCGGGCTCAGGCACCTAGGTTGTGCCGCCGTGCGTAATATTTACAGCAACAGCGGGTCGGATGCGTGTGGGTGCCGACAATTCGGTTCGCGTTCGACCGATTCGGTACCGAGCGACCTGAGCCGGCCGCGGATCGGTGGATAGTCAACCCCCTCTACTACTAGAGGCTGCGCCTGTGGGCCGCCGAATCCTCGGTCCTCCCTGCGGCTCTGAGTCCCCGGTGATCCCTTACGGTTGCTTCTCTTGGTCCGTCAGGTGAAGGACGTTCTGCCGTCGACGACTGCACGGGGGGCGAGTGACACAGCCATACCCTCGGCTGACGACCGGTCGGCGCGGTCGTAGCGCGGGAGGATGGCAATCTGGGCTCCGGTGCGGCGAGCAGGACGGGTCATTTGCGCCGTGCGTGTTTCGAAGGACTGTACATCGCGACACCTGGGATGGGGTGGCAAAGGCGGGTACCTCGACCTAACGTGGTGTCGTAGCCACGACCGGCTCCACGAGCCGTTAGGCTTGTATCTCGAAAAACAACCGCGGAGGTTGTGGGCCACGCTCCAGTCCCCGTCAACGCACTGACATCGCCTCTTCAGGCCGACCCGAAACGCAGCGCTTCGCGCTGTTATATCCTCAAGAAGAGTCGGCCGGGGCGAGCGAGTCATTCGCCCTGCAAGCAGTCATCGACGGCCTCGACAACCTCGCGCTTGACAATGGCCAGCTGACGTGGGCCTCGAATTCACGAGGAGGCACCTGTGACCGAGAGGGCGACTTGCCGGTTGGCCGCAAGCTTCTCTCGTCCGCACGTCGCATAGTGTTCGTCTGTGGGGTCGCCGGGCCGCCCGCCTGCTTGTTGCCAAGGAGGAGAAACTGATGCCAATGACTTCAGAGCCGGGAAAGCTCACCGTGATGATGCAGGCTGGCAGCTGGGGCATCGTAGCGGCGATGGCTATGAGTGGGACGCGGACGCTGACCACGGAGCTGGGTTTAGTGGGTGAGACGCCGCCGGAGGCAGTGGCCAGGCAGGCCGCAAGCGGGCTGCTCAAGCAGATTCCTCCCGGCAACCGCGGTGCCGTGGTTGAGCTCTCCCACTGGGCGTTCGGGGCGGTGGGCGG
>PLDZ01000243.1:0-15276 GCA_003136295.1 Candidatus Dormiibacterota bacterium
CACAGCATCATCCCCGGCGACCAGGCGATCATCCTGAACCCCACCGAGGGGATCACCGTCCCGTTGAAGATCTCCGCGGTCGTCGGTCTGATCCTCGCGCTGCCGATCATTCTCTGGCAGACCTGGAACTTCGTCTCGCCCGGGCTCCGTCCCAAGGAGCGGAAATTCGTCGGCCCCTTCATCGCCAGTGCGTTGCTGCTGTTTGCCGGCGGAGCGGTGTTCGCGTACTTCGTCATGCCGCTCGGCCTCAACTTCCTGGCCAATTTCCTGAGCGGCAACGCCGTGTACTTCCCGGATCTCAACAACTACATCGGCTTCTTCCTGATCATTATTTTCATCTTCGGGATCACGTTCGAGATGCCCGTTGTGCTCATCCTCCTCGGACTGCTCGGCTTCGTCTCCTCGAAGAAGCTCAAGGGCTGGCGCAAGGTGGCGTACGTCGCCATCATCATCGCGGCGCTGGTCATCACACCCGGTGCCGATCCGTTCACGCCGACGTTGCTGACGATCCCGCTGCTGCTGCTCTACGAGGCCTCGATCATCGTGCTGCAGCGGATCTTCCGGCGCTGACCTTCGGGCCGACCGATACACTCGGCCCAATGCGCCCAGATCAACGTGCCGCCGATGAACTCCGTCCGACATCGATCGAATTGCACACGCTCCCCTACGCCGAGGGCAGCGCGATGATCACCATGGGGGACACGCGCGTCCTCTGCGCCGCCTCGGTCGAGGAGCGTGTCCCGCCGTTCCGGAAAGGCAGCGGACGCGGCTGGGTGACTGCCGAGTACGCGATGCTGCCACGGAGCACGCAGACGCGGTCGGAACGCGATGGTCGCAAGGGACGAGTCGATGGGCGAGTCCAGGAGATCCAGCGCTTGATCGGACGCAGCCTTCGAGCCGCAGTCGACTTCGACGCCCTCGGCGAGCGCAGCATCCTCATCGACTGCGACGTCATGGTCGCCGACGGGGGCACGCGCACCGCGTCGATCACCGGCGGCTACGTCGCCCTGGCGCTGGCGGTCGCCCGGCTCCGCGAGGCGCGCGTCGTGCGTTCCGACCCCTTGCGCTGGCCGGTCGCCGCAGTGAGCGCGGGCATCGTGGCGGGCGAGGCACGGCTCGACCTCTGCTACCTGGAGGACTCAGCGGCCGAGACCGACATGAACTGCGTCGGATCGCTCGACGGCAGGTTCATCGAGCTCCAGGGATCGGCGGAGCAGGAGCCGTTCTCGCGCGAGGAGCTGGATTCGCTCCTCGGCCTTGCCGATGCGGGGCTCAAGCAATTGTTTGCTCTGCAGGCGGAGGTGCTGAGCGGGGCGAAGTGAGTGGGTCGGTGCTGGTCCTGGCGACGCGGAACCCGGGAAAGCTCAGGGAACTGCGCGTCCTCCTCAGCCCATGGACGCTGCGTCTCCAGTCGCTCGATGACGCCGGTTTCGACGGCGCGCTCGACGAGCCCGGTCCTGGATATACGGAATCGGCACTCGCCAAGGCGCTGGCGGTGTGCGCCGCAACCGGTCTCCCCGCGCTCGCGGACGACAGCGGCATCGAGGTCGACGCGCTCCACGGCTGGCCGGGCCCGATGTCGGCGCGGTGGATGGGCGACGGTGCGACCGACGAGGACCGGCTCCACGGCCTGCTCGCCGAGGTGGCGCGGCGCACGCCGGATGACCGAAGAGTGCGCTACGTCTGCGTTGCAGCGCTGGCGAAGCCAGACGCGGAACCGGTGACGGCTCACGGCGAGTGTCTCGGGACCCTCGTCGAGCCGAAAGGCACCAACGGCTTCGGCTACGACCCGGCATTCCTCTCGGTGGATCTCGGGATCACGTTTGGCGAGGCGCCTGACGAGGCCAAGGCCNNGCCGCGTCCGAGAGCAGCCATTCGATGACCGCGGCAACGGCATCTGTGCTCACCCACGACGCGCGGTTCGCTTTCGGCATGGAATCGCGATTGGCCGGCGTGTCCATGGTGCCGGGCAGCACGGCGTTGACCGTGATGCCGTGTCCCTGCAACTCGGCTGCCATGACCTGTGCAAGCCGGAGCACGGCCGCCTTGCTGACCTGGTAGGCGGCCTGGCCGCGAGCCACATCAACGGCCGCGCGCGACGCGACGATCACGATCCGCCCACCGGCCCCGCCGGAAATCATGGACGCCGCCGCCGCCCGGGCCAGATGCCATGGACCGAGGAGATTGCTCGATATCTGGCTGTGGATGGCGTCGTCGTCGACCTCATGCGCACGGCCGCCGGCGAAACCTCCTGAAGCGCTCACCGCACCTTCCCAGGCGCCCATGGCTTCAACTGCGCTGCGCAGGCGCGAGACGGCATCGGCGTCTTCGAGGTCGCACTCGATCTCGGTCGCGCCTGGCGGCAGTGCAAGGCGGCCAGGGCGGCGTGCGGGAACGACCACCCGGCGGCCCGCGGCCACAAGCCGGCTCACCACCGCACTACCGAGCGCTCCGCCGCCGCCACCGACCACGGTGATCCCGTGGCGCTGAACAACCACAATGTTTCCTCGTGGATCGAGGGACCGTGCCGACGTTCCGTCCCGGCGCCGTCGCACGCGCCCTGGCGGCAATCATCGCTCTCCTGGTCGCCGGGCTGGCCGGCTTCCTGGTGGCAAACGACGTTGCCCAGATCAATCCGGCAAGCGTGACCCCGGTCCATCTCCCGGCGGCGATCGCTCCGACGCCTGCGCCACCGGTCCTGCTCGACGTCGGCCGTGACGATCTCGTCAGCGTGGTGACCATCGAGGCCGAGCTGGCCAACGGCGCGGAGGAATCGCTCGGCACGGGATGGATATTCGACAGGGTTGGCGACGTGGTCACCAACGCTCACGTCATCAACGGCGACGAATCGCTGCGTGTGACCGACCGTGCCGACACCACGCACGTCGCCCGCCTTGTGCAGAGCAGCGCGGCCCTCGACATCGCCGTGCTCCGGGTCAGCGGCACGCTGGTCGGGACACCGCTTCCGGTGGACGCCAGCGCGCTCACCGCCGTACCCGTCTCGGTGATCACGCTGGCCTCGAGCCGGGCCACGGGGAAGGCCGACATGACCGAGGAGAGGCTCATCGGTCTCCATGCCAGCGTCCCACTCTCGGGCAGCGGTATCGATGCAGGTCAGTCGTCGCCCCAGGAGTACAACGACATGCTCCACCTGGAGGGGGCCAAGATCTACCAGGGCAACAGCGGAGGACCGGTGCTCGACGCTTCGGGCGACGTGATCGGGATCATCACGCTGGCGAGCCCGAGCGCATCGGAGTCCTACGCGATACCCATCAGCCGGGTGCTCTCCGACTTGCGACAGTGGGTCGCACACGGATGATTCGGCCCGGCATTGGGTATCGTCATCACTGACGGGACGTACAGACGTACCCCGAGGAGTGCAACCAGCGTGCCCACACACGACTTCGACATCGCGATCATCGGCGGCGGCCCCGCCGGGCTGACGGCCGCGCTCTATGCCGGCCGGAACCGCGAGCGTGCGGTCCTTCTCGAGGGGAAGGCCCCGGGCGGCCAGTTGCTCAATACCGAACTTATCGAGGATTACCCGGGCTTTCTGTCAATTCTGGGCGGCGAGCTCGCGACCGTGATGGAGGAGCAGGCAGCGCATTTCGGCACCGAGCTGGTTCGCACCGAGGTCAAGGCGATCAAGGTCCAAGCCGATGGCAGGAAGCTCGTCGAGACCTATGACGGTGACTATCTTGCCCCCGCAGTGATCATCACCGCGGGGGGAAACCCGCGCAAGCTCGGGGTCTCCGGTGAGGAGGAGTTCGCGGGTCGTGGGGTGTCCTACTGCGCCGTCTGCGACGGTGCGTTCTTCAAGGACGTCCACCTCGCCGTGGCGGGCGGGGGTGACGCCGCGGTGGAGGAGGCATTGTTCCTCACGCGCTACGCGAGCAAGGTCACGATCATCCACCGGCGCAAGGAATTCCGGGCTCAGCCGATCCTCCTCGACGAGGCGCGCAAGCACCCCAAGATCGAGTTCCTGGTTGACACCATCATCGAGAGCATCGACGGTGACGAGAAGGTGCGCAGGTTGTCCTTGCGAAACCTGGACACCGAACGCCGCTCCGAGCTTCAGGTCGGGGGCATCTTCATCTTTATCGGCTTCATCCCCAATACCCAGCTGGTGGATGCTCACCTCGATCATGACAAGGCTGGCTATTACGTCACCGATCCCATGACCATGATGACCAACGTCCCCGGGATCTTCGCTGCCGGCGACGTGCGCAGCCAGCTGACCCGGCAGATCACCACCGCAGTCGGCGATGCCACCACCGCGACGATCGCGGCGAGCAAATGGATCGAGGACTGGCGGCGCGGCCGCGACGACACCCCGCCCGAGCTCGTCGAAGCGGCTCTGCACGGCGCCATCTGATCGCGAACGCGTGAGCATCACCACCGGGCACGGCGACGGGGGAGAGACCGGGCTGCTCTACGGCGGGCGCGTGGCCAAGGACGACCTCCACACGGAGGCCTACGGATCGCTCGACGAAGCGATATCCGCGCTCGGGCTCGCCCGGTCGCTCTCCGACTCCGCCGTCCGCGCAGCGCGCATCCTCGAGTTACAGCGCGAGCTGTTCGTGGTGGGCGCGGAGCTCGCTACCGGACCCGGTCATCGGGCCGACCTCGAGCGCCACTTCAACGTCGTGACACCGGCCATGTCCGACGCGCTCGAACGCGAGATCCATGATCTCGAAGCCCGAGTCCCCCTGCCCGGTGGTTTCGTCATCCCGGGCGGAACCCCGGTCGGCGCGGCCCTCGACCTCGCTCGGACTCTGGTCCGGCGGGCGGAGCGCCGCACCGTCTCGCTGCAACGCACCGGCGGGGTCGAAAACCCCGAGGTGCTTCGTTACCTCAATCGCTGCTCCGACCTGCTCTTCATGCTCGCGCGAGAAGCGGAGCAGGGAACCACCGTCGCCTCGGGCGGCCAGCGCCGCCGCGAGGCAGACGGTGGGTCGGTAGGAAGGACAGAGGGTTAGGCGGGAATCAGCCCGCGGCGCCGCAGGAGCCCGCGCTCCATCGGCGCGAAGACGAGGTCGTTGACGGCGATCCCAACCACCAGGATGGTCAGGACGGCGGCGAACATCTCGGGAAGGTCGTCCAGGCTCCGGCCGTTGTCCAGGATCTGTCCGAGACCGCTGCTCGCGGTCGATCCGATGATCAACTCGGCGGCCATGAGGGAGCGCCATGAGAAGGCCCAGGCCTGCTTCATCCCGGCCACGTAGCCCGGCAGGGTCGCCGAGAAGATGAAGTGCCGGTAGTACCGCGGGCCGCGCGCGCCCATTGAGCGCGCCAGGCTGAACGTGAGCGGCGGGATGTTGTCGTACGACGACATCAATCCCATCGCGATCGACGGGAAGGCACCCATGATCACCACGAAGTACACGGCGTTCTCGACCTGCCCGCCGATGGCAAGGAACAGAGTCGCAATGGGCACCCAGACGACTGACGGCAGGCTCTGGAGCCCGGCGAGCAACGATCCGACGCCGGCGCGAAGCACCGGGACACGGACGACCGCAAGCCCGATCAGCGTGCCCAACGCCAGGGCGAGCACGTAGCCGATCGCCGCGCGTTCGAGCGTCTGGAACAGTGCCGGCACCAGCACGTCGGTGTGCACCAGAAAGCCGATCTCGCCGATCGCGTCGCCGGGACCGGGAAGTGACGCACCCCCCGGAGACTGGACGCCGGCCACCACGAGCAGCTGCCAGATGCCCAGCAGGATGCCGATGGCGACAACCCTGGGCCAAGCGGCGCGGAGAATCCGCTGCAGCCTATTCCGCTCCATCGGACGCCGCCCCAGCGCGCAGCCGCTGCGTGATCTCGTGCGCGAGTCCCGACACCTCGAAGGAGTCGAGCTCGCGCGGCCGGACGATGTCGACGTCCCAGATCTGCGCAATGCGACCGGGGCGAGGGGTCATCAGCACGACGCGATCCCCGAGGCGCACGGCCTCGCGCACGTTGTGAGTGACGAAGATGATCGTCTTGCCGGTCTCCTGCCAGATCCGGTTGAGGTCATCGTGGAGCTGGTCACGAGTCAGTGCGTCGAGCGCAGCGAAGGGCTCGTCCATGAGCAACAGCTCGGACTCCTGGGCCAGCGCGCGGGCCAGCGCGCTGCGCTGCCGCATGCCCCCGGAGAGCTGATGTGGCCGGTGATCCGCGAAGTCGATCAGGCCGACCATGGAGAGCAGCCGGTTGACAGTTTGATTGCGCTGGTCCGTTTCCAGGTTGTGGATGCGCATCGGCAGCTCCACGTTGCGGCGAACCGTGAGCCAGGGGAGCAGCGCGGGCTCCTGGAACATGACCGCCGGGCGACCGTCCGCGATCTCGATGGTCCCCGAGGTGACCTTGTCAAGCCCAGCGATCAAGGAGAGCAAGGTGGACTTGCCGCACCCGGAAGCGCCGAGGACGCAGACGAACTCTCCCCTTGCCATCTCGAGCGACACGTTCTCGAGCGCGGTCATGGCGCGCTTGCCGTGGCCGAACACCTTCGTGACCCCCTCGAGGGTCACGAAGGCGTCATCCGCCTCCACGGTCAACACAGCCGGGCGTCGAAATAGCGCGACGGTCACGAGCCGAGAGACCCGGCGCTGACGGTCGCCTCACCCGCCGCGCTGAGGACGGCGTTCAGCGGCCCGAGATGCAGGATGCCGTTGATGCCGGCCGTCTTGTTGAACCCGAGCTGCTCCGCGTTCTTTGCATCGGTCTGCAGGTCGGCGGCGAAGGGGTCGAGCACGAAGCTGAGGTGAGTCCACGCCAGCGCAAGGACGTTGGACTTGAGCAGCTTGCCGCCGGTGGTGGCCGCAAGCGCGGCATTGACCGCCGCCGGTGCTGTCGATTCGTTCGCGTTGATCCAGTTCACCGACTTGACGAGCCCCTTGAGCAGGTCATTGACGATGTCGGGGTGGTTCTGGAGCAGTTTCTGCGTGACCACGAGCACCGTGGTGGGGAACTGCCCGTTCGGCCAGAGCGAGGCTTCATCAACGGCGAGCGTGCCCTTGCCCTGGAGGATGAACTCAGACTCGTAGGGCTCAGGAACCCAGCCACCGGCGATCTTGCCGGCTTCGAAGTTCTGCAGGCTCACCGAGTTGCCCGAGCTCGAGTCGATCGTCACCTGACCGCCCCCGTTGATGCTGGTGGCGAGCCCCTTGGTCCCCAGCCACGTGCGCAGGGCGATGTCCTGCGTGTTCCCGAGCTGCGGCGACGAGAGCGTCTTCCCTGCGAGGTCCGCCGGGAAGTTCCCATCGGCGATCGTCTTGCTGACCACGAGGCCCGCGCCGCCGGACGCCGTGCCGGCAATGATGAGCACCTTGCCCTTGGTCTTGATGAAGGCATTGATGGCCGGCCCAGGGCCGACGAATGCGGCATCGAGCGCCCCGCCGAGGAGCGCCTCGCTCTCCGCAGGGCCGGCGCTGAAGGTGGTCGTCTTGACGGTGGTGCTCTTGGGCATCGCACCCTGGAAGAAGCCCTGGGACACGCCGATGAGCGCCGGCGCATGGGTCAGGTTGACGAGATACCCGAGGTTGACGGTGGACGGGTCCGGCTGCCCGGTCGCGCCGGTCGACGCAGTAGCCGAGCCGCATGCACCGAGCACCGCCGCAGTGGCCAGCAGCGCCACTGTCGTCGCAGCGCGTCGGGTGCTGCGGCGACGAGGCGCCGAGAATCGTAGAAGTGTCTCCCCAACCATGATCGTGTCTCCCCTTTTCTTTATCGGATTTCTCTTCCTGAGGCCCCCTCTCGATCGGCCTCGTTCAAACAAAACGCGTGTGTCCCGCCGCCTTGCGGCAGGATGACTATCGGTTCCATACCGAGCATTAAGCAATGAGCTTGCTTTGAACGGAATCATCCCTTCATCGAAACGGTAGCCTGCCCGCATCCCCCTTGCTCTCTCTGGTGCGGTTGGTTCATTTTGGGAAGGAGCCAACCCTCGCGTCAATGAGCATCAATCAATAGGAACGATCTCTTGCCACGATGGATCACCCGCCACAGGGAGGGCTCACGCACGCCGATCTGACGACGGCGGGAAGGCGCTACTCCTCGAGCAGACGCGCGCATCGAAGCGCCAGCCAGAGTTGATGACGCTGCTCAGGATCGTCGGAATCGATCCCCAGCTGGCGGAGCCGACCGATCCGATACACGACGGTGTGGCGGTGAACGCCGAGTCGTTCGGCGGCTTCGCCGATGCTCCGGCTGTCGAGCAACGCCTCGAGCGTCGCGACGAGCTCGAGGCGTCGGTTGGGCGTGCCCAACGCCAGCGGGCCAAGCACGCGGTCGATGAACGTGCGCATCGCGTCGTGATCGTCAGCGAGGGCGGCGAAGACTCCGACCTCGGCGTCGGTGTGCACTGCGCGCTCGGGGGAGAGCCGGCGACCCACCTCGAGCGCGCGGCGCGCCTGCTGCGCCGAAGGTGCGACCGCGTCGAGCGTCGTGGCCACCGGACCCACACCGAAGACCACCGATCCCACGGCGGCGCAGAGCTTGGCGAGGTCGCGGCCATCAGGCACCAGTGCGATCCACACCCCCGGGTCATCGCCGATCAGGTGGGCACCCTCTGCTCGCCACGTCTCCTCGAGCTGCCGCTCGGCCTCCTGAGTCGCCGCCGAGCAGGCCACCACGGTGTAGGGCGGGAGGAGGGTGAGCTCGGCCGACGCCGCGATGCGCCGGAGCTCCGCCGAGGCGTCGCCGGCGAGGAGTCGCTGGAGAATACGGTCGCGATCCCGGTCACGCTGGCGCAGCAGCCGCTCGCGGGTCTCCAGATAGGCGCCGCCGACCGCCGCGCTGATCTCATCGAAGTACTCGAGCACCGTGCTCGTCAGGCCGACCACCGTGCTCGGGGGCACGTCGTTGAGGAGCGCGGGCTGGCCGATCACCTCGTCCCAGAGCACCCTCGCGGCGAGGCGATAGGCACCGAAGACCAGTTCGAGCGGGACCTCGAGCTCGGCCTGCTGCGCACCCATCGATCCCAGGCGCTCCAGGTCGCCCGCCCGAAGTCCGCGCCCGTCGCGGAGGAGACGAACGAAGGTCCGAAGAGCGTCGCGGCATGCAGCGGTGACCGTCCGGAAGTATCCGAGGGTCCGAAAACGGCTGTCCGGGAGGGAGATCCCGGAGACGATCTGGCGCGTCATCCGGCGCGCGATGACGTCCACCTCCGAGAGCAGGCGGATGGTCACCTCGGGCGGCAGAGTGGCCGCCACGGACAATCGAAGCTCGGGTGCCTTGGTCAATTGGGCCATATTGTCCCTCATGCACAAATCTTGGGGGTGTACGCCGGATGACATTGCCTATCCTTTGTGCCCGGCGAAGAAAGTATGCTGCTTGCAATGCTCTACGACGACATGTTCATCCGGCTCGAGCGCGCCCGCTGGACGCTCAGTACCGACATCCCATTCGACGATATCGATCCGAGCCTGCTGAGCCCCCAGTGGATCAGCGACCTTCGGAACATCTGCCTCACGGAGCTCTCCGCGCTCTACGCCACGGAGATGTTCATCCGGGACTTCTACACGGACATCGATTTCTGCAGCTTCGTCTCCATCTGGTTCTACGAGGAGATGAAGCATCACCTCACGTTGCGCAAATACCTGGAGCGATGCGGGGAAACGTTCGACGAAGCCAAGCTTCCCGAATTGCGGCTCACGTTCGCGCCGGGGCCGGCGATCGAGACCCTCACCATGCACTTCTGCGGTGAGCAGCGGCTGGCCCATTGGTACACGGCGTTCAGCGAGCAGGGTCCCGAGCCGGTGATCCGCAAGATCTTCAAGATCCTCGCGGCAGATGAGCTGCGCCACGCGGCGTGCTACGCGAAGTACATGCGCCGTGCCGTCGTCAACAAGCCCGAGGTGCTTCCGGACATCCTGAAGATGTCGCTCTGGATGATGCGCACCACCAATGACGCCCCGAAGCATCCGACCACGATCACCGACCCCTCGGTGGTCAGCCGGCTCGAGGACCCGGAGTACGTCTCTCGGATGCTCAATTGGTATCTCCCCGGCCGCGACCACGAGGCCCCGGTGCAACGCCGCATCCTCGCGCTCCTGTCCGAGTTGAGTGGCGTGGAGATCAAGAACCTGCGCGAGATCCCGCCACTGGTGCGCAAGCTGACGGGGAGCAAGCAGCTCTCTCCAGCGGCTGCCTGAGCCGGCAAACCAGCCGCACCTATAATCGGGCGGCGATGGGTGAAGCGGTGGTGCGTGTCCGCGCCGTTGTGCACGGCAGGGTGCAGATGGTCGGGTTTCGTGCCTTCGTGATCCGCCACGCGGAGAATGCGGGCCTGTCCGGCACCGTGCGCAACGAGCCCGACGGCAGTGTCGAGACCGTGCTCGAGGGACCGCGTCCCGAAGTGGAGCGAGTGCTCGAGTTGCTCCGTCGGGGCCCGACCCACGCGCGCGTGGAACGGGTCGAAGTCGAGTACTCGAACCCGACCGGCAGCCTTCCCGCCATGATGGTGGCGTCATGACCATACGTTTCGCCGAGCGCCTGTCTCGGCTGGGTACCGAGAGCGCCTTCGAGGTGCTCGCCCATGCGCGACTCCTCGAGGCCGAGGGTCGGGACATCGTCCATCTCGAGATCGGCGAGCCAGATTTTGCCACTCCTGACAACATCATCGATGCCGCCGTTCGGGCGATGCGCGAGGGGGCGACCCACTACACGGCGGCGAGCGGCATCCGCGAGGTCCGCGAGAAGACCGCCGCGTACGTCACCCGGCACACCGGCGTGCCGACCAAGTTCGAGAACATCGTGCTCACTCCGGGTTCGAAGAATCTCCTCCTGTTCACCCTGCTCTCCCTGATCGAGGAAGGGGACGAGGTCATCGTTCCCGACCCTGGATACCCGATCTACCGTTCGCTCGTCGAGTTCATCGGCGCCACCGCGATCTCGCTGCCGCTGCGTCAGGAGAACGACTTCCGCGCCGATGTCGACGAGCTGGCCCTCCTCATCACCCCACGCACCCGGATGCTGGTGGTCAACTCGCCGCAGAACCCGACCGGCGGCATCCTCACCCGCGAAGACTGCGAGGCGATGGCACGGCTCGCCATCAAGCACGACCTGATCGTCCTGAGCGATGANNATGCCCGTGGAGATCGCCCGAAAGATGGACACGCTGATGATCAACAGCTCGTCGTGCGCCGCGGCGTTCACGCAATGGGCCGCCGTAGAAGCCTTTGATTCGCCGGAGTCCGATGCGGCGGTCGACCGCATGGTCGCCGAGTTCAGCCACCGCCGCGACCGCCTCGTCGACCTCTTGAACGAGATCCCCGGCTTCAAATGNNCAGTCATTCGGACCGGGCGGCGCCGGACACATACGCCTGAGCTACGCGGCGTCCATCGCCAACCTCGAGGAGGCGGCACGCCGGATCGCGCAGTACGTCGGCGCCGCGGTGCCCGGATGACACCCCCATGGCGCGCCAGCGATGAACGAGCCGGTTCCCGGCCTCGAGGAGACGCGGCGCCGCCTCGCTGACCACGACGTCGTCGCGGTCGTCCTCGAGCTGCCGATCGGGGAAGCGACCCCCGTTGCGGCGATGCGGGCGATCGGGACGGGGGCGAGCTGCTTCCTGCTCGAGTCCGTGGAGGGAAGTGGCGCGGTGGCTCGCTGGTCGATGCTCGGCCACGGCCCGTCGCGCGTGATCACTGACCCTGGCGGCGGCGACGACCCGCTCGCGATGCTCGACCGTGACGTCGCCTCGATCGCCGCCGCATGCGCGCCCGGGATGGCAGCGCCGCTGCTCGGTGGCGCCGTCGGGTTCCTGACGTACGAGGCAGCGGGGCGATACGAGCGACTCCCCGCCGCCGCGAACGACCCATTGCGGTTGCCGCGCCAGTGGTTCGCGATCTTCGACACCGTCGCGATCTTCGACCACGCGCAGCACCGGCTGCTGCTCTCGAGTTGCGTGCACCGCGACGAACCGGACGGATTGGACGCGGCCTACGCGCGAGCGCTCGCACATATCGACGAACTGCGCGAGGCAATCGAGTCGGCGGTTCAGGGACCGGCGGTTCCCCTTGCAGGGTTCGCGGTCGACGTCCACTCCCATGACCATGAGGCCAATCTCTCGAGGGACGAGTTCCAGGATCGGGTGCGCCGCGCACTCGACTACATCGTGGCCGGTGACATCTTTCAGGTCCAGGTATCCAGGCGATTCGCGCTGCCGCTGCACGCGGATCCGTTCGACGTCTACGTCGCCCTGCGAGCCATCAACCCGAGCCCGTACATGATCTACATCGCGACCCCGGAGTGCACGCTGGTCGGCGCCTCGCCGGAGATGCTCGTCCAGGTCACGGGTCAAAGCGTCCGGTACCACCCGATCGCCGGGACTCGCCGGCGCGGGCGCACTCCTGAGGACGACGAGCGTATGGAACGCGAGCTTCGTGCCAGCGACAAGGAAGCCGCAGAGCACCTCATGCTCATCGACCTCGGGCGCAACGATCTTGGTCGGGTGTGCGCCACGGGCAGCGTGCGCGTGACCCAGCACATGGAGGTGGAACGCTACTCGCACGTCATGCACCTGGTGAGCAGCATCGAAGGAACCCTCGATAGCGGGTGTGACTCGCTCGATGCGCTCCGCTCCTGCTTTCCCGCCGGCACGGTGACCGGGGCGCCGAAAATCCGTGCGATGGAGATCATCGCCGAGCTCGAGCCCGAGATCCGCGGACCATATGCCGGCGCGATCGGCTACTTCGGCTATGGCGGCGACCTCGACACGGCGATCGCGCTGCGGACCATCGTGGTCCGAGACCGGATCGCATACGTGCAGGCTGCGGCAGGCATCGTTGCAGATTCGTCGATACACGAGGAGACGCTGGAAATCGACAACAAGGTCACCGCCCAGATGCTCGCGGTGGAGGAGGCGAACGCGTGGGCTCGGCGCTGAGTGGCCAGGTGCTGGTCATCGACAACTACGACTCGTTCACGTTCAATCTGGTGCAGTACCTGCGAGAACTCGGCGCGACTGTGGCTGTCGAACGCAACGACGCGCGGTCGGTCGAGGACATCGCGCGATCGAGTCCGGCCGCCATCGTGATGTCTCCGGGACCGCGGGTCCCCGAGGAGGCAGGCGTGTGCGTCGACCTCGTTCGAGCACTCGGCAGCACCGTGCCGATGCTCGGCGTGTGCCTCGGGCACCAGGCGATCGGTGTCGCCTATGGCGCGACCGTCGTTCGCGCACCGGCGGTGGTTCATGGCAAGGTCGGCGCCGTGCATCACATTGGGGCGGGTGTGCTCCGCGGCCTCGATGATCCCTTCATGGCAACCCGGTACCACTCGTTGGTCGTGGCGACCGCGGGACTGCCGGAGGCGCTGGAGGCGACGGCCTGGAGCGACGACGGCCTGATCATGGCCATGCGTCACCGCGCGTTTCCCGTCGAGGGCGTGCAATTCCACCCGGAGTCCGTCGGCACTCCAGCAGGTCACGCGCTGCTGCGCAACTTCCTCGACACCGCCGGGATCGTGACTGCCGGAGTCCCCGCGTGAGCGCCGCCGGCGACGCTCTCACCGCCATTGCCGGGCGCAAGCGAGCCGAGGTGGAGCAGCTGCGCTGCGCGGAGGCGGCACTCTGGGCGAAGGCGGAGTCACTGCCGGCTGCGCGTGGTCTCGCCGAGGCGCTGCGTGGCGGGACGATCATCGCGGAAATGAAGCGGCGCTCTCCGAGCGGCGGTGTGCTCCGGCCCGAGTTGGATCCGGTCACGCTCGGGAGGGAATACGCGGGGTGCGGGGTTGCGGCGATCTCGGTGCTCACCGACGGACCCGACTTTGGAGGGTCGTTGGATGATCTCGCCGAGATCCGCGCGGCAGTCGATATCCCCTTGCTGCGCAAGGACTTCACGATCGACCCGGTGCAGATCGCCGAAGCGCGCGTTGGCGGCGCGGACTGGGTGCTGCTGATCATCGCGCTGCTCGGCAATGACGCGCTCGATCTCTGTCTCGCGGGTGTCGAACGCAGCAAGGCACAGGCAATCGTCGAGGTGCACGATGCCGGCGAGGCGCGGGTCGCCGTGGCTGCCGGAGCGATCTGCATCGGCATCAACAACCGCAACCTGCGCACGCTGACCACCGATCTCGCGACCTTCGCGCGGGTGCGTCAGACGGTGCCGGAGGGCGTCATCTGCATCGCCGAGTCGGGCGTTCGCAGCCCTGACGATGTGACCCGCCTCGTCAACGAGGGCGCCGACGCGGTGCTGGTCGGCGAGGCCCTGATGCGCGCCACTTCCCCGCAAGCGGCATGCGCCGCCATGGTCGCGGCGGCGCACGAGGCAGCACGGACGTGATCGTCAAGGTGTGTGGCGTCCGCACCGGCGAGATCGCCGAGGCCGCGATCGACGCCGGCGCAGACTGGATCGGGCTGATGCTGGTACCGAAGAGCCCACGTTGGGTCGATGATGCGGCGGCCCGAGCCGTCGTGCAGGTGGTTCGGGACCGGGCGGACCTCATCGGCGTCTTCGTCGAACCGAGCGCCGCCGAGTGCGATGCCGCGGCCTCGCGATACCGCCTCGCCGGCATTCAGGTGCACGGGCACGTCGACCCGAATCTGGTGACGGCGTGCTCTGTTCCCGTCATTCCTGTCTTCAACGTGGACAGCGGGGCGACGGCAAGCACCATTGACTGGCCGCCCGACGCGCTGCTCATGCTCGACGGGGTTCCCGATCGCGGGGCCCTCCCCGGCGGCACCGGCCACCGCGTCCCGTTGATGCTGGCAGCGGACGTGGCCCGGCACCGCGAGATCCTGCTGGCCGGTGGTCTCGGGCCCGACGACGTCGCGAATGCGGTCGCCACGGTGCGCCCCGCCGGTGTCGACGCGTCGAGCCGGCTGGAGCGGCGTACGGGCGATAAGGACCCCGAGCTCGTCCGCCGATTTGTGATCGCAGCGAGAGCCGCGGCGGCGCAGTTGCGGACCGACCCACGATGAGCGCCGCGGTGCGCGGTCGCTTCAACGGCTATGGCGGTGCCTACGTGCCGGAGACACTCGTCCCGGCGCTCGAGGAGCTCGAGGCCGAGATGAGCAGCGCCTTCGCCGATCCGGCGTTCACGGCGGAGCTCGATCGCTGGCTCGCAGAGTTCGCCGGCCGTCCGACGCCGGTGACCCACGCTCGCCGCCTCAGCGATGCCAACGCCGGGGCGCAGATCTGGCTGAAGCGAGAGGATCTGCTCCACACCGGCGCGCACAAGCTGAACAACGCCATCGGCCAGGTGTTGCTCGCGCTGCGCATGGGAAAGCGCCGGATCATCGCCGAGACCGGAGCGGGACAGCATGGCGTTGCGACGGCGACAGCGTGTGCCGCCCT
>PLDZ01000243.1:15311-17756 GCA_003136295.1 Candidatus Dormiibacterota bacterium
CCATACCCGTCGCTGGTACGTCGGCTGCAACAGGTCATCGGCGACGAATCGCGCGGGCAGATGCTGTCCCGGTTGCAACGGCTGCCGTCGGTGGTGGTGGCGTGCGTGGGCGGCGGGAGCAATGCCATCGGCATGTTCGCGGCGTTCCTCGACGATGATGTGCGCCTTGTCGGCGTGGAGGCCGCCGGCCGCGGTCTCGACAGCGACCGGCACGCGGCGCCACTCTCGCGAGGACGTCCGGGCGTGCTCCACGGATCGCTGAGCTACCTGATGCAGAATGCCGAGGGACAGGTGCTCGCCACTCATTCGATCAGCGCCGGGCTCGACTACCCGGGAGTCGGCCCCGAGCACAGCGCGCTCCGCGACAGCGGACGCGTGGAGTACCGCGCCGCCACGGATTCGGACGCTCTCGCCGCGTTCCATGAGCTCTGCCTGCTGGAGGGCATCATCCCCGCGCTCGAATCGTCGCACGCCCTTCACGTCGCCGCCGCCATGGCGCGCGATCGCCCTGCGGATGACGTGGTGCTCGTCTGTCTCAGCGGCCGCGGTGACAAGGATGTCGACACCGTGCGCGAGCACGACCGGGGATGACCGCGGCGCCACCGGACACGCGATTCAACGATGCCTTCGCAGCGCGAGGGAAAGGAGCGCCTCCTGGCCTCATCCCATATTTCACCGCCGGATACCCGTCGCTCGAGAGCCTCGTCGAGTTGCTGCTCTGCGCCCAGCGCACCGGATGCATCGCTGCGGAGGTCGGCATTCCGTTCAGCGATCCACTGGCTGACGGACCAACCATCCAGCGCACCGGTCAGGTGGCGCTCCACAACGGGATGACGCTTGCCACGGCACTCGCGCAGGTGGCGGGTGCGCGCGCCGGGGGCGTGACCATCCCGCTTGCGGTGATGACGTACGTCAACCCAGTGCTCAGTTTCGGCGTCGACGACCTTGCTCGCGAGGCCGCATCGGCGGGCGTCGACGGGGTCATCCTCCCGGATCTTCCACTTGACGAAGCCGCAGGCGTCCGAGCAGCGATGCACGTCGCCGGCGTCGCGCTGATCCCGCTCGTGGCTCCCACGACAACGCCGGATCGTCTGGCACGTGTCTGTTCGACGGCCGCAGGATTTGTCTACTGCGTCGGCGTCACCGGCGTGACCGGCGCTCGGAAGACGATCAGCGGCGATGCGATCGCGCTGCTCGACTCAGTCCGCCAGTTGACGTCGCTGCCGCGTGCGCTCGGCTTCGGGCTCTCGACCCACGAGCATCTGACAGCGCTGCGCGGGCACGCCGAAGCTGCCGTCGTCGGGTCGGCGTTGCTCGACAGCATCGGCCTCGACCCGGAGCACGCGGTTGCCGGCGCCGAGCAATTCCTGCACGCGATGATCGGCGGCGAGGCGGCGCGCGCGGGGTGACCCATGAGCGCGTGTCCCCCGCGGTACGGGTGGACGGCGAGGTGACCGTCCCCGGCGACAAGTCCATCAGCCATCGAGCCCTGATCCTCGGCGCACTCGCCAAGGGCCGGACCTACATCGGCAACGCGTCGCCGGCGGCTGACGTCCTCTCCACGGCCGCCTGCCTGCGCGCCTGTGGCGTCTGGGTGCGCGACTTTCCGCCCGATCGCTACGCACTCGACGGCGCCGGAGTGGGCGTCAGCATGCGCAGCCCCGACAGCGTGCTCGACTGCGGCAACTCCGGCACGACCATGCGTCTGCTCGCGGGAGTGCTCGCGGGCAGCGAGTGCGACGCGACCCTCGACGGTGACGCCTCGTTGCGCAGGCGCCCGATGCTGCGTGTCGTCGATCCGCTCCGGGCGATGGGCGCAGCTATCGCCGCGTCGCCGGACGGGACCGCGCCACTGCGTGTCCAGGGTCGGCGGGTGCTCGAGGGGTTGACCTGGCGATCACCGGTGGCGAGCGCGCAGGTGAAGTCGGCGATCCTCCTCGCCGGGCTCTCAGGGAACGGGCCGACCACGGTCATTGAACTCGTGCCCACCCGGGATCACACCGAGCGATTGCTCACCATGTGCGGAGCCGAGGTGGTATCCATTGGCGACAAGGTGACCATTCATCCGGGGCAGCTCGAGCCCTTCGGGCTGCGAGTCCCCGGTGATCTCAGCTCGGCTGCCTTCTTCCTGGCGCTCGCGGCCACCCGCAGGGGCTGGCGGGTTCGCTGCCCCGGCGTCGGCGTGAACCCCGGACGCACCGGCATTCTGTCGGTGTTGGAGGCGATGGGGGCGACGGTGAGCGTGAACGAGACCGCTCCGGCCGGGGGGGTTGAGCCCGTCGCCGACGTCGAGGTCCGGGGGACACAGCTGCACGGGGTCGCGATCTCCGGGTCGCTGACCGTTCGATCCATCGACGAACTGCCGATCATCGCGGTGCTCGCCAGCCAGGCCGAGGGCGTCACCGAGATCCGCGATGCCGGCGAGCTGCGCAACAAGGAGACCGA
>PLDZ01000243.1:17807-18284 GCA_003136295.1 Candidatus Dormiibacterota bacterium
TCGCCATGGCCTGGGCGATCGCGGGGGCCCTGGTTCCGGCGGGAGGAGGCGACACGGTCATCGAGGGCGCCGACGCGGCGGCGGTGTCCTACCCCGGCTTCTTCACCGACCTCGCGATCCTGCTCGGCTCCTGAGCCTCAGAGGTCGAAGGCGAGGAGCAGGTGCGGGCCGTCACGCGCCTCGACGACCTTGAGCCAGCGCACCGCGATCGTGACCGGGAGGACGTGGGGTCCGTCGACATATGCCTGGGCACCCGCGGCATGGTCGATCAGACGCCGAACCAAATCGATCCGCTGCGCCGGGTTCTCGACAACTGAGGCGGTGCCGCCACCCTGAATCCATCGCGACGCGTTGCCCGGCGAGCACATGAACGCGACCCGTGGGTCGGCCGCGAGCTCGCGGTACAGTCGCGACCCCCCTCTGGTCGCGGTCAGGAGCCGGATTACCGCATCCGTGAGCTCAGGTGCGAAGAAGACG
>PLDZ01000078.1:0-4557 GCA_003136295.1 Candidatus Dormiibacterota bacterium
CTCGCGGATGTCCCCGACGCGTTCTACGAGATGGTTGGCGCGGTCATCAAGACCTTTCCCAAGCTGATCGATGAGCATGAGCTGCTGATCACCAAGAACCCGATCTGGCGGCAGCGGACTGTGGGACTCGGCACCCTGAGCCCCGAGGACGCGATGGCGTACGGTGCGACGGGGCCGGTGCTGCGCGGCAGCGGGATCGCCTACGACCTCCGCAAGGCGCAGCCGTACAGCTCGTACGACCACTTTGATTTCGACGTTCCGATCGGTCGCACCGGCGATGTCTACGACCGCTACCTGGTGCGCATGCAGGAGATGCGTGAGTCGTTGAAGATCATCACCCAGGCCTTCGAGAATCTCCCCGACGGGCCGGTGAACACGACCGACCGGCGCGTCGCCCTCCCACCGCGCAATGAGCTCAACACGAGCATGGAGTCACTCATCCACCACTTCAAGCTCGTCACGGAGGGGATGCGCGTCCCCGCGGGTCAGGTCTACCAGGCGGTCGAGTCGCCGCGCGGTGAGCTGGGCTTCTACCTCGTGAGTGACGGGTCCAACCGGCCGTACCGATGCAAGGTGCGTGCACCATCCTTCAGCAACCTCAGCGCGCTGCCGCATATGGTCAGAGGCGAGTTGATCGCCGACGTGGTTGCGGTGATCGGATCGATCGACATCGTGCTCGGCGACGTCGACCGATGATTCACCCCGCGAAATCCGCACCCCGCCACCGCGATTTCGTCGAGCCTCCGGCATGACGCTGCAGGCGGAGACGCGGACCGCGATCGAGCGTGCCCGCGATCGCTATCCACTCGCGCGCAGCGCGATTCTCCCGGCATTGTGGGCGGTCCAGCACGAACAGGGCCAGATCACCGCAGGCGCGATGACCGAGGTCGCCGGCATCCTGCAGGTGACCCCCAGCGAAGTCGAGGCGGTCTCGACGTTCTACTCGATGTACTTTCAGCACCCCCACGGGCGCCACGAGGTCATCGTCTGCATCAACGTGTCCTGCGCCCTGCGCGGTGCCGATGAAATCGTCGACCACCTCGAGCGCACCCTCGGCTGCGCATCCGGTGAGACCACCGCCGACGGAGCATTCACCTGGGCGAGCACCGTCGAATGCCTCGGCGGATGCGGCGGAGCCCCGATGATGCAAGTAGACCACCACTTCGAGGAGAACCTCACTCCGGATCGCGTCGACGCGATTCTCGGAGCCTTGCGCTCCGCCCCCAGCGTGGGAGAGGCGGGTCCTGTCGCCGCGGGGACCCCTCGCCGTAGCGCTTCTCGCGCGCCGGCGCTGCCCCCCGCTGCCCCATCCGCCTCGGCGACGGGTCCCGTCTCCGAGACGTCTCCCGCTCAGGGTTCGGCGGGCCAAACCCCATTGACCACTCCGAAAGAGCCGGAGCAGTCGGCGATCACTGGACCGGGTATCAAGAAACGGCCGCAGCGTCGCGGCAAGGCGGCTCAGTAGGATGCAGCGGCCGATGGGTGGAACCGCACCGAACCAGATGAGCGCGAATGGCTGAGTTCAAGCTGCTCACCAAGGATTTCGGCGCGGACGGGCTCCAGACGCTCAAGGGATACGAGCGCGTCGGGGGCTACCAGGCCCTGCGCGATGCGTTCAAGAAGTTCACGCCCGAGACGCTCGTTGCCGAGGTGAAGNNTGGTCCTTCCTGCCCAAGGACGTCTTCCCGCGCTATCTGTGCTGCAATGCCGATGAGTCCGAGCCGGGGTGCTTCAAGGATCGGTACCTCATCGATGAAAACCCGCACCAGCTGATCGAGGGACTGCTGATCGCCTCGTACGCGCTTCAGGTGAACATCTCGTTCATCTACATCCGTGGTGAGTACCACGACCAGCGGCTGCTGCTCGAGCGCGCGGTGGAGGAGGCGCGGGCTGCGGGGTACATCGGCAGGAACATTCTCGGAAGCGGCTTCGATTGCGACGTGATCGTCCATGGCGGTGCGGGCGCATACATCTGCGGCGAGGAGACGGCGCTCATTGAATCGCTCGAGGGTCTTCGAGGCCAGCCGCGGCTCAAGCCGCCGTTCCCCGCAGTGAAGGGCCTCTACGGGCAGCCGACCGTGGTGAACAATGTCGAGACGCTGTGCAATATGCCGCACATCGTGCAGCGCGGTGGCGAGTGGTTCAAATCACTCGGCACTGAGAAGAGCGCCGGAACGCGAGTGTTCTGCTGCAGCGGGCACATCAACCGACCCGGGAACTACGAGATGCAACTCGGGACGCCGATTCGCGAGCTCCTCGAGGAGGAGTGCGGCGGCATCTGGCGGGGAAGATCGCTCAAGGCCTTCCAGCCGGGGGGAGGATCCATGCAGGTGCTGCTGCCGCAACACCTCGATCTCCCGCTCGACATGAACGCCGTGCAGGAAGCGGGGTCGTCGCTCGGAGCGGGCGCGATGATCTTCATGGACGAGACGACCTGTCTCGTCGACGTCTCCATGCGCCTGGTCGACTTTTACCGGCACGAGTCGTGCGGCAAATGCGTGCCCTGCCGCGAGGGAACGTATTTCGAATCGGAGCTGATGCACCGGCTCGAGGCGGGGCTCGCGACGCGCGCTGAGCTCGCCAGTCTCGCTGACATCTGCTCGAACATGGATGGACGCTGCTTCTGCCCGCTCGGCGACACGGCGACCTGGTTCGTCATGTCCGCGTACAAGTACTTCCGCGATGAGTTCGAAGCGCACTGCGGTGCCGGCCGCTGCCCGGTGAGGGCGCAGGCCACGGCTCTGGTGGCGTGACCGCGGTGGCGGAGACGGGAACGCCGCCCGAGCAGCTGGACGACGGGCGCGTCGGCATCAGCATCGACGGACGCGAGCTCCGCGTTCCCAAGGGGACCCTGGTGCTTGACGCGGCGACCGAGGCCGGCATCCATATTCCCATCTATTGCGCCCATCCGAAGATGGACCCGGTCGCCGTTTGCCGGATGTGCCTGGTCAACATCGAGAAGTTCCCGAAGCCACAGCCCGCATGCGCGACGATCGCCGGTGACGGAATGGTGGTGCGCACCGATATTCCCGAGGTCACGAAGCTTCGTGAGGGGATGCTGGAGTTCCTGCTCCTGAATCATCCGCTTGACTGCCCGGTGTGCGACCGCGGCGGCGAGTGCGACCTTCAGGATTTCACCTTCCGGTACGGGCCCGGCATCTCGCGCTTTCCCATCACCGAGAAGGTCCACTTCAAGAAGGCGGTTCCGCTCTCCGAGCACATCGAGCTCGACCAGGAGCGATGCATCCTCTGCTGGCGCTGCGTTCGATATTACGACGAGATCACCGGTGAGAAGGAGATCGTTCTCCAGCAGCGCGGTGTGGACACGCTGGTGGCGACCTTCGATGACCGGCAGCTGGAGTCGAAATTCCAGGGCAACCTGCCCGAAGTCTGCCCGGTGGGCGCGCTCACGCACCGGAAGTACCGCTTTGTCTCGCGTCCCTGGGATCTGCAGCGGACTGCGAGCATCTGTCCGGAATGCTCGTACGGATGCAACATCAACGTCGACAGCCGTGACTTCGAGGTGCGCCGCTTCGCGTCTCGCGACAATCCGCTGGTCGATGATATGTGGCTGTGTGATCGGGGTCGGTACAGCTTTGATCGCTGGAACACATCGGAACGGGTCCGCCGCCCCGTGGTGCGCAGTGACGACGAGTCGCGCGACGTCACGGTTCCCGAAGCCATCACCCAGGCGGCACGGCGGCTTCGCGAGATCGCTGAAGAGTACGGCGCCGCATCCATCGGAGTGATCGGTTCGAGCGCCGGTACCAACGAGGAGTTGTTCCTGCTCGAGCGACTGGCGCGCCAGGTGATCGGCACGCCGCACATCGACCATCAGCTCGAGCCGTTCGACGGCCTCAGCGCCGCCGAGCACGAGCTCGGCATCGCTGAGATCGAGGACTGCGATGCGCTGGTCGTGCTCGGCTCCGAGCCCGAGGAACACGCGCCGGTGCTCACGCTGCGGCTCTACAAGGCCGAGCGCAAGAAGGGTGCGCGGGTGATCCGGCTGCCCAGCGATGTCGCAGCCGCCGAGGCGGTCGGCGCGGTCAGTGGCGCATCGCGGATCGGCCTCATCGCCGACGAGACCAATCGCGCGCATACGGCAGACGTGGCAACGGCGCTGAGTGCTGTCGGCACGCTGCGGCGTCTGACGATCACGCGTGGGATGAACGGGCGGGGCGCAAAGGATCTCGGTCTGCTCCCCAATGTCGGCCCCGGATACGCCTCGCTCGCAGAGCCCGGCAAGAACGGCCGGCAGATCCTCGAGGGCCTTGCCGCGGGATCGATGCGCGCGCTGGTGATGATCGGGCCCAACCCGGCGCTCGAGGCGGAGGCCGAACTGCTCGAGCGCGCGGTGCGCAAGGCGGCGTGTGTGGTGGCATTCGACACCCGACCGGGGGTCGTGTCCCGCTACGCGACGGTTCTCTTTCCTGGACACGCGGTCTTCGAGAAGGCCGGAAGCGTCACCAATGTCGAGGGGCGCGTGCAGCGGATCCGCGCCGGGCTGCCGCCCGCGAGCGCAAGTCCGGTGGAGACGCGCGTGCTGACCAGTATCGC
>PLDZ01000078.1:4589-5416 GCA_003136295.1 Candidatus Dormiibacterota bacterium
GTGCTCGTCGTCTTCCTGCTCACCGCATTCGCGTATTTGACCCTTGCGGAACGCAAGATCTCGGCCCGCATCCAGTTGCGCTACGGCCCCAACCGTGTCGGTCCGTTCGGCATGCTGCAGCCTGCCGCCGATGGGTTGAAGCTGTTCTTCAAGGAGAACGTCGCTCCCGCCGAACGCGACAAGATCCTGTACCTGGTGGGGCCGAGCCTGGCCGGGGGTGCTGCGCTGCTCGCGTACGCGGTGATTCCGTGGGGCACCAACAGCTGGTTTGGGCACATATTCCACTGGGACATCGCCCACGTCAACGTCGGGCTGCTGTTCATCCTCGGCATCACATCGCTCGGCGTGTACTCGCTGTTCCTCGGAGGATTCGCCTCCAACAGCAAGTACTCATTGCTCGGAGGTCTGCGCTCCTCTGCGCAGTTGATCTCCTACGAGATGGCGGTTTCATTTGCCCTCATCGGCGTGGTCATCCTCTCCGGCTCGCTCGACCTCGAGAAGATCGTTGGCTCACAGGCCGGCCTGTGGTTCATCGTGCTGCAGCCACTCGCGTTCATCCTGTATTTCACGGCCGCGTTCGCCGAGACCAACCGATTGCCCTTCGATCTTCCCGAAGCCGAGACGGAACTCATCGCCGGGTACCACACCGAGTATTCGGCGATGCGTTTCGGCCTCTACTTTCTCGGCGAGTACATCAACATGGTGACGGTCTGCTCGATCGCCACCGCGCTGTTCCTCGGTGGCTGGCTGCCGCTGCTGCCGTATCATCCGTTCGCCTGGATTCCCGGGCAGATCTGGTTTCTCGGCAAGGTGCTCGTACTCCTCAT
>PLDZ01000053.1 GCA_003136295.1 Candidatus Dormiibacterota bacterium
GTTGGATCCCAGCCCGCGAAATCGATGCCGGCCGCCTTGCGCACAACGCTGCGGCCCCCGTCGCAACCAACCAGCAATTTCGCCAGCAGCGATGTGCCGTCGGACAACGCGACGTCAACGCCGCTGTCGTCCTGCGTGAAACCCGTCACCTCGCGCTCGCGCAGGATGGTAACGCCCAGCTCATCGATCCAGCCCGACATGATGCGCTCGAAATGGCTCTGCAACAGCGCCATCCCGTAGTTGTGGCGGGTGGNNGAAGCTGGGGCGTCGCTCGACGATGAGGACATCGGTCCCCGCCAGCGTCAGCTCCGCCGCCAGCATCATCCCCGTCGGACCGCCACCGGCGATCACAACTGCATGCTCGGACATGCACCACTCCTCGTTTCGAGCGCTTGTCAGGAAACTCTGCACCATACCCGGGGGCTTGCGGCAAGCCCCTGGGGCGGTGCTATATTGAGGTGGAGGGAGTTGGGCTCACGTCACCGTGTTGACCGTGCGCCCGCCGTTACCGGCGCTGGTTGGTTGCAAGCTCGGCAATGGATACCGCGCAAGCGGCGTCTGTGGGGCTCCAGTCGATGGCGACCGAGACGTCATCGCGGTGACGAGCGGGGCGAGTAACGACGCGAAACGCGCGGCGTAGAAGCCGTAAGCGGTCTGCCTTGTCCATAGCTCGCGTGTTGGTGAAGTCGATGGTGTCGTTGTCTTTGAGGGCACGAAGGATGTTCTCCATGACATCCCGGCAGCGGCCGACGGCACACGAGGATCATCGCGGCTCCGACCATCCGTCCACCGGTCTCACCGAAGCGCACTGTTTTCTCGAGCAGGATGAAGGTCGCGATGGCCGCGATCCACACCAGAGTCACCACGCCACCGACGAACAACAGGCCCATCAGAATCCAGCAGCAGCCGAGACAGTAGGCACCGAGTGCCCTGTCATAGCATCCCTGTTATGCATCAACGCGGCCACGCACTGGGAGTTCACTCCCGATGTCGCGCAGCCACTCGCCGGCTACGAGCAGCGTCTAAATCAGGCATCGCCGGGCACCATAGTTGTCGTTCCCGTGGAGCCCTATCACTGGCAGATGCGCCTGGTCGCCAAGTAACAACGTCTGCTCAGCGCGAGACCGCACGCGCCCGGGACCGCCTGGAGGGACAGGCGGTCATCACGGCCTGGCGGGAAGGGGGGGATTCGAACCCCCGGAGGGACTTAAGATCCCTCACCCGCTTAGCAGGCGGGCGCTTTCAGCCTCTCAGCCACCTCCCCAGGCCGGGGCAAGTATATGTCGTGTCCGGCTCGCGACCAACTCAAATGTGGCCCCTCGTAGAGTCGGGACGTGGTCCACGCGCGGAGGGGGACCGCCGCGATCGTCGCCCTCGGGATGGGTGCGGTTGCGTTGGCCACCGCCCCGGTCACGGCCGAGGCCGCGATGTTCCGGCTCCCGGTCGGGACCCAGCGCATGCAGATGCCCCTCGACTGTGAAGCGACGTCACTGACCATCGCGCTGGCATCTGTTGGCGTGCACACAACCCAGCAGTGGGTGCAGGGTCACTTCCCCGCCGATACCCGCGCCCCAGTCCTCGGCGCCAACGGCCTCCCGGCGCAGTGGGGTGACCCGTACACGGACTTCGTCGGCCACGTGATGGGCTCGGAGCCGGGCAGTAATCCGCACTGGGCTTCCTACGCGGGGTGGGGAGCGTATGCGCCGGTCGTCGCTCGGACCGCGGAATCGCTCGGCGTCCCCGTCGCTGCGCAGCTCACCGGGTGGAAGCCCCAGGCGCTGTACGCCGCTGTCGAGGCCGGGCACCCGGTGCTCGTCTGGACGACCGTCAACTACTCGTCACAGACCGCCCGCACCTGGACCGCCTGGGACGGAAGGTCGGTGCCGTGGACCCAGGCCGGCCACGTCGTGGTGCTCATGGGCGTGAACACGTCCGCGGGGACTCTCGAGTTCAGCGATCCGCTGACCGGCTCATACAACGGCACGACCATGGCGCAGTTCGCCCGAACCTTCACCATCTACGGGAGCATGGCCATCGTCATCGAGCGCATCGCGCATGCCGCGGCACCCCACGTCACTGCACGGCACATGGTGGCGACCGCTCATCACGCGCCTCCCGTCGCAACCGCTCCTCCAACCGCTCGCCCCGCTCGGTGGGTTCCCACGCGCCGCGTCCACATCCCGGGCGCGTTCCACAGAGACGACAGTGCCGGTGTCGCCGCCGCGAGTCTCGGCCTGCTGACTGGCGTCACCGCTGCCTCGCCGCAGCCATTTGGCGCGGCCATTCCGCTGCTTGCCGCGGAGTCGATCCTCGCCGTCGCGGTCGTTGCGATGCTTGCTGTCCTCATGCGGAGGCGACGGCGTCAATGCGCTGGGTGACGTTCACTCAGTCGACAAGCTCCGGCGAGCGTACCGGCCTGATGGTCGATGGGCGGATCCACGCGTGCGGTGCCGGCACAACGTTGCTCAGCCTCCTCGGTGACGACGGCACACGGCTTGCTGCGGAGGGCGACGAACTGCGCCGAGATCCACACGACGTGTTCGAACTCGACGCCATCCAGGCGCTCGCGCCGATACCGCGACCGCCGACGGTGCGTGACTTCTATGCATTCGAGCAGCATGTGCGCACCGCGCGGCAGCGACGCGGGCTCGAGATGGATCCCGACTGGTATGAGTTGCCCGTCTTCTACTTCAGCAATCCCTATGCGATCGGGGGTCCCGACGTTGACGTCGCAATTCCACCCGGCGGCGTCGAGATGGATTACGAGTTGGAGGTCGCCGCGGTGGTCGGGTTCGGCGGCGCTGACCTTGAACCCGACGAGGCGGAGCGCAGCATCGCCGGTTATTGCGTCATGAACGACTGGAGCGCTCGCGACATCCAGCGACGAGAGATGAAGTTGAGCATGGGTCCCGTGAAGGGCAAGGATTTCGCGACGTCGATCGGACCGGTCTTCGTCACGCCCGACGAGCTCGAGGATGCGCGACGCAACAAGAGTTACGACCTCGAGATGACCGCGACCGTGAACGGCGTCGAATATTCGCGCGCGTCGCTCGCGGATATCTTCTGGAGCTTCGGCGAGATGGTCGCGTATGCGTCGCGCGGCACGCGCGTCGAGACCGGAGACTTGATCGGTTCCGGCACATGCGGCACCGGCTGTATCCTCGAACTGTCCATGGTGCATGGCATCGATCGATACCCCTGGTTGCAGCCGGGCGACGTCGTCGAGTTGAGCGTCGAGCGGTTGGGGAAGCTTCGCAACCGCGTGGTTGCCGGTGCCCCGTTGCGACCGCTGCGATGAGCACGAGCGACGCGTATCTCGCGCGTCTCGACGCCGTGGAAGCCCGGCTCGCGGCCGCGGCCGCGGCGGAGCCGCCGCACGGAGCGCTCACCGGTGCGGATCCCGACAGTGGCGAGCGATGGGATCGCGGCCAGGTCTGGGCGCATGTCGCCGAGTTCATTCCGTACTGGATCGTGCAGGCAGGGCCGGTGCTCCGCGGTCAAGCCTCCGGCGAGCCGGTACCGTTCGGGCGGACCAAGAGCGACCCGCAGCGCATCGGGGCGATCGAACGGGATCGACGTGAGCCCGTGTCCGTGCTCTGGGCGGATGTGCTGGCCGGCATCGCCACACTCCGAGAGTTCCTTCGCAGCACGGAAGCCGACCAGTGGGAGATCCGTGGGCTGCACCCGAAGCTCGGGCCGATGACCGTCGACGATCTCGTCGAGAGGTTTCTGGTCGGCCATCTCGAGGAGCACACCGAGCAGCTCGAGGGGATGCGCGCAGCATCGACCTAGCGGTGCTTCTTGCGCCGGTGGCGGCGCTGCGGCACTGCGGGAGCGATGGCCGGCTCCGACGACGGCGGCAACGCATCCACGAGCCCTGCGGCCTCGAGCGCACCAGGTTCATCCATCCAGCTTCGAGCCTTTGGCGGCTGTCGAAACATCCGGGTCAGACGTCGGTCGGCGCCACGACGGAATGTCTCTGCTTCGCTGACCGTGAAGGTCGGCAGATAAGGCGGGAACTCCGCGCCCGCCCCGGTGGGGCCGACTCCGTCCGGATACGGCCGGTTGGTGCCGATCGCAGGGTCCTGGTTCTGCTCCCCTTTGAGGCCGTACCAGAACAGCAGGACGAGGAACGCCAGGATGCCGACGACGAAAACGATGAGCGCGACCACATCAGCCATGGTCACGGTCCTGAGGCTGTCCGTCAATGCAAGCGGCGAACCCTGGATCAAGCCGCGAGGACGATTGCCGTTTCACCGGTCCGGCGGCCGCCGCTTAAACTGCCCTCAGCCCACGCGGAGGGATGCCGGAGCGGTTGAACGGAGCGGTCTTGAAAACCGCAGGGGCCGCCAAGCCCCCGGGGGTTCGAATCCCTCTCCCTCCGCCAAAACCTTCTTAGTGAATATGGGGTTTTAAACCACGCGGCTTCAATTCAGAAAGCCGTTCGCCGCTCAGCAGAAGTAGTCGACAAGCACCGGCGCCAGGACCGCAGGGTCGGCCGCGTGCGTCTGGCCCTCGAGCACCTTCTGGGTCGCACCCGGGATGGCTCCGATGATCGCGCCGATTGAGGCTGCAGCCCACTCGGGGCTGGCACCGCCGTAGAGGCCAAGCGTGGGAGCGGTGATCGTCGCGAGCCGGTCGACGGGGACGCTGCTGTCACCGACCAAGGCGAGGTCGTACGGAAGGGTGTGGGCGACCGCTTCCATGCCCGCGAACCAGGGTTGCGTCTTCATCGCCGGGTCGAATGGGACGCCGGTAGTGCGGATAAAGATCTCCACCGCCGCACCCCGGTCGCCTGCGTCGAGGGCAGCCTCTATCTCCCGCAGCGTGGCGCTTCCCGTCTCCGCATTGCCCGTGAGGTAGGGCGGCTCGTATACAGCGAGCCGGGTGATTGCCGCGCCGTCCACCGCGGCTTCCAGTGAGAGCACCGCCCCAGAGGAGTGGCCGAAGACCATCGCCGAACCACCGACGGCNNTGCCGGTTGTTCAGCGCGCCGCCGGCGAGGATCAGGACCGGCCCGTCACCGGTGCGTTCGTACGCGATCTTGGTTCCGTCTGCAGAGCGTGCTGCATCGACCATGAGTTCTCCTCGGTTTGTGATCTGATCGATCCCCCGCGCAGCGTAAGACGATCAGTGGCCGCGAGCACTTGCCCGAGGACGCTCGACCAAGGCTGGCCTTGCCTCAGTGAGTAAAACGCCACCTAACCACTCTGGCCCAACCCATGCCAAATGAGGAGAAAGAAAGCAAAGAGCAGCGCCGTGGCGATCACGATGAGGACGGCGATGATGGCGACGGAGATGCCGGCCACCTTACCCATGGTCGCCCATGCCGGTGGCTTCACAACAGCTGAACGATTCTGTTGAGGGCTCAGGGGCGGGCGCGCAACCACCACTGTCACGACGGAGTTGAAGAGCACGGCGTACAGGACGAGGGCGGCGATCACCACCACTCCAATCCAAATCGGCCACGAATCAACGAGCCGCAACGGGACGGAGACGAGGGCAAACGCGAGGAGTGCAATCTGAACAGCGAGCGTCACGCGACGTGATCCCATGGACCCTCGGCCCAAACCCCGTGCGGCGAAGATCAAGCCAACACCGACGGTCGTCAAAAGAATCCCCAGAACCACGCCAAGCCAAGCTGGAATCCCACCGGTGGCACCGCTAGCGGAGAGTAAGAGCATTCCAAGTAGGAATGGCACTCCCGATAGCAACAAGAAGGCGGCTTCGGCGAACACCATCAGCCTGGCGAGCCGCGCCCAATCAGGGTGGCGAGTCGCTGCCCAGCCGCCTGTTGACGCAGGCGCCGGTGGAAGAGGAGGCGGCGACGAGTACGGCTGCTGCACTGTGTCTCCGGGTTGAGGAGTCCGTCGACGGGGACCAAACGGCTGACCTAAGCCAAACACGAACTCATGCAGTTGGTTCGGACGGCGCGTGTCGCGTGACAGCGGCGCGATCAGCTCGTTCGGCGTCTCCATGTGTTTCGCAGCTCCGCCCGGCCAGTGATCGGCCCGCGCTCAGCCACGCTCGAATCTCGTTTCCCCCAAAACCGTCATCGCAGCCATCTATCATCCAGCGCGAATCCTCATTCAGGATNNAAACTCTGCTGCCCGACGTGCTGGAAATGGACGGAACCGGGAATGGTGATGACCTGCAAGCGCTGCGGCACACCGCTCATCCTTCCCGACGGTCGTCGCGCTGACGAAGTTGCTGCGGCACCGCCCGTTAGTGACGTCGCCGCACTGCCTGAGCCCCCGCCCGTCGAGCTTGCACCCGTGGGGTGGTCCGTCCGCGCTCGCTGAGCAGAAGCCGCAGCTCTGAGTTGCCATGCGCGGCCGACGCGAGGAGACCCTGGCACCGCTGCCGTGACGTAACGCGGCCACGAATAGCCTAACGCGAACGCGTGACGTTGATGGCATCGTCCGAGAACGGCACCGGACCTCTGGACAATCCCTGCAAGAGAATGCGTGGTGGCCGCCACCGCGCCCGTTGCCGTCTGCTGCCCCACCTGTTGGAAGTGGTCAGAGCTGAAGAACTCGACCACCTGCAAACGGTGTGGCTCCCCACTCGTGCTGCCGGACGGCCGTCGCGTCGACCAGGCCCGAGATGGCACGGCGCCCGCGGCGGTCGCAATCAAGGCCCCCTCGGTATCCCTCGCACCACTCATGGTGGGGACCGACTGGACTTCCATCGCCCGATGGATCACCCTCGCCTACGGCGCGCTCCAGGTTCTCGGCATCGTTGCAATCGGATTACTCATCCCGACCATCACTGTCCCAGTTCAGGATTCGAACACGGGCGTGATCGTCGACCAGACGCTGAACATTCGCCCATTTCTCGCGCTGGTCGCGGTTGTCGCCATGGTTTTCTTTGCGATCATCGCGTGGCTTACCAAGTACGGGATCGCGCGGGCAATCGTGCTGATCGTCGTGCTGTTCGAGGCGGTTGCGGCAGTGTCTCGAATGGGCGCGGAGCAGTCGACAGCAGTAGCGGCGAGTGTGGTTTCACTGCTGTGCGACGCCGGGTTCGCATACGTGCTGGTCATGAGCTTTGTTTCGCATCCCCGCCCTGCGCCCGTGAATGCCGGCACCGTGCCAACGCTGCCAATGGCGCCGCCTCCACCCCCACCGCCACCACCGCCGGCTCCGCCACCGCTGGCTCCACCACCACTGTCCCCGCTCCCAGCCGAGTAGCGCATCGGGCACCGGGCCCATGGATCAGAGGTGTCGGTCGCCTATTGGAACCAGCCGGCGATGTCGAGAATTGCATTGATGGTGCCGACGTCGTTGTAGAGATCCACATCACCAGGATCCGGGCCAGACGTGGCGATCTCGACGAAGGCGAGGTTCGCGACCACGTCGCCGGCCCGGGGATTGAGGTCAGAGGTTCTCGGTCGTGCGCCACCGTGTTTGACCAGCGTGAAGACGGTTGCCGCGCTCCCCGCCACGCCGGTGAGATTGGCCACCACCGCAAGCGGCGGATTCGCACCTCCGGGGTTGGGGACGAGACCCTCGCCGGCCACCTGCACGACACGCAGGCTCTTCGGTCCGAGCGGCTGATGCTGACAGTCGGTCCCTGATCCATTCGCAGCGGAGCGCGTGTCACAGATGCGCGCCGGTGGAAGCGAGTAGAAGAAGGCGCCGGGTGGGACGGTTGCCGCCTCGGTACCATCGCCGAACCAGCCGTTGACGTCGATGATGAAATCGATGCTGCCGACCGCGTTGTAGACGCACACGTCCTGATGGGGTCCGAGGGCCGAGATGACGCGGTTGGGCAGCGCGGATTCCGCGCGCGGGTTGACATTGGACGCTGCGGGGGCGCCGGTCGGACACGCGTCGGTGATCATGTCGGGCGACCTCACGGCGAGGTAGGTCGTCTGCGTCCCGCCGACCGCGGTGAGGTTGAAGACCGCCGCAGCGGCCCCATGCGTCGGGATGGATGGCGTGCTGTTCGCTGCGCCGGAGGGAAGGCCCGAGAGCACCACGTCACGCCACGTATTTGTCGGAAGGGAATGATCGGAGCTCCCAGCGCATTCCGTGCCCGTACCCGCGCGCGTGTCGCAGATCCGCAGTGACGGCATGGCGTGAAATTTGCCGGCAACCGGGGCTGCTCCGGGTGGGGCGAAGTATCCCTCGACGTCGACAACGACGTCGGCTCTTCCGACGGCGTTGAACACGCTGACGTCGCCACCCGCCGCGAGCCGGACAACCACGAGATTCGCCTGCGTCGCGCCGGCGTCCAGGCTGATGTTCGAGACTTTTGGCAATGCCTCACCGGCCGGAAAGACGCTGATGAAACTATTCATGGAGCTTTCACTGAGAGCGGTCACGTTCAGTGCCACCGCGAGCGCGTTGCCGGGCACGGACTGGCCCAGCGGTCCGGTCCTGCCGGTGACCTGCACGTCGATGGAAGTTGCAGAGCCGAGTGTGTGGCCCGTGCATTGGTTGGTTGGCAGAATTGCGCGGGTGTCGCAGATGCGGTATGGACTCAGCGCGGTGTACACCCCAGGCGCCACGATCGCGACGACGTGAGAGGCGCGCGCCGGCGGACCGCCATTCTGACTCATGGTCTGACCGGTGTACACGGAAGCCGTCGAGGTTCCCGCCGTGCTGGTCTCGGTGACGGTGGCGATATACGTCCCGGCCGCGGCGTAGGTGTGCGCGGTCGTCGCCGTTGTAGTCGTAGCGGTGGCTCCGTCTCCGAAGTTCCAGGCGTATGAGGCGATGCTGCCGTACGCGACCGTTGATGCGGATGCGTCGAAGGTGGTGGCGAGACCCAGCGCTGACCCGTTGACGGAGAGTGTTGCCACCGGAGCCTGGTCGGGTGTGACCGCGATCCCGGTGGTTTCACTCCCGGCCGCGACCGGGGTCCCCGCGGTGTTGGTGGCGGTGTCGACCGGGGTGATGGTGGTCCCGTCGTTGGTGACGTATGCGATCTTGCCGTCCGGAGTGATGGCAATGCCGGCCACGCCGGCCGCTACCGGGATCGCTGTGCCAGTGGTGTTCGTGGCCACAGTGATCGGCGTAATGGTGCTGTCAGCGGCGTTGGTCACATACGCTGTCGTGCCATCGGGTGTGATCGCAATGTTCAGCGGATGGTGGCCGACGGGGATAGCGGTACCCGCGGTATTGCTGGCGATGTTGATTGGAGTGACACTGTTCGACACGACATTCGCGACATATGCCGTCGCGCCGTCCGGGGTGATGGCGAGGTTGTTGGGTGCTGAGCCGACTGAGATCGCCTGGCCCGCAACCCCGGTGGCGAGATCTATCGGAATCACCGTGTGTGTCGCGACATTCGTCACGTATGCGCTGCTCCCATCCGGCGTGATGGCGATGCCGAAGGGGCTGACACCGGCACCGAGCGGAATCGACGGCTCGGGGGTGTTCGTGCCCAGACTGATCGGGGTGACCGAATTCGACGTCGAATTGGTCACGTACGCCATCTTGCCGTTCGGCGTGATGGCGATCCCTTGCGGAGACGNNCAGGCGGGTGTGACCGCCGCCGCAGCCGCGATCACGACGCCGTTGGTGAGTGTCCCGGCAATCAGGAACCCGGGCGCCATCAGCGCGGCCCAAATCCGGCGCCTCGTCACCTTCATGAACGCGACGATCCCATCCCAAAGCACGTGTCACCCCCCGCACCACCAGATCGTCACGAGATGGGCATCGCGCCACGCAGGCGGATCCGGCCTGCGCCTAGGGCGTCTTCAGGTATTGGTGGAGGTCGATCAGCCAGAGGTGGAGCGCCACGGTGCCCGACCGCAGGACTCCGGCCCGCACCAGCTCCGGCCCGAACGGCTTCAGCGAATCGAGCGACGCTTGGAACCCCTGGCCCGTCAGGCTCATCAGCAGTATTTGTGCGGGGTGACGCTGTCCGAAGAAAAACGTGTCGAGCGGGGTCAGGTCACCGAGGTTGCTCGGAATCGAATTGAAGAACGCATGGAAGATGCCGATGGGCTCGCGCAATTCCTTGAGCTGACTCGCGTTCCACCACATGAGCAGCTGCTCGCCGGCATACGAGGCAGGACCGACGAACGTGGGCATCTCGGTGGTGACGGCATACAGGTTCACCCACGTCGAGTCGTTGCCCCAGGCGGGGTCGTTGCCGCCCAGCGTGTATGCGTAGTCGGGGAACGTGTCGTCGACGGTGCCGCGCTCGTGCTTGTGCTGTGTCGGCGTGACCGTGAGTACGAGCAGTCCGGCAACAATCGCAGTGAGGGCTCCGCCAACCATGAGTCGAGATCGCACGACATCGTGCGAGGCCGCTTCCTTCCTCGCGACCCACGCAAGCACCACGATCGCCACNNACGGCGACGAGCACCACGGGGACGAGCCAACGATACCGCTCGTGCTCGAGGATCGGACGGCCGAGCTCGGCGATGGTGATCGCGAGTGTGAGCAAGACCGACGCCCAGAGCAGCGATGAGAAGTAGTGCACCTCGAGCACCTGCGTGCTGCCGACGAACTGCAGGATCGCATAGATCAGGATCTGGAACGCGCACGCCACGCTCACGCAGAGCTGGGCTGTCGGAATCGTCCCCAGCCGGCGTCCGAGACGCGCAAAGCGATCCCTCGCGAGCACGTCCTTGAGCCGCCCGCCGAATGCTGCGTAGCATGCGAGGCCCACAGCCGGGGGGACGAGCAGGTAGGTGATGTACGGCGCCCACAACGGGCTGCGCGAATGGTTCGCGACCGTCTGCGACGGCTGCGCAAGGTAGGTCAGCGACTGAATCGTGGTGAGGATGTAGTCCCACGGACCGATCAGCACGGCGGAGGCGGCTGCAAGCAGACCCGTGACGCCCACGGCGGTGCCAGCCATCAGCGCCAGGTCTCCCCACAGCTTCGGCCGCTCGCGTTTGCGCCGGACGAGCCAGTACGCGAGCAGCGTCGCGAGGATCAGCGGTGCCGACGCGGCCACCGCCCAGACGGCAAGTGTGAACAGTACTGCGGCACCGATCAACCAGCCTGCACGATGGCGCGCTGAGGGCATCACCAGACATGCCAGGCCGCCGAGCAAGTACGAGACTCCGGCGGAGTCGGGAAAGTCGGTTCCCCAGGCCAGGATGATGACCGGGCAGCTGAGAATGACGATCACCCCGATGACCCCGGCCACACGGCTGTACAGGCGCCGGAGCAGCAGGTACGTCGGCACCACCGCGATCAACGCGAGGACATACCGGAACACCACAAACCCGGGGACGCCGCCGAACAGCAGGTAGGCGACGCGACCGGGCACCAGGAGTCCGACCCGCGCCCCCTCGCGCAGCCGTTCGGTCGGTTGGAAGACGGCCGCATAGCGGACGAAGATGTCGTGCGGGTCGATCATGAAGGTGGTGTGCATCGCCGGGTCGTTGAGATCCGGCGGCGCCATCAATGTCAGCCTCAGCCCGAAGAAGGCGGCAACCGGCGCAAGTACGAGGAGCAATGCCTCCACGCAGGTCCACCAGAGCGAGCGCTGCTGCCCCGGCGCAGCATCACCGAGCCGATCCTGGGGAGCCCGCACGGGCACAGGATAGGGACTTCAGGGTCGCTCGAGCCGCTCTGGACCGTCGACGCTTCGGTGTGTGCGCGTCACCGCACGTGTCTGGAGGCGCTCCAGTGATCGATGTCGATGATGAAATCGATCAGTCCGCGGAAGTACGTGACCTGGTCGTCGTACATGCACATGTGACTGCCGTTCCGGCACAGCAGGAAGCGGCCGTGCGGAATCCGGCCGGCCACCATCTCCATGTGCACCGGGTCCATGGTGTCGTGGGTCGCGCCGATCACGAGAGTCGGCACGCTGATGCTCTCCAGGACATCCGTCCTGTCCCAGTTTGCGAGGATCCCACTCGCACCGAGTTCGCTCGGTCCCTGCATGGGAACGTAGATCGATCGGTTGAGATGAGCGAACGCGCGGTTGACGGGATCCGGCCACTCCGCTGCCGGCAGGCGGAGCACGTGCTGCAGGTAGTGCTCGTTGAGCAACTCCATGTATCGAGGCGTCTCGGTTGCACCGGCTGCCTCGAGCCGCATGATCTCCGCGAGGACATCCTGATCCATCGCCGGCATCAGCACCGTGCGCGCGTACTCGTTGTACGCGGGGATGCTCATCATCATGTTGGAGATCACCAGACCCTTCAGGTGCTCCTGATAGCGCAGCGCGTACTCGGTGGCGAGGATCCCGCCCCACGAGTGACCCAGGAGGAAGAAGTTGCCGGCGTCCAGGCCGAGGGCGATCCGNNGCGGGACCACCATGCAGGAGCAGCAGTTTCGCGGTCGGGTTATTGCCGACGCGCTTGGTCCAGACGTGGAAGTCACCCAAGGCGGTGCTGATGGGTATCTTCCTCGCCCCGCCGCCGAGGACGTCATCCCGACCCGTGTTGTCCAGGTATTCCTCGGCGGTCATCGACTCTCCTCCAGGGGTGTGCTCAACATGTGCGGCATGCGACAGCGTAGCCGCCGGAGCGGTCGACCCTACCGCGCGTACCGGCGGTCGCTTCGCCGGAACTCCGCCACCGCCTTGGCGATGCTCTCCCGCAGGTACTGATAGAACAGCTGCCGCTGCGCGACATCGATCGCGACGTCAACATCCTCACCCATGCGGCGTCGCGCGATCCAGGGTGGGATCCCGTCGGCGACCATCTCGCTGCCGACGTTGATCCGCACCAGCGCATCGTTCTCCTCGGAGACCTGGATGCTGATCCTGAGCACCAGCCCGGTGTGTTCCACGAGCCGCCAGCTCCGCTCCCAGCGGAGGTTCCGTTTGCTGTCGCGAGAGAGGCGAACGGCGTCATCGATGACGACCGATTCGCCTTCGCGCGCCGCAGCTTCCAGCTGCGCCCGGATGTGTCCGTCGAGCTCGCGTGCAATCCAGTTGACGAGCGAGGGCGTGCGATCGTCGAGGTCGGGGAGACCGTTGGGATCGGTGGCGAGCGGCCCGATCGCCCGGACGGTGCTCGCATGACGGCGGCAGTACGAGACCCCTTTGATCACCGCCCCGTGGTGCGGGCAAAAGGCGAGCGTGCACAGATGACCCCGGCGGTCGCGGTATTCGCAACTCAGCGCATCGCTGTTTGGGCATCCGGGCACGCTGCAGTCGATGCCGGNNTCATCGACGGAACTCCACGGAGCACCCATCCTACCCCGCGGCGCCGGACAGGATCCCGAATGCGCCGGCGGATCGTTGTCGGGGAACGGCGCCCACCGTTGGTTGGCGCGCAGCACGAGCCAGGCACCCCACAGCGTCTTCGGCCACGACAGCGCGAAGCCGCAGCGGACGAGGCCCACCGATGCGGCCAGGACCCGAAGCCATTCACGGCGGTAGTAGCCGACCCAGGCCNNACGAAGACCAGCCCGGTGGCGCGAGGGGCGAGGCTGCCGTCAGCTGTCATCTGGTCGACATATGTCGAGAATATCTGCCGATACGTCATATCGACCATGCTGTCGCGACGAGCGATGTCCCGCGCGGCCAGGGTGTCGTGCGCCTCGAATGCCGCCAGGATGTCGCGCACCTGTGTCTTGGCCTCCTCTGCGAGTGCCCCGAGCGGCTCCGACGACGGCACGTCGGGCAGCTCCGTCATCGACCTGCCGATGCGGGCGATGGAAACGCAGTGGTCCGCCATGCGCTCCAGCTCTGAGGCCATGTGATCGAAGCCGTGAATGTCGCGAAGGTCGCGCGCCACCGGCGCCTGCGTGAGGATCACGTGAAAGCAGGCGTCCCGGATTTTTCGGTGCTGCTCGTTGATCGCGACATCGCCCTCGATGACCGACGTGCAGATGTCCGGATTCCGTTCACGCAGGCCCCAGACGGCGCGTTCGATGGCGACCTCAACCTGCTTGGTGAGCTCGACGATGGCTGCGCGGATGGTGTCCAGCTCCGCCTGCAGGACCGGCCGGTGGGTGACGTGCGTGCTGGTTGACGTCGGCTGGCTCACCCAAATCTCCCCGTGATGTAGTCCTCGGTACGCTTGTCGACCGGCTCCTTGAAGACGTCGTCGGTTCTGCCGAGTTCAACCAATTCGCCGGCCCGCCCCTCGCCCATCAGCATGAACGCGGTGTAGTCGCTGACCCGCGCCGCCTGCTGCAGGTTGTGGGTCACGATGATGATCGTCACCGTCCCGCGCAGCTCTCGCATCAGCTCTTCGATCCGCAGGGTCGAAATGGGATCGAGCGCGGCGCATGGCTCATCCATGAGGATGACGTCGCTCCCCGCGGCCAGTGTGCGCGCCAGGCACAAGCGCTGTTGCTGTCCTCCGGAGAGCCCGGTGGCCGCCGCTTTGAGACGGTCCTTCACCTCGTCCCACAGGGCCGTCTGCTGGAGACAGCGTTCGACGGCATCATCCAACGTCGACTTGGTCTGGCGTCCATCGAGACGCAGGCTGTATACGACGTTGTCGTAGATACTCATCGGAAACGGCGCCGGGCGCTGAAAGAGCATGCCCACGCGCCGGCGCAGGCTCGCGACATCGACGTCCGGCGCATAGACGTTCTGATCATTGAGTATGACCTCGCCCTCGAGGGTGAACGAGGGGATCAGGTCGTTGATCCGGTTGAGGCTTCGCAGCAGCGTCGATTTGCCACAGCCAGAGGGCCCGATGATCGCAGTGATCTCACCGTGGGGTGCTGAGATGGAAACGTCGCGAAGCGCGAGGAATGCCCCATAGCGTGCATTCACATTTTTCGTGCTGATGGCAGGATTCGCCACCTGCACGATGCTGGGTCGCGCCGGACGGCCCCTCCCGGGATCGGCCTCCTGCAACCGCCCCATGATGCTCAATTCACTCGCCATCTCACCCCACTCTCCCACTCACATATGCCTCGGTCGCCGGCTGCGCCGGGGATCCGAAGATCTGATCGGTTGTGCCGAACTCAACCAGCCGCCCTGGCTCGCCGGCGTGCTCAATCGTCATGAAGCCGGTGAATTGGGAAACCCGCGTCGCCTGCTGCATGTTGTGCGTCACGATGATCACGGTGTACTGATCGGCGATCTCGCCGATGAGCTCTTCGATCTTGAAGGTCGCGATCGGGTCGAGCGCGGAACACGGCTCATCCATGAGGAGGAGCGCGGGATCCACCGCGACCGCACGCGCAATGCACAGCCGCTGCTGCTGCCCCCCGGAGAGGCTCACCGCCGGCTTGTTGAGACGGTCCTTCACCTCGTCCCACAGCTGGGCGCGGCGCAACGCGCTCTCGGCGATGTCGTCCAGCTTCCGATCCCCTGCGGACTTGGCGAGGCGCACGCCGATGATCGCATTCTCAAAGATCGATTTGGTGGGAAACGGGTTCGGCCGCTGGAACACCATGCCGATCTCGCTGCGCACGGAGCCCGGGTCGATATCCGGATCGTAGATATTCTGTCCTCCGAACATCACTCGGCCGTCCACTCGTGCACCCGGCACGATCTCGTGCATGCGATTCACACACCGCAGCAGCGTGCTCTTGCCGCAACCTGAGGGACCAATGATCGCGGTCACGCGATGGGCGGGGGCCGCGAGGTTCACGTCAGCCACGACGTGATGCTTGCCGAACCAGGCGTTGAGCTTCTCAATCGACAGCCCTTCGACCGNNTGGCCACGTCAGGCATTCGATGTCCGTACTCTACGTCCGAAGAAACGCGCCACGAAGGTGAAGATCAGCACGATGGCGATGAGTGTGAGCGCTCCGGCCCATGCGCGTGCTTGACCTTCCTGAAACCCCGTGACCGCATTGTCGAAGATCTGAAGAGAGAGCGTCGACATGCGCCTCGTCGGGTTGTACTCGGTGAACAGTTCGTTGCCGAGGGTGGTCAGGAGCAACGGTGCGGTCTCCCCCATGGCGCGGGCGACAGCGAGCATGGCTCCGGTGATGATCCCCGGCAACGCCGTCGGTATGCAGACTCTCATGACTGTCTGGCTTCTTGTGGCTCCGAGTGCGAGGCTGCCTTCGCGGAGCTCATTGGGCACCAGTCGCAGCATCTCCTCAGTGGTTCGAGTCACCAACGGCAGCATGACGATCGCGAGCGCCAGTGATCCGGCGAAACCGGAAAAGCCGAAGCGAGTGACCCAGATCGCGTAGATGAACGCGCCGGTGACGATCGTTGGAATCCCGATCAACACGTCGTTGAAGAACCGAATCGTGCCAGAGAACCGTCCTCGCCCATACTCGACCAGGTAGATCGCTGCGCCGATTCCGAGGGGGATCGCCATCAACGCCGCGATACCGACAATGATCAGACTGCCGACGATGCCGTTATAGAAACCACCCCCAGCGGCTGCCGGGTTGCCGGGAGGGGTTTGGGTGAGGAAACCCAGGTTCAGTGCACCAATGCCCTGGATAGCGACGTAGATGAGCACCCAGGCGAGCACGCCGACCGCTACGACCACCGCCCCGGTGAGCAGGCCGACCAGCACCGCGCTTTTTGCGCGTCGCCGGCGGAGCGCGGCACGATTGCGAAACCCAGGCGTCCCGAGCGCAAGCTGGGTCACAACGCCACCCCGCGGTGCACAACGAGACGCGCGACGATGTTCACCAGTAGCGCCACGATCAGGAGCCAGAACCCGACCACGAAGAGTGCCGAGAGATGAAAGGGCTCGGTGGCCTCAGTGAACTCGTTGGCGATGACGCTCGACATCGTCGCACCTTGCGAAAAGATGCTGGCGTTGATGTGGAGCACAGCATTGCCGATCACCATGGTCACCGCGATCGTCTCGCCGAGAGCGCGGCCGAGACCGAGCAACGATGCTCCAACGATGCCCGAGCGCGCACGCGGAAGCACCGCGATGCGGATCATCTCCCAACGAGTGGCCCCCAGAGCCAGTGCCGCCTCCTTCTCGTTCCGCGGCGTGCTCCGGAAGACCTCTCGGCAGACTGCCGCGATGATCGGCAGGACCATGATCGCAAGCACCAACCCTGCAGCAAAATACGAATATCCGAAAAACGGACCCTGGAACGCAACACCGATCACGGGGACAGTTCCCAGCGTCGTGGTCAGGAAATCCACGACCGGCTTGATCGCCGGAAGCAGCGCGAAGACTCCCCAAAATCCATAGACGACACTGGGGACCGCTGCCAGCAGATCCACGAGCGCAGAGAGCGGACCCTTGATACGTTGCGGTGCCACCTCGGTAATGACGAGCGCCGCCCCGACAGCAAGTGGGACCGCGATGATCATTCCGATGATGGAGGTGAGCATCGTTCCGTAGATGAACTGCAGGATCCC
>PLDZ01000039.1 GCA_003136295.1 Candidatus Dormiibacterota bacterium
GAAGGGCACGCCGCAGCTGTTGATCAGCATCAGCACGAGCACGATGAAGAGGCCCCCGCTGGTCACCCACTGGCCAATCACGCCGCCCATCGCCGGGGATTGTGGCCTACGCTGCCGCGAATATGCGCCGACCGCTTCGTCCAACGTCGATCCCGCCCTGGCCGGTGCCGTTCGACTCCGCCGCCGAGCTCGACTGGGGACGTTCCGAGTACGCGCGGCGATTGCTTCGGGAGCATCTCGATCAATCCCACGATGGCGCGAGCAGAAGACGCTCGGTGATCGCCGGGCAGGTGCGACGCCTGCGCCGGCTCCTCCCTGCAGCGCCCGCACGCATCCTCGACGCCGGATGCGGTCCGGGCCTCTACGCGGTGCCGCTCGCCGCGCTCGGCCACGAGGTGACCGGTATCGACGTCAGTGCGCCGGCGCTCCGCCACGCGCGTGGCCTCGCGCGGGATAGGAACCTCCTCGGGAAGGCTCGCTTCGTCAGAGGTGACCTGCGTGACGTTCCCCTTACTCCAGGCGGCTTCGACGCTGCGCTGCTCGTGTACTTCGTCCTCGAGGCGTTCACGCGCGCCGACCAGGCGAAGGTCCTGGCTCGCCTCGCGACGTCGCTGCGGCCTCAGGGAGCCCTGATCGTGGAGATGCGGCTCAGGCCCGATCAGCCGCCAGGCCGCATCGACTGGTGGGACGTCGTGCCCAACTCACTGCTCTCTGACCGGCGCCATGTGCTGCTCGGCGACGCCGTCTACGACCAGCGCCGCCACACCTACGTGCTCCGTGAGGTCGCGATCTTTGACAACGGCTCCGTGTCGGTACGGCAGACCAGCGGCTGGTTGTGCCCGTTCGCGTCGATTCCTCGCCTCTTCGCCGGAGCCGGGCTCCCCGAGGTCACGATGTTCGACGGGTGGACCGGCTCCCCCGCACACGCGCTGTCGGAAGCGATCCTGGTGGTGGCGCGCCGTTCACGACGCTGACACCACTCAGGAGGGATCGTGCGAGCGGCTACCATTCGTTCCTCCGTGTCCGGGAGTCCTGTCTGGAGTTGATTCACCATGCCGACGCCCACACCTGATCGCATCCGCACAGTCGCCGTCGTCGGGCACAGCCACGACGGAAAGACGACTCTCTGCGAAGCCTTGCTGCACACCGCCGGGGCAACGCAGCGCATGGGGTCCACCGAACAGGGAACCTCGCTGTTCGACCACGAAGCCGAGGAGCAGCGTCACTCGATGAGCATCGGTCTGTCCGTCGCCCACTGCGACTGGGACGGATACCGCGTCAACCTCCTTGACGCGCCCGGGTTCCAGGACTTCGCGGGCGAGGTGGTCGAAGCGCTGGCGGTCGCCGACGCGGCAGTCCTGGTCGTCGCCGCCAACGGCACGGTGGCCGTAGGGGCCGAGATGGCCTGGGAGATGATCCAGGCGGCCGGAGTCCCGTCGCTCATCGTCGTGAACCGCATGGACAAGGAGAACGCAGCCTACGAGGCCACGGTGGACGCGCTCCGCGAGGCCTTCTCGCGCAAGCCGATCGCCGTTGCGGTCCCGATCGGGGCGGCCGACGGCTTCGTCGGATATGTCGACCTGGTCGACGACCGAGCGCACGCATTCGACGAGCGCGGTCGCGCCACAGACACCGCTGTCCCCGACGAGATGAGCACGGAGATCGAGCGCGCTCATGCCGCGCTCGTCGACGCCGCCGCCGAGAGTGACGATGCGCTTCTCGAGAAATACCTCGAAGGTGCCGAGCTCAGCGACGATGAGGTGCGAACCGCGCTCCACGCCGCGACGGCGCGGGGCACGCTGGTGCCGATCATCTGCGCGTCCGCGGCGACCGAGAAAGGCGCCGCGATGGTGCTCGACAGCGTCGTTCGATATCTCCCGGCACCAAGCGAGCGCACACGCGTTGCGCTCGATCCCAAGGGCAACGAGGTCGCAGTTGAGTGCGACCCGAACGGCAAGCTGTGCGCCTTCGTGTTCAAGACCACCGTCGACACGTTCGGCAAGATCTCGTTCTTCAAGGTCCTTCGTGGAACGATGCGCGGCGACAGCCATCCGATCACGGCACGTCTGGGCCAGGAGGAGCGATTCGCGCAGCTCGGGCAACCCAACGGCAAGGCGATCACCACGGCGACCGAGGTGGTCGCGGGCGACGTCGGGGTCGTGACCAAGCTGGCCCACACCCAGACGGGCGACACGCTGTGCGCGAAGGAAGCCCCGATCCTGATGGCGCCCCTGCCGTGGCCCGCGGCGACGGCCTCGGCCGCGATCGTGGCTCGCTCAAAGGGTGACGAGGACAAGATCATGAGTGCGCTTGCCCGTCTCTGCGACGAGGACGCGACCTTCAGCACCGATCGCGATCCCGTGACCAACGAGGTCCTCGTGCACGGGCTCGGGGACGTTCACCTCGACGTCGCGCTGGAGCGCATGAAGCGGAAGTTCGGCGTGGATGCCGAGCTGCATCCGCCCAAGATCCCGTATCGCGAAACCATCACCGGCACAGCCCGCGTCGGCCACAAGTACAAGAAGCAGTCGGGTGGCGCCGGCCTCTACGGCGACGCCACCATCGAGATCGAGCCGCTCCCGCGGGGCGGCGGCTACGAGTGGGAGGACAAGATCTTCGGCGGATCGATTCCCCACCAGTTCCGGCCATCAGTCGAGAAGGGAGTGCGCCAGACCATGGAGCAGGGTGCCGTCACCGGGAATCCGATCGTCGACGTCAAGGTTCGCCTGGTCGACGGGTCGACGCACAGCGTGGACGGCAAGGACATCGCCTTTCAGATCGCCGGAGCGATGGCGATGCGCGAGGCGGTGCAGAAGGCCTCTCCCGTCATCCTCGAACCCATCATGGACGTTCGGGTCACGGTTCCCGAGCGATTCACCGGCGACATCATGGGGCTGCTCAACTCGAAGCGCGGCCGTGTCGGTGGTGTCAATCCGCTGGGCGACGGGCGCGCCGAGGTCAGCGCCCATGTGCCGCAGGCGGAGATGTACACCTTCCCCATGGAGTTGCGCGCCATGACCCAGGGACGTGGCCGCTACTCCATGTCGTTCTCGAGCTACGAGGAAGTCCCCGCGCACGTGGCGCAGAAGCTCATCGGAGCACATACCAACGAGCATCCGGCAGCATGAGATCCGGCGTTCGCAGTCGGCGGCTTCGGGCGACGATACAGACACCGAATCAGTGAAGGAGTCAGCGATGGGCGAGACGGTTGAATTTCCCAGCAACGGGCACACGTGTGGTGGATATCTCGCGACGCCAACGAGTGGGCGAGGTCCCGGCGTGATCGTCATCCAGGAGTACTGGGGACTGAACGGGCACATCCGTGATCTCTGCGACCGCTTCGCGGCCGAAGGTTTCGTTGCGCTCGCGCCCGACCTGTATCACGGCAAGGAGACCAAGGAGCCCGACGAGGCCGGCAAGCTGCTCATGGAACTCGACCTTGCCGAGGCAGCGCGCGACATGCTCGGTGCCGGCAAGTGGCTGGCTCAGAGCGAGCGCACCGCAGGCGACCGGGTCGGCATCGTCGGTTTCTGCATGGGGGGCGCGCTGGCCATCTTCGCGGCGACGCTCAGCGACGTTTTCGCTGCCGTCGTCCCGTTCTATCCGTACATGGGCGTCACGGCGGCGGCCACACCGGATGTCACCAACATCAAGGGCGCCGTCCTCGGTCACTTCGCCGAGAAGGACGGGGCGTACACCCGCGAGCAGATCGATGCGCTCGAGGCCGAGCTTCGCGGTGCCGGTATCGATGTCGAGTTCTTCTGGTACGCGGGTGCCGATCATGCGTTCTTCAACGACACTCGTCCGGAGGTCTACGACGCGGACGCGGCACGGCTGTCGTGGGACCGGACGCGAGCCTTCTTCCGGACCCATCTCGCCNNGGGGCCCGGGCTGAATTCGGCTCCAATTCAGGCCCGATGTGTCTAGAATGCCCGCAACCTGCCTCCGAGCAGTCGCAGAACCACCCCCACCCCCCCGGAGGAGCACATGGCCACTGGCTATTGCCTCAAATGCAAGGAACAGCGCGAGATCAAGGGCGCTGAGGCGATCACGATGAAGAACGGCAAACCGGC
>PLDZ01000242.1:0-2861 GCA_003136295.1 Candidatus Dormiibacterota bacterium
TCATGTGGCGCGTTTCCATCCCCAGATGCTCGCCGCCGCCAGCACCGCGAAGAGCGTCCAGACGTAGCGGAAATGGAGCAGCTCGTAGATGTTCGCCGCGATGGCGTAGGCGACGAGCACGCCGACCAGCGCGCCGGGATGGCGCACCACCGCGGCGTAGCCGGACCGCAGCGGTCCCAGCAACCTGCGCGCATGGAATGCGAGCGCCAGGATCAGGAGCAGCAGGCCGATGCCGCCGAGCAGGCCGCGTTCCGCGATGGAGGCTGTGAAATCGCTGTGGGCCTCGAACGCCACGCCGTCCTGTTGCGCTTGGAGCGTCGGCTTGACCTCGCCCGGTCCGATGCCCAGCAGACCACCCTGTTCGACCAGGGCGAGAGTCTCGTGGAGCAGCGTGTCACGACCCGCGGTTGTCTGCGTGAATCGACCCACATAATCGCGCAGCAGCGGAGCACTGGTTGCGGCGTCGTTGACGACGGTGCTGACACTCACCTGGGAGCCGATCGCCCCACCCACCAGCGCGATGGCGCAGGCGATTCCCAACGTCGGGAGGATCCCGCGGCGGCGGGCCATGCCGATGAACGCCGCCACAGCGCATGCCGCCAGCGTCGCGAGCGTGAAACCGTTCGAGCCGGTGAGGATGATCGCCATCAGCAGGATGACGACCGCGGCGGCCCGCGCGACCCGGTGCCGCGGCGTCGCCGAGGCCCACACGACCATCAGGCTCGAGCCGTAGTAGCCGGCCGCCATGTTGGGGTCGCCAAACGTGAGCGATTCGCGGCTTCCGGTGCGCGCGCTGATGCCGGACAGCACATCGATGTTGGTCAGGGCTCCGAGCATCATCAGCAACGCCCAGACCACGCTCGCGTAGGCCCACGTACGCATGACCAGCGACAGTCCGTTGGGGGTGCGGCACACGGTCACCACCGAAATCGCCCATCCGAGCAGGACCAGGTCCTGCACCACTGAGAGCACCCCAGTGGAGGGATACGCACTGAACAGCGCGGCGATCAACCCGGCGAATGCCATCACCGCAACCGGCAGCGCGTATGCACTCCGGATCTGGAGACGGTCGACCAGCGCCCAGCACAACGTCGCCCCCATGGCCAGGCTGATGAGGGCGTCGACCGGCGAGATATTGCCCGGTCCCGCGGGCTGGAGAAATGGCAGGAACGCAACCGCAGCGCAGGTGCTGGACACGGCGACGCTCTGCCAGGGCACCAGCGCGTAGCGCGCCTGCTGACGTTGCGACGTCACATGCCCCATCGGCGCCGCGATCTGCATCAGCGCGCGCCGGGTTGCGTCCGCGCCGGCATGCGTGCGAGCACGCGCAGGTGATGACGCGCAAAGCCGTCGTCGTCAGCCCGCGCCGCCACCTCGGCCACACCCGCGACGATGACTTCGGGCCACAGCTCGCCGGGTACACCGAGGCGGCGCATCCCAAGGCGGAGGAATGCCCGCAGGAGGTCGCAGATCCAGCCACTCCCGCCGAGGAGATGATCGATGCCGCACCCCCAGGTGCCGGCCGTCAGGCCGGGATGACCGGCCACCCGAGCTCCCGGTCGCGTATGCCGATCGAGGTAGAGCGCATAGGTGAGCGCGAATCTGGCGAGGTCGCGCAGCGGCTCGCCGTGAAGCTCCGCCTCCTCCCAGTCGACCACCCCACTCACCGCGCCGTCGCGCACCAGCACGTTGCCGCACCAGAGGTCGCCGTGCACCACCGTGCGCGGAGAGCGGTGACCGTGCAACGTTGTGCAGGCGCGTTCCACACGCTCGACGACTGCCGCAAGCCCGGGCTCGTCGCCGAAGCGTTGGGTGAGACGCTGCACAGTACCGCCGTCCATGTCCACCGGGGCGTCGCCGTCTGCGGTCTCCGAGTGCAACCGCATCAGCCACTCGGTCACTGCGCCGAGGTCGCGCGCGACGCGGTGCGCCGATCGCGTGTGCCCCCAGCGGTGATACAGCGTCGACATCGGTGTTCCCGGAAGCAGCGTGAGCACCATCGCCTCGAAACCCGCCGCGGTGACGGACTCGAGAGGGACCGGCGCTGTCATCTCGATCACGCTCGAGTGCATGCCGTGGAGCGCTTCGAGCACCCGCCGCTCCCGCGCCACGGCGGCTGCGCCGGCGGATGTGGTCGGCACCTTGATGACCACGCGAGGACCGGGCGTGTCGGGTAGCACGAGCACCGTCAGCTTGCCGTTGGGATCACGCGATGCACCGAGCACCGCCAGACGGACCGTCGGATCGCCGACGATGTCGAGCAGGTCGCGACGGGATGTGGTCACCGCCTCCATTGCCGCGCTCATACGCGCCAGCCGACCGCTATGCGTGAGCGGAGGACGAGTCGCACCAGTCGCGACCGCCCGGCCAGCGCGCCCACGCGGAGCAGCCCACCTGCCGGCCCGGCGAGTCGAACCAACCCTGGCGGGACGCTGAGAAACGCGGTGCAGAGCAGCGCGAGCGGCACGGCATCGTCCTCGACGAGGTACGCGGGCGATGTGGCCGACGGCAGCGCGATCAACTCGCGTGCGATGCGCACGCGGCCCGCGCGAGCAAGCGCATGGACCGCGGAACTGCTGCCGCGCAGGACCACCCCGCGCCCCGGCGGCAGGGCGCGCACCGCGACAGCGGTCGCGCGNNCCCGCGATCGGTCGCATCCGCGCCACCGGACGGACGATGCCGTTGCGCACCAGGATGTTGAGCCCCTCCCCGACGCCGCGGTCATCGAGGTGCGGGACGCGCTCGGGAGCGGTCGTGTTGTAGCCGAAGCGGAGTGTTGATCGGCCCTGTGGATCCGTCCGTGAGAGGCCGCGCTGCGCGAAGTCGGCGACGATCGTGCCCGTGCCATGGCACGTGGTATG
>PLDZ01000242.1:2905-6494 GCA_003136295.1 Candidatus Dormiibacterota bacterium
TACATCGAGTCGTGGGGGGAGTCGACGATGAGCCGGTCGCTGTCGATGCCCAGGACCTCGCGCGCGACACCCCGCAGTGCGGCATACGTCGCCAGGCGGAACGCGAACCCATAGTTCATCGCGAGCGCGTTGGCGAGGAGCAGGCGCTGACCCTCGGGCCCGTGGCGCGGCACCGGCGGACAACCGTCACGGAAGTACAGGGCGAGCCGCGTTCTTGCCTCGTCGAGCGAGCCCGCCGTGGCAAGGTGATACAGCGGTTTCTGCAACGCCATCACTACGCGGTGCTTGCGCGGATAGTCGATCCGCCGCCCGAAGAGACGTCCGATCGCGCCGGTCAGGATGCCTCCCCCGCCGTGGTATTGCAGGGTGAGCTGCCCCTCGGCGATCCCCAGCCGCCGCGCGGTGTCGGGCTCGTAGATCTCCTCGACACGCTGGAGCTCGATGAAGTGATTGCTGGGGCCGACGATGCCGAAGCGGAAACGCGACAGCTGGGTGAGCAGCCAGGGCAGCTGTCGGCGAGCTCGGCTGACGCCCCCGTATGCCTCGGGATCCAGCCGGCCCCCCTCTTCGATGCGATCGAGGTCGGCTCGATCCACGTCATACCGGTCCGCGGCGAAGCGGGCGCCGTCGAATGCGCAGCGCGCGACCTCGTCGGCCGTGAGATCGCGCTGGTTGGTGGCCGGATAGGGCAANNGTGGCGATGGCGATGCTCGACGGCATCTCGATGTTGTGCTTGTGATGAAAGTCGGGAAGCACCACCGGTGGTGCGGCGAGATCCATACCCTGCACGCTCTGCTCCAGCCGCTCGAGGAGATCCGAGTCCGCCGGTGTGTCGGCGCTTTCGAACACCGACGGCGTCCAGTGCTGACCGTTGCGCGGCGCCGGCATCGACGCCGCGGGTGCCGCGACGAACGTCATGCGCATGTCGAGCGCTCCACGGTCTCGAGTACCTCGTGCAGGCGCATGTCGCAGTGCTCCGGGAGCGCAACCTCGAGGCACGCGAGTCGCCGGCTCAGCAGCGCAGACGTCTCCGACACCGCGGGGTGCGCGGGACCGAGCCCCGACGCGGTGGCAAGGGTTGCTGCGAATGCCCAGTAGCGGCGCAGCTCGCCGGCCATGTATGTCCCGCTCGCCAGCGACCGTGCTGCCTCGCCGGCGCTGCAGCGGCGGATCGCCAGGGCACCGTCAACGCTGCGCCGCAGCACCACCAGGACGTCGGGCATCAGGGAGTCGACGCGCTCTTTGAGCTGCGTCTCACGACGGCCGTGGGTCATCCGTCTGCCGGTCGCTCCCTCGGCGCGGACCGGTTCCACCACTCCCCAGCACTGGGTGCCGTCGCTGACGCAGAGATTGTCAGAGGTGGCGACTCCGCCTTTGCGCACCTCGCGCATGAGAACGGTGGTCTTGCCCACCCCGGAGGGGCCGGCCAGCAGCGTGGTGGCGCCACCGGCGCTCAGCACCGCCGCATGCAACGGCACCGCGCCGCGTGTCGACGCGAACCACATCGCCGGGTACTGCAGCAGCGCGGCGCGTGCCAGCAGCCGGAAGCGCGCGCGCAGCGTCATCACCGCGGCGCGCGTCGTCGCCGGCGGTCGCCAGCGGTACGAGAGCACGGGACTTCCCCGCTCCTGTCGCAGGCGCAGGTCGAACCCGGACGTGCACACGTCGAGCATGACCAGCTCGCCCGGCCCCGCCCACGCGGCGCGCGTCAGCGGCGCCAGTCCGCCGATNNGGTCGCGGGCTGATCGAGCTCGAGCGCATCGCCGCAGCACTCAGCCAGCAGGTGGGCCACCCATGGCAATTCGCAGTCCACGCCGACCTGCGTACCGGCCGTGCTGACGGAGCCGCGCATCTACCAGTCGTCCGGATACGGAGCGACCACGACAGCCGGGTCGCCCGGGGTGGGCACGTAGCCGGGCACCAGGACCGCCAGGAGGCGGCGCACTTCCGGTGCGTTGTTGACCGCGCTCGCCGCATAGAGCTGCTCAAGCAGGCAGTCGAAGTCCGGAGGGAGTCCGATGCCGGCGCGCGAGTGCCAGATCTTGGGATGCGCCGTGGGGGTGCGTTCCTCGTTCTCGCTCACCAGCGTCTCGTCCAGCTTCTCACCGGGACGCAGACCGGTGAAACGGATCACGACGTCGCGGCTGTTGCCGTGCAGCTGATCCGCGTAGTTGCGGACAAGATCGACGATGCGGACCGGCTCTCCCATGTCGAGCACGAAGACCTCACCGGCACACGCCATCACCGCTGCCTCGAGCACGAGTCCGACGGCCTCTTCGACGGTCATGAAGAACCGCGACACGTCCGGGTGCGTGATGGTGATCACCTCGCCCCGTCCGATCTGCGAGTCCAGCACCGACAGGAGTGAGCCCCGGCTGCCGAGCACGTTGCCGAATCGAACCGACGCGATTCGCGTGTCCCCTCCCGCGTAGCTGCGCAGGATCATCTCGGCAAGCCGCTTGGTCGCCCCGAGCACCGAGCTGGGGTCGGCCGCCTTGTCGGTCGAGATGAGGATGACGCGCTCCACACCGGTCGCAATCGCGCATTCGATGAGGTTGGCGGTGCCCGCGACATTCGATTTGACGCCCTCGCAGGGGTGACGTTCGAGAAGCGGCAGGTGTTTGTGCGCTGCCGCGTGGAAGACGACCTCCGGCCGCAGGTCGCTGAACAGCTGCTGCATGCGCCCGCGGTCGCGGATGTCCGCGATGATGATGTCGTCTGAGTCGAGCAGGCCGTGGCCGCGGAGCTCGAGCTGCAATCGGTGCAGGTTGGACTCATCGTGATCGAGCATGTAGAGCGCGGCGGGACTGAAGGCGTCGATCTGGCGGCACAGCTCGCTGCCGATGGATCCGCCGGCTCCGGTCACCAGCACGCGCCGCCCGGCGATCACCGAGCGCGACGTCGAACGGATGACGTGCACCTCGTCGCGCCCCAGCAGCGTGTCAATGCGAACGCTGCGCAGGTCGGAGATGCGGACATCGCGCTCGAGGGCGGCGACAAAAGACGGCAGGAAGCGGACCATCACACCAACCGAGTGCGCGCGCGCGGCGATCGCAGTGATGCGGTGAGGCGCCAGTGAGGGGATGGTCACCAGCGCGACATCCACATCGTTCGCCACCGCCACCTCGGCCATGTCGCTGATGCTCCCGAGGACCGGAAGGCCCGCGACCTGCCGCCGTACCGGGTTGTCGTCGAGAAAGCCGATCGGCGTCAAGCCGTATTCGGGCACGCGCCGCAACGCCTGGGCCATCGCCCGCCCAGCCTCGCCCGCACCGATCAGCAGGGAGCGAAGTCCAGCCGCACGAATGCGCGGAGCGGCCACTTCCGGGGGCTCGACCTCGATCATCGCGGCACCATCACGGAGTCGGCGACGGCCTCGCACACCCGGTCGACATCTGCGTCGCTGAGACGCGGATGCATCGGCAGCGACAGCACGCGATCCGCAGCCTCGTCCGTTCCCGGGAGCAACCCGGCGTGATCACCCAGCAGGTCTCGGAAATAGTGGAGTTGATGCACCGGAATGAAGTGCACCGAGCATCCGATGTCCATCTCATCGAGATGTGCCGCGACGACGTCACGATTGATATCG
>PLDZ01000054.1 GCA_003136295.1 Candidatus Dormiibacterota bacterium
TACGACATCTGCATCTGCGTGCACGCCGAGCAGAACGCGCTGCTCACCGCGGCACGCTTCGGTCAGCAGACACTCGGCGCGTCGATGACCACGACCACGCAGCCGTGTTTCGGCTGCCTCAAGGAGATGCTTCAGGCGGGGATCAGCGAGGTGCGCTACCTCCATCCCTGGGACCCGATGGAGGCGTACGACGACAGGGCACTGGTGCAGCAGTACGCGGCGCTGCGCGCGCGCTTCGACGCCTTCTCTCAGGTCGGCGACCCGGCGATGGACACCCCGGAACTATTCGGAGCGTTTCTCGAGCGGAGCTGATCACGCTCCGGTCTGGTCGACGAGCTGCACGCGGTCGCGCTCGATGGCCGTGGCAAGGTCACGCACGCGCGAAAGCGTGTCGATCTCCGAAGTCGCCTTGTCGTGCCGCCACCGCGCGATGCGTGGAAAGCGGAGCGCGAACCCGGACTTGTGCCGTACTGAGAATTGCACCGCATCGAATGCGATCTCGAGAACGATGCGAGGCTCGACGGTGCGGTAGTGACCATGGTCGGCGACCGTGATATCGAGCAGCAGCGCGGTCATCTCCGCGATCTCCGCATCTGTGAGCCCGGTGTACGCCTTGCCGATGGTCGCCAGCTGATCGGTGCCGTCGACGCGCACCGCGAAGGTCACGTCGCTGAGCACGCCACGGCGCTTGCCGTGGCCCCACTCGGCGCCGACGACCACGACATCGAGCGTGTCGAGGGGACGCTTGAGCTTCAGCCAGTTCAATCCGCGACGCCCTGGGGTGTACTGGGACTCGGGTTGCTTCAAGAGCAGCCCTTCATTGAATCGAGCGCGAGCGTCGTCGAAGCGACGATCGATCTCGGCTGCGCCACGCACCCGCTCGAGGTGCGCGAGGGCAAGAGGGTGCGGCACCGCCAGCGCCTCGAGCCGTGCACGCCGTTCGCGAAGCGGATGGTCGATCAGCACCTCGTCATCCACCATCAGCACGTCCCACGCGACGTAGATCACAGGCACCGCCGTCATCACCGCTGCGTCGGGCGCGATGCGGCCGAGCCGCGTCTGGAGGGCGTGGAACGGCATCACGCGACCGTCGTGAAACGCGAGGATCTCACCGTCGAGCATCACGTCGCTGTGGAGGTGCATCGCCGCATCGGTGACCTCCGGGAACTGAGCCGAGATGTTCTTCAGGTCGCGGCTGTACAGCGCAACATCGGCGCCGCGCCGGTGGAGCTGACATCTGATTCCGTCATACTTGTCTTCAACCCAGACATCCTCGCCAAGACGAGCCACCGCTTCGGCCGCGTCGGCAACGGGTGTCGCGAGCATGGACCGCAGCGGCACGAACCAGCGCGGCGCGGCATCGTCGAGACGTCCCGCCTTGGCAAGCAGAGCCGCCTCGCCGAGATCACCGGTGAGCATCACGGCGCGGCTCACCGCCGCGGGCTCCGCTCCGAAGGCGACGGCTACGGCCTCCTCCACCAGCCCCTCGCGCAAGCCGATGCGCAACTCGGCGGTGATGAGCTTGGCGATGTAGCGAGCCTCGTCCGGGCTCGCACGCTCGAGGAGCGCGGTGAGCAACGCCGTACGCTCGCGCGCGACGCGCGCGCCGGCGATGGTCGCGAACGCCTGCCCGAGGTCGCGAATCGAGATAGGTTCGGTGTCGCGATCTTCGACACGCGAGAGCAGCTCGCCGGTGACGTCACCGGCGTCCGAGTGACGCCGCCACGCCGCCCGAATGGCGGCTTCGTCAGCCCCACTCACGTTGCGCAGCACTGCCGAGAATGCCGCGCCACCGACTTGGAGGGTGCGCTCGTCACCTGCAGGAAAGACGCCGCCGCCGAAATACCGCGCTGCCTGCGCCAGCTCGGCCTCCTCAGTCGTGGCGAGGAACTGCGCCAGGAGGCGCACCTTCTCCAACTTCGAGGATGTCTTCGCGATCGCGTCGCCGGCACGCGCCAGCTCGGCCAGCGTGGTCACCCGCCGATCATCGCCTCCCGCGGCCGCCATGCGTCGCGGCAGCCGCCGCCGGACGCTTAGGGGGTCGGGTTGAAGACCGGTGCTGAATGCGCCGCGCAGCCGTCACAGGCGGCCGACCACCACAGGCTGCCGCCGCTTCCCTGCCAGAACGCCGCCACCGCATTGCCACCCCAGCTCACCGCTGACAGCTGCGGGGTCGCGGCGATCTGATTCAGTTGCTGGGGCCCGATCCATCCGTTGCTGGGGTTGTAGATCGCTGCGGCGAGGGTGCCGTTGGCGCGCTGCATGACCACCGCCACCGCGCTTGCCGCCGTCCCGGCGGCTGCCGGCCGCCCCATGCTCATCGCTGAGTCAACTTCCACCTGAGCGGGTCCGCCATTCGGCGTCACGCCGGCTGCCCAGACCGAGCCGGTCACGGTGCGCCAGATGGCATCGACGGTCCCCGGACCCGACGTGGCGACGGTCGGATCACTTGCGAGCCCTCCGGTGCCGACCTCGTGGGCACCGAACCAGCCGGATGACGATCCCAGGTCGGTCCAGAGATTGCCCCCCGTGTCGCGCCAGACCAGCGCGATGGTGCCGTTGGAGGTGGCGACCGCGTCCGGGTTACCGGCGACGGGGCCGCTGTTGAGTGGCGTCGGCGCCGACCAAGCACCGTTGAATGACTCCGACCAGAGCGTGCCGTCGGTGGCCTTCCAGAACACCTCGATCTGCCCGGGAGCCTGGCTCACCGCCGCGGGAGCCGACCCGAGCGCCATCGGACCCACATTCAGCTGCTGCGGCGTCGACCACGTCTCGGTTCCGAAGAACCCGGTCTGCGACTGCACCTGCCAGAGATTGCCCGAGGCGTCCTCCCAGAATGCGTCGACCTGTCCCGGCGTCGGGGACACCACGGCCGGAGTCGATGCCACGTTCGCACCACCACTGATGGCGGATGCCGCGTGCTGCCACGATTGGTTGCGGTATGCGAGGTCGTACAGCTTCGAGTCGCCGGCGCCGCGCCACACCACGTCCATGTCGCCGGACTGGTCCGAGACCGATTGCGGCGTTCCCGCCACGTTGCCCGACGCGAGCTCGATCGGGGTCTGCTCGGTCTGCCTGAGCCAGCCGATGATCGGCGTGTAGCCGTTGGCGGTCACGCGCGAACCACTGAGCGCGAATCGATCCGTACCCGACGACGTAGCGTTCTGCTCGACCAAGTCGACGTAGCCAGGGCCGACATCGCGAACGATGGCAACGTGCCCTGAACCGTCCCAGTAGTTGCCGAGCCATCCGGGAGCGAAGATCATGAGATCACCCTGCATCGGCGGGGTGCCGCTCCCGTTCGGGTACTGCGCGAGCGGGATGGGCAGCTTCGGACCTGCCTGCCACATCGTCGACGCCCCGCCGACTGCGCCATACGGGTACCAGTTGGCGGGTTCACCCCACGCGTAGTACGCATAGCGATCCGCAAGCTCCTCGCACTGGAATTCCGGACCGAATGCGCACCCGTTCGGTGGGCCACAGCCGACGTTGTTGAATCCAGAGCCGTTGCCATACGCCGTGAGGTTTTGGCATTTGGTCACCCAGGTCGCCCACGTACAGCCGCTGATGAGGGGGGCTCCGTAGTTGCCCGTGCCCGCGACCAGGGCGGTGACCATGCCGTGCGTCACCGTCGGCGCGGCGTGACCGGCCGGCGGCGTTCCCAGGGTCGGTGCAGGCGCCGAATGGATGGTCGTCGGCGTTCGTGGTGCGAACCCGGTCAGGTCGACCACCGCACCGACACTCCGCGCCGCGGCGGGGGCCGGTGTGCTCGCGCCCGCTGCGCCTGCGCCGAATACCGGAGCCACGCTCGCCGATGCCGCGAGCAACGATGCAAGCGCAAGTCGAGAGAACTTCGAATGCATGCCGGTCCAGACTGCCAGAGAGGGTCTGACGTTGCCGTCACACCGTCGCAACGATCGAGTTCGCCGGGCTGTGACGACAACCCAGTTCGATCAGCCCCCGATTGCTACTGGAACCAGCCCTCGAGATCGAGGATCGCATTGACGCTGCCGGCACCGTTGTACACGAAGACGTCGCCATCGTTCGAATTGCCCGCGACCGTGTCGACTTCCACCACCGCGAGGTTGGGCAGCACCGCTCCTGCGCCGACGTTGAGGTCCGAGACCCCATTGGGGCCCGCCAGGTTCGCCGGGAAGACGGTGAGGTAGGTCGCCGCTGTCGGCGCGATGGCCGTCAGATTGGCGATGATCGCCACCACGGGGGGGCCGGTGCCGAAGGCGGGCACACCGGCACGGCCGGCGACGGTGATCAGGCGCTGGAGAGCGGTGCCGGCGCTGATGGCACCGGTGGAGCAGGATGTCGATGCGATTCGCGTATCGCAGATCCGAGTCGGTCCGAGCGCCTGGTACTGATATCCGGGTGGGGTTGCCGTTGCCGTCGTGCTCCCGTACCAGCCGTCGACGTCGATAAGCACGTTGATCGTGCCGGCTGCGTTGTACACGCAGAGCGCATCGTCCGGACGGCCAACGCCGGTCGGGCCGAGCCTCACCATCACCCGGTTCGCGCGGACGACCCCCGGCAAGAGGTTCACCGTCGACGTCCCGGTGGGGTTGCAGTGTCCGCTCGCGTCAGTCGGGAAGAGACTGAGATACGTCGAGGCGTTACCGGCCACGCCGGTGATGTTCACCACCGCTGACCCAGCCGATCCGTCAGCGGGCACCCCGCCGGCAGTCGGGACCGTCACCACGATCGACTGTCCGGATCCAACGGCGGTATGGCCTTCACACGACGTGCGTGTGTCACAGACCCTGACCGGTCGGATCGGGTGGAAGAGCCCATCGAAGGTGGTCGCCGGATGGGTCGTGAAGTAACCCTCGACGTCAACGACCACGTTCACGCTCCCGAGCGCGTTGTAGATATCGATCCAACCCCCTCCTGAGCTGGGCCCAAGCGTCACCGTGACCAGGTTGGCGATGACGGTCCCGGGCCCGAAGTTCAGATTGGACGCCGTCGGTCTTGGGGTGTTGAAGGGGTACACCGTGAGCAGGCTCGACGCGGTACCACTCACCTCGGTGACGTTGAGCACCGCAGCGGTCGCGTTGGTTGGAACCGTGCCCACCGTCACCTGCAGCGGTCGGGTGATACCCGGCCCGAGCGGGCCTCCCGTGTTGCGAGTGTCGAGAACGCGGAATGGGGTGACAGGCACGTAGTTGGACAGGGGGATGTACAGATATGCCGATGCGGGCGTGGCGGTGCTCGACCCCAGCGAATCGGTCGCGATGACGTTCTCGAGACCGCCTGCAGTCGGCCCTGGCGGGGTGGTGAACGTGAACGAGTCGGGCGTGATGTTGGTGGGCGTTATCGGTGTGGTGCCGATCATTGCTGTCGTGCCGTTCGCAAAGTCGGAGCCGGACACAAGCACGCTCTCCCCGCCTCCAACCGGTCCTGACGACGGCGTCAGCGATGACACCGTCGGTGAGGCGAACGTGTACCGCGCGATGTACGTGTCCCAGCAACTGTTCGCCGTCGCGCAGCCGGTGTCGGTGTTTGCGTGCGTGTCCTCGGACACGACCCATACGTCGGTCGGATGCGAAGCGTCCTGCACTGCACCTGAGTAGTCACCCCAGCTGCACGAGGTGCAGCCACCCGGGCTGTAGAAGGTGGTGCTGGTGTCCAGCGTTGCAAAGCTGCTGCTCCACGTGCTCCCGCCGGTGATGGAGACGAGCATCATCGATTCTGGAGTTGTGCTCGACGACTCATCGAAGGTGACTATCACATCGCCCGCTGTGTCCACCGCGAGCGACGGGTAGTACAGGTACGAACCGCTGACTCCTTCGGGGGTGAGCTGGCTTCCAGCCGAGACGGCACCGGCGGACGTCGCGGTCGCGTGCACAACGTTGAGGCACGCCCCCGTCGCGCACCCGGTATTGCCCGCAGCCCAGAGCACGTTGTTCTCCCAGACCGCTGACAGGAACCGGTCATCGTGAGTTTGCAGGGTGATACTCGTGCCACCCTGTGGCGCTGCGGGCGGAGTGCTGCTGCCGGATGTCTCGGAGAACGACGACGTCCCTGGCGAGCACCCGATGGAAACGTTGTGCGAATCGGGAGCGCCAATGATCGTGAAGACCGCGACGGTGCTCGCCTGCGATGCTGAGCAATTCGCGTCGTTGGAGACCTCATAGGCAACGCTTGCCAATCCCAGCCCCATCACCGGCTGCACGCCGATCGGACCACCAACCTGGAATGCGACGCTGTTGACGGTCATCGTGCCGCTCATGAGGTCGGCGCGCTGGATTTCGTCAGTCTGGCTGGCAGCCAAGGCACCGAGCGTGCCGGAGGTGCAGGACTGGTAGTCGCTCGACTCGACCAGGAGCGTCGACGTCAACGCCAGCGCGACGTCGGCGAGTACCCACTTCCCACTCGGCGGTGGGTTGAGCTGCGAGTCGATGTTCAGCGTTCCACGCGCTGTCCACGGCAGAGCCGGATTCGACTGCGACTCCATCATCACCAGCTGGCTGCCACACGCCGCCACGTCGAACTCGAGCACCATCAGCAGAAAGCGACCGGACTGTGGGTCGTAGACGACGTGCGGGGAGCGCACCGACCAGCCACTCGAGACGCTGTTGTTGATCATGATGTTGATGCCGAACTTGATCGGGGTGCCGCCGGTGCGCGCATACACAAAGAGCGCGCTGTTGACGGCTTCGACAACGTTGCTCGGGCCCGCCGCGATGCTCGGATCGGCGGGCGTCGTGACCGCGCTGTTACCGGAGGATCCGGCTGCCCCGATCGCGGCGAGCTGTCCCCCACCAGCGAAGGCGCGGAGCTGCACGGGCAGTGATCCGAGCGTCGTCGACACACCTCGCGTCCCGGCTTGCGCGTGCTTGGTGCTCGGAACATGCTCCGAAGTTGCTGAGAACGCTGCGTGAATCGGAAGTCCAGCAGCCGCGACTGGTGTCGCTGACCACGCAACGGACAGTGCCGCGATGAAGAGGGACGTGAGCGTGAAGCTACGGCGCACCGATTCGATTCTAGAAGCGAATCGCCGCAGTGACACGCCCCTGTCACAGGATCACCGAGTCGTGACATCCACTAGGCGGTCGCCTGACCACTGTCCCGGCGTCCGGCAGTGGCGATGGCGTATAAAATTGGCTGACCGGACAGCCGGCAGATCGCCCCATTCAGGAGAGCCTCGATGACCGACCTCCGCGGCTGGAAACCCGTGTCGCTCGCCGATGATGACGACGAAGAAGAGGGTGACGACGAGGAAGAGGACGAGGACGAGTAGCTCCCTCGGCGCGGCGGAGCGCTTCCGCCAGGTCAATCTCATCGCCGATCCACTCTATGGCTACATAGAGATCACCAAGGACCGGCTGGGTGAGGCGAGCGAGCGTCAGCTCCTCGACACGGTCTGGTTGCAGCGCCTCCGCCGCGTTCACCAACTGCAGTCGGCATGGTGGGTTTTCCCCAGCGCCGAACACTCACGATTCACCCATCTGCTGGGTGCGATGCATCTCGCGAGTCTCTTCGCTCGGCGCGTCGACAATTCCCTGCGTGCGGCATTCCCCGATGCGCCATCGCCGGCACTGGTAGAGGAGACCCTCCGGATCGCAGGGCTCCTGCACGATGTCGGTCACGGCCCATTCGGTCATTTCTTCGACCATGAAGTGCTCGCGCAGTGGCATCTCGATCACGAGGTGATCGGCCGCCATCTCGTGACCAATCAGCTGGGCGATATCATCGCTTCGCTGCGCGCCAGCCCCACCGATCGTTTCGCGCCCGGCGAGCAGATAGATCCCATGTGGGTTGCGTGGGTGATGGCCGATGCTGACATCGACGGATACTCGCCGCCTCCGTGGCTGCACGCGCTGAAACCCATTCTGTGCGGGCCCGCGACCGTTGACAACCTCGACTACGTGCCGCGTGACGCGTACATGTGCGGCATCAGCCTCGGCGCCGTGGAAGTGCAGCGGCTCATCCATTACACGTTCGTGAGTGGTGACAGCATCGTCCTCCACGCGCATGCCGCGGGTGCACTCGAGATGTTCCTTGCCTCACGCCTTTACATGTACCTGCAGGTGTATCACCACCGAACCGGGCGACGCTTCGACCTGTCGATGCGCGAGATCTTCGCCGACACCATCGCGCAGCTCCTCCACGGCAACCCACTCGAGCATCTCGACGAGTACGAGTTGCTCAACGACTGGTCGGTTCTGGTTGCGGTGCAGCGCTGGCAACGGGAAGCGCCGGGCACCGAGCGGCGCCGCCTCGCGGACGCATGGGCGCGCATCGCGGCGCGCGACCTGCCTTGGCATCTCGCCTACGAAAGCGTCGTCCACATGGAAACTGACACCTCGATGCTGCAGGAGCGGCTCGATGCGGAGCTTGCGTCCAAGGCACTCGGCGCTCGTGTCGAAGTCGATGTTGCCATCGCTCGTATCGCACCGCAGAACCCGATGACGGACGACGGGATGGTGAGGATCTACGACCCGCTCAATGACACCATCGAGGCCGCTCGCGCCGCCGAATTGGTTGCACGATTGCCGCAGCACAACCAGGTGATCCGTGTCTTCATCGACGACGTCTCAGCGCTCCGAACCGTGCGTGACGCGGTCAAGGCCGTCATCGCCGGCTAGTTCCTAGGAGGCGACGGGCAGACGCGGACCGCTCGGCATCACCGGGCCGGCAGCGGCGCTGAAGTTCTCCTGACTGACCTGCGCGGCGATGTGCGACGCGACGTCGCGGAAGACCTCGCCGATCGGGCTCGATGGTGCAGCGGCCATGATCGGGCGACCGTCACCGTCCGCACCACGGATGCGCGGATCGAGCGGCACCGCACCAAGGAAGGGCAACTCGTAGCGCGCGGCGAGGTCGCGCCCGCCACCGGAGCCGAATATGTCGGTGCGCTCGTTGCAGTGCGGGCAGATGAAGCCACTCATGTTCTCGACGACGCCGAGCACCGGCACGTTGAGCTTGCGGAACATCTCGATGCCGCGACTCACGTCGGCGAGTGACACGTCCTGAGGAGTCGTGCAGATGACCGCCCCGGTCATCGGCATGCTCTGCGCGAGACTCAGCTGAACGTCGCCGGTCCCAGGGGGGAGATCGATGACGAGATAGTCGAGCTCGCCCCATGACACTTCGTAGAGGAACTCGCGCAAGGCCTTGGCAAGCATTGGACCACGCCAGATCACCGGCTGACCGGGATCGAGGATGGTGCCGAATGACACCACCTTGAGTCCGTGTGCCTCGAGCGGCGCCATCTTGCCATCGGGAGCGGCATGGGGACGCTCACGAATGCCCAGCATGATCGGCACGTTCGGTCCGTAGACGTCAGCATCAAGCAGGCCGACTCGCGCTCCGGCAAGCCGCAACGCGATCGCAACGTTGACCGCGACGGTGGTCTTGCCGACACCGCCCTTGCCGGCGCTGATGGCAATCGCATTTCGGACCCCGGCAATCTCCTGGCGTCCCGGCAATCCTCGCGTGGTGCTGACGTCCGCGTCCCAGGTGATCTCGACGCGCGTGATGCCTGTCACCACCCCGACGACCGCGGCGTCGATGTCCTCACGGATGCGATCCTTGAGCGGGCATGCCGGCGTGGTGAGCACAACGCGAACCGAGGCAACGCCGCCTTCGATCGCGAGGTCGCGCAACATCCCGAGCTGGAGCATCGGCTTGTGCAGTTCGGGATCGATGACGGTGGCAAGCGCGCGCTCGAGAGCGTCAAGCGCCCCGGGATCACTCATCTCCATTTGAGTATAACCAGGCTCCCCCGAGCCGAAGCTCAGGAGGGCTGGGCGCGAAACCAGCGTTCTAAGGATCCGATGCCGGTGGTGAGGCCGATACGGAGCCTCGGAAGCTGCCACATCGCCGTACTCGTCTCCGTGGCGCTGTCGATCCGAAGATCCTGGACTCCGCCGAGGTATCCATAGCTCGCGAGCGTGGCGAACATCGATGTCTCCTGCACAGTGCCCTGAGTGCTCATCGGCCATGGCCACACACCGGTGTATGCGATGAACTGGATGGGATCGCCCGTGAGGTTCTGCAGGACGCCCTTGGTGCGATTCGTCAACAGGTCGAGCGTGTGCGCACCCGCAGAGAAGAAGTCGGTGTTGTCATTGATGGTGTGATCCTCGATCGAGAACCCCGTGGTGGCGAGGTTCTTGAGCTCCGATGCGGTCATGTACCTCTGCGGTCCGACCTTGCCGCCGATGAGTCCCGTGCATGGGAAGAACACAGCCGTGAATCCATCCTGGCGCAACACGGGGACCGCGTTCGTCCACGGGCTGAGCCGTCCATCGTCGAACGTGATCACGAATGGATGGGGCGGCAGTGCGAGTCCGTAGAGCAGGGCATCAGCAAGATGCTGCAGGGAGATCGAGGTTGCGTGAATGCTCACGAGATAGGCCATCTGGGTGTCGAAGGCGCTTGGCAACGTGGTGAGGCCGATCTCGAGCTGCCATCCGTAGTTCGATGGCTCGATTGATCGCGGCGGAATCTGGTCGACGAGGTGATACATGAGGATCGGCACGTCGAGACTCACCCTCGGGATCGATGCCGGCACGATGATCGGCGCATCGAGCGATTCCGGGCCTTCACCGAGCATCTCGGCGGTACCGGATGCGGGGTCGAGCGCGATCTGCAGCGACGTCATCGAGAACAAAGCGGCAACGCCGGCCGGACGCAGCGCAGCCGGATCGGCGAAGTTGACCTCGAGCGGGAAACTCCAGACGTTCTCGGCATGCGACGATGGGTTCTCCGGTGCGGTCCAGGTCGATTCGAACGTTGGGGCGCCTACCGTGACGCTGACCACCGCGGCATGCGCGAATTTCCGGGTGAGCATCGCCGAACGCGCAACCTCCGAGGGCCACATGGCCTGTGCCTGCGGCGCCAGCTCGTTCCATTGCACCGCGTAGTCGCCTGAGGCGAACTGATCCTCGAAAGCGTTGGCAAGCGCGATCACCTGCGGCGGCGCGGTGAGGAGACGGACCGGCGCGACGATGCTTGTCGCGCGAGGCCGCGCCGGCGACGAGCTGCATGCGCTCAGCACAACGGTCATGAGACAGCCGAGGGCACACGCGAACGCGCTCCGTCGCATCCTCCTATTCAACGCGATTGGTCCCGGATCCGGGCGGCGGTCGGCGCAACGAGGTGCAGCGGAATTGATGCGCTCTCTACAATGCGGCGGGCATGCTCGATCGTCGTGTGATTCGCGATCTTGAGGGTCAGGTGGCTCCCTCAAACGTCTACACGCGCCCGGCGGATCTCGCTGCGTATGCGTACGACGCGTGGGGTGCATCCGGCGAGCGGCACCTTCCGGACGCGGTGGTGTTCCCGGGATCCACCGAAGAGGCGGCCGGCGTCGTCAGTGTCTGCGCCGTCCACCGCATCCCGATCGTCCCCCGGGGGGCCGGCACCGGCTACGCGGCGGGTGCGTCGCCGTCCCGTGGGGGGGTCATCCTCAGCCTCGCCCGGCTCAACCGGATCCTCGGCCTCGAATCCGAGGCGCTGCGAATTCATGCGCAGGCCGGCGCCATCACCGCCGGGATTCATGCGCAGGCGACGGCGGCCGGCCTGTACTACCCGCCAGATCCCGGCTCATCGACGACGTGCACGATCGGTGGCAACGTCGCCTGCAACGCGGCGGGTCCGCACACCCTCCGCTACGGCGTCACGGCCGATTTCGTCGCGGGCATCACAGCGGTCCTCTCCGATGGGCGGATCGTCCGGCTCGGCGAGGGCGGTGACATATCGGCGTCGGGGTTGCTGTCGCTCATGGTCGGCTCGGAGGGAACGCTCGGCGTGATCACCGAGGTGCTCCTCCGGCTGATCCCCGCCCCCAGGTCGCGGTCGACGCTTGCGGCAACCTTCACCGGCATGGAGCGGGCGGCCGCCGCGGTTGCCGAGATCAGTGAGGCCGGTATCGTCCCAGCGGCGCTGGAGTTCCTCGACGCCGGGGCGCTCGACGCGGTCCGCAAGGCCGGCGGCGGCAATATCGGCGGGGACTCCGCAGCGCTGCTCATCGTCGAGCTCGAGGGCGACCCGGCCACCGTCGGCGCGGACACCGAGGCCGCGTGCACCGCTATCACCCGGTCGGGCGCCTCACAGCTGCAGCGGGCCACGGAGCCCGGTCAGGCGCAGCGTCTCTGGGCCGCGCGCAAGGCGGTCAGCGCTGCCGTCGCCAAGGTGCAGATCGGCAAGGTCAACGAGGACGTGGTCGTCCCTCGCGACCGTGTTGCCGAGCTGGTTGCTCACACCCGCGACCTCGGGATCAAGCACGAGCTCCCGGTGGTGAACTTCGGACACCTCGGCGACGGCAACGTTCACGCCACCTTCCTGATCGATCCGCGGATCGACGGAGAACGGGCGCGCGCCGACGCCGCAGCTGGTGAGCTGTTCGAGACGGTGCTCGGCATGGGGGGTTCGCTGTCGGGAGAGCACGGTGTCGGCGCCGCAAAGCTGGAGTACGTCGAGCGCCAACTCGGGCCCGGAACAGTTGAGTTGATGCGCCGCATCAAGACAGCGCTCGATCCGCACGGCGTGCTCAACCCCGGAAAGAAGATCCCGGAGCGTCAGTCAGTGAGCTCGAGCACAGCCAGCAGCGAGGCTGCGTAGTCAGTCTCGTCGATGCGTCGCGCGAGCTCGCGCCCGTCATCAACCGGCAGCTCCATCGATGCGTCGTATACGAAGCTGTACACGTTGGTGAGCGTCCAGTCGCCAAACCCGAGTGACGCGAGCGCGTCGGGGAGACGCGGATCGGTCTGGTCGGCGTTGAAGGTGTCCGTGGCCGCCCTGTAGAGGGAGCTGAGATTGCGGTACTCGGTCTCGTACTCCTCGATCAGCGCCGNNATCTCCAGCTGATACTCGTCCACCCTGCACCGAGTGTAGAGGACGCGGGATGGGGCCCAAGGTGGCGATCATCGGTGCCCGCGCCGACTCTCCTTGGGGTACATCCGCGCAAAGCGGCGGCGCTCCATCGTGACGAGTGTTGCCGCGACTCCGGCGGCCAGTACAACGCCGGCGGCGATACCGAGTCCGAACCAGCCGCCAGGGATGACGGCGAGAAGACTCGAAGCGCCCGTGATCGGAGCTGTCGAGGTGATAACGGCCCCCTTGTGCGGCGGCCCGCCAGCGTCGCCGGGATGCGTGCCCGAGGCGGTTGCTATGGCCTGCGCGCCCTTTGGGTCTCGCAACGCGCCGTGATGCGCTGCGGAGGTCGAGGATGTCGGGGGACGTGGGGACGGTGTCGGGCGCGCCGTCGGCTTGCTCGTCGGCTTGGGCGTCGGCGTGGGAGCGGGAGTCACGAAGAACCCTTGGTTGGCGGTCGCCTCGCTCCCCCCGATCGGTAGGGACGCGTTCTGCACGTATGCGGTCGAGACGTGGGTGTCGCCGGTTGTGGAGTCGCCCGGTACTCGCCCGGTCACGGTGCCAGCGCAGCTACCCCCAATCCCGCCGATCGCCACGAGCGTCGACCCGATTGGCTCGCTCGACGATGAGTTCTCCCACACGAGGATGACGGTGTCGCCGGCGATCACTCCCGCTGTGGAACAGGCTGTTGCGTCCCAGCTGTATGCGTAGGTGACGGTGCTTCCGATGCTGCCCGACGACCTGCCTGTCAGCGTGAGTATCGGTGTGAGTATCGGTCCGGAAGCCCGGACCGCCGTGGGGAGGGCGACAAGCACGAAGAGTGCACACGCCACAAGCACCACAGCACGGCGCACCGCTTTCCGCATGGTGCGACTCTAGATCCGAGGGGCGTTTGCCTCGAGTGACGCGACAGAACTGGATCAGCCCGTTCGGACGTTCACAAGATTGCCGACAAGGTGACCGACCCCAAATGCCACGCCGGCGGCGACGGTGGCGAAGGCCAGCTGGCGAAGCGCTGAGCGGACCCGGGAGCGGCCGGTGAAGATTGCGACCGTCCAGCCGACCGCGAGCACGGACACGGTTCCAAGCCCGATTGACAGCAGCGTCGCGACGATTCCGCTGACGAAGAACCACGGGAACAGGGGGATGATCGCCCCGATCGAGAACATGACGAACGAGGAACCCGCCGCCTGCCAGGGGTTCCCCGTCTTGCCGGGCTGTAACCCCAGCTCCTCCCGAGCGTGAACCTCGAGCGCGACTTCAGGGTCGCTCATGATCGCTTCGGCGACCCGACGCGCATCCGCCGCATCGACCCCCCGAAGGCGGTATACGGCCGCGAGCTCCCTCGTCTCGTCTTCAGGGTGGCGCTCGAGCTCGCGGCGCTCGAGCTCCAGCTCGCGCTGAAGCAACTCGGACTGAGCCGCCATCGACACGTACTCGCCCGCGGCCATCGAGAACGCCCCCGCCACCAGGCCGGCGAGGCCGGCGAGGAGGACGACGGAAGGAACCGGATTGGCGCCGGCGACGCCGAGGATCAGCGAGATGTTGGTGAGCAGGCCGTCGCTGATGCCGAAGACCGCGGCGCGCGCCGCGCCACCCTGCAGGTCGCGATGGTGGGACTTCTCATGCGGCGCTCTCTGATCGCCTGCCTCGTCGACCGGAGCAGTCGTCTGTGCCATGGAGAACAGTATGCCGACGTTGCGAGATCCGTGTCCCGGCGTTGTCAGCCGCGGCGCGACGACTAGTAGAAGAGGTGGTGCAGGGCGATCGTGGGGATCGCGAGGATCGCGATGATGTTCATCACCTTGATCATCGGGTTGATCGCGGGACCGGCGGTGTCCTTGCATGGGTCACCGACGGTGTCGCCGGTGACCGCGGCCGCGTGGGCGTCGGATCCCTTGCCGCCGTAGTTGCCCTCTTCGATGTACTTCTTGGCGTTATCCCACGCGCCGCCGCCGGTGGTCATCTGCAGTGCGACGAACACGCCCACGACGATGGTGCCGAGCAGCATCGCGCCGAGAGCCTGGGCGCCCAGCACAAAGCCCACGATGAGCGGAAAGATCACAGGCAGCAGACCCGGAAGGATCATCTCGCGCTGCGCTGCCGCTGTCACCAGCGCCACGCACGTGCCGTATTCAGGCTTGGCGGTTCCCTCCATGATCCCGGGGATCTCGCGGAACTGCCGGCGCACCTCGGTGACGACTGCGCCGGCAGCTCGTCCGACCGCGAGCATGGCCAGAGAGCCAAACAGAAACGGCATGATCCCGCCGAGCAGAAGCCCGGCAATGACCGGCGGCGCCGTGAGGTCGAAGTTGATCGGCGGTTTGTGCGCGGCAAGAAGTGTCTTGTTGAGGATGTCCGTGTAGCTCGCGAACAGCACCAGCGCCGCGAGACCAGCGGAACCAATCGCATAGCCCTTGGTGACCGCCTTGGTGGTGTTGCCCACCGCGTCAAGGGGGTCGGTGACCTGGCGAACGGACTCGGGCAGGTCGGCCATCTCCGCGATGCCGCCGGCGTTGTCGGTGATCGGGCCGTAGGAGTCGATCGCCACCACGATGCCGGTCATGCTCAGCAGCGCCATCGCGGCGATGCCGATCCCGTACAGGCCACCGAGCGCGGCCGACGCGAGGATGCCGACGGCGATGATGAGCACCGGGATCGCGGTTCCCTCCATGCCGATCGCGAGCCCCGCGATGATGTTGGTGGCGTGCCCGGTCTGCGAGGCCCTCGCGATGGTGCGCACCGGCCAGAACTGTGCCCCCGTGAAGAACTCGGTGACTGCGACGATGAGGACGGTGATCACGATGCCGATCACCGCGCACCAGAAGAGGTTGAACACCGGGTGATCGAAATGACTGAGATAGCCGCCGTTGTTCAGCAGCACGGTGATCAGCAGGAAACCTGCGAGTGCCACCACCGCTGACACAATGAGTCCGCGATAGAGCGCACCCATGATCCAGGTGCCCCGACCCATGCGCACGAACCACGTCCCGATGATCGACGCGACGATGCTGATGGCACCGAGCATCAGCGGGTAGAACACGAACAC
>PLDZ01000268.1 GCA_003136295.1 Candidatus Dormiibacterota bacterium
GTCGAACACAACATGCCGTTCGTGATGGGGTTGTGCGAGCAGATCGTCGTGCTGCATCGAGGTGCGGTGCTGGCACAGGGCACGCCCGCCGATGTCCGCGGCAATCCCGCCGTGCTTGACGCGTATCTGGGGTCATAGATGAGCGCACTCCTCGAGCTCGACGGCGTCACCGCGGGGTATGGTGGCGGCGACGTTCTTCACGAATTGAGTCTCTCCGTCGAAGAGGGCGCCATCACGTGCGTCGTGGGCCCGAATGGCGCCGGCAAGTCGACAATCCTTCGCCTTGTGAGCGGATTGATCAAGCCGCGGCTCGGCGCCGTGCGCTTCTGCGGCGATTCGATCGCCGGCTTGACTCCCCGCCAGATCCTGCGACTCGGGATCGTCCAGGTGCCCCAGGAGCGCAGTCTCTTTCCGACCATGACCGTCTGGGAGAACGTGCGGATGGGTGCGTACACGCTATCGGACCGAGGCCTGCTGGCGCGCAGGATGACCAATGTTTGCGAGACGTTTCCCATGGTTGCCGAGCGCCGCCACGAACGCGTGGCTGCATTGTCCGGCGGCCAGCAGAAGATCGTGGAGTTCGCTCGCGCGCTCATGCTCGATCCGAAACTCCTTGTGCTCGATGAACCGTCGATGGGGCTCGATCCGAAAACCCACACCATCGTGTTCGACCTGATCCGCGACATGAACAAGGCCGGTCGCACGATTCTGCTGGTGGAACAGAACGCGCGCTCGGGCCTGAGCCTCGCGAGCCATGGCGTCGTCCTCGAGAGCGGTCGCCTGCGTCTCGAGGGAACGGGAGCAGGCGTGCTCGGCAATGGCGAGATCGGGCGACTGTTCCTCGGAGCACCGGTGTGATGGACACGGCGATGAACCGCGTGCAGATCGCCGCGCATCACTGGCAGCCGCGATTCGTGGCCAACGGCATTGACGTCAACGATTTCGAGAACGTCCTGGCGAAGACTGTCGAATGGGCGGACTGGGGGCCGAACTGGCACGAGATGGGCGGCGTGCACGAGGCGATTGGCCGGGAGGCGGCGCGCAAGGGCCGTGTGGTGTCGGCGGCGGCGGCGTACCAACGAGCGGCGTGGTGTTATCACCTCGGCAAGTTCCTGTGGTTCGAGGACCTGGCACTGCATGCAACCCTGCGGGACCAGGCCGTCGCCGTCTACGGGCGGGCGTTAGCCCACCTTGACCCGCCCGCGGAACGCCTCGACATTCCCTTCGAGGGACACGTCATCCCTGGTCATCTCCGCCGCCCGAGGGCGGTGCCGAAGCCGCCACTCGTGCTCATCGTCCCCGGCCTTGATTCGTCGAAGGAGGAGATGTTCAGCATCGAGGACGAGTTCCTCCGCCGTGGGATGGCGACACTCAGCATCGACGGTCCCGGGCAATCGGAGAACTCAGTCGATTTCGCCATCCGCCCCAATTGGGAGACCGTGATCACGCCGGTGCTCGACCACCTCGCGGATATCGGGCTTGACAGCACCTTCGGCTTGATCGGACTCATGGGTATCAGCATGGGGGCCATATACGGTCCGCGTGCAGCGGCGCACGAGCCGCGCCTAAGCGCAGTTGTCGGGCTGGCCGGTCCCTACAACCTCGGCGAATGCTGGGACGCGCTCAACCCGCTCACGCGTGGCGGCTACGTCTTCTACACCAAGTCCGCCAGCGAGGAGGAGGCGAGAGAGAAGGCATACGGCCTCAACCTTCACGGGGTCCTGGGCCAGGTGACCCAACCGTTGCTGGTCATTCACGGTGCGCGTGACCGCCTCTTCCCGCCCGAGCAAGCCGAGCGTATCGCGCGTGAGGCCCCCAACGCCACGCTGCTCATGTATCCGGATGGCAATCACGTTTGCAACAACATCGCCTACAAGTACCGACCGGCGATGGCGGACTGGATGAGCGAGCAGCTCGGATAAGGAACCGCACCGGTGANNTCGACTTCGAGGAGCGCGTCGACTTCACGCGGCTGCGCGCATACCGACTTTCGCGCGCACGTGCAGCACTCGAGGCCTCGGAACTGGGAGCCGTCCTCCTGTTCGATATCAACAACATCCGGTACGTCTCAGCGACGATGATCGGGGAGTGGGCTCGTGACAAGGTGGCGCGTTATGCGCTGCTGACTCGAGGGGGCGAGCCGATCGTCTGGGACTTCGGATCCGCNNCTGCGCGGCGCGGTCGCGCCCGAGGCCGGCCTGATCACGCGTGCGGTGGAGGAAATTCAGTCGGAGCTCGCAGCCGCCGGCGTGGCGGGCATGCCACTCGGTGTCGACATCGCGGAGACGCCGATGCTGCTCGAGTTGCTCAGTGCCGGCATCGACGTCCGCGACGCGCAGCAGGTCATGCTCGACGCACGTCTCATCAAGTCGCCCGATGAGATCGCGCTGCTCTCCACAGCCGCGGCGATGGTGGACGGCGTCTACCAGGACATCGCCGAGGCATTGAAGCCCGGCGTGCGCGAGAACGAGATTGTCGCGCTCGCCAACAAGCGCCTCTACGAGATGGGATCAGACGACGTCGAGGCCATCAACGCGGTCTCGGGCGAGCGCTGCAACCCTCATCCACACAATTTCTCGGATCGGCTGATCCGTCCCGGCGACCAGGCGTATTTCGACATCATCCAATCCTTCAACGGCTATCGCACGTGCTACTACCGCACATTCGCCGTCGGTCGCTCGACCCCCGCACAACGCGATGCATACGCGCGCGCTCGCGAGTGGATCGATTCGGCAATCGAACTGGTGCGCCCGGGAACCAGCACGGATCAGATCGCGGGATTGTGGCCGGAGGCAAAGGACTTCGGGTTCCAGAGCGAGATGGCCGCGTTCGGGCTGCAGTTCGGCCACGGACTCGGTCTTGGCCTGCACGAGCGGCCGATCATCTCCCGGCTCAATTCCCTCGAACATCCCATCGAGCTCCATGAGGGGATGGTCTTCGCGCTCGAGACGTACTGCCCCGCGACCGACGGCCAGTCGGCGGCGCGAATCGAGGAGGAAGTCGTGGTCACCTCAAGTGGCTGCTCGCTGCTGACCCTCTTCCCCGCCGAAGAGCTGTTTGTCACCAACAAGTATTAGCCGGTATGCACGTGCGATTCGAGAGGAGAGCAGAGAGATGACGTCAACCACTGACGGTCCTCCCGCGACGGCGGGACCGCCGGGGATCGACCCCGGGACGCTGCATCAGCCCGAGGGCAGCGTCGATGTCCCTACCCAATTGGCGCTCTACCGCCAGATGGTGCGCATGCGCAAGTTCGAAACGCGCGCCTATGACCTCTTCATGGAGAACCTGGTCAAGGGGACGAGCCATCTTTCCCTGGGCCAGGAGGCGATCGCCGCGGCCTTCGGCGAGGCGATGGAGGATCAGGATTACACCTTCGCGACCTACCGCGGCCACGCGCACACGCTCGCGCGCGGCACCTCGATGACCGGTGTCATGGGCGAGCTGCTGGGCCGCACGTGCGGTGTGCTGTCGGGCAAAGGCGGCTCGATGCACCTGACCGATGTGAGCCACGGCGTCATGGGGTCGTATGCGATCGTCGGTGCGCACCTCACAATCGCGCTTGGGGCTGCGTGGTCGGCGCAATACCGTGGCGAGCGACGCGTCGCGGTCGCGTTCTTCGGCGACGGCACGACCAACATCGGCGCCTTCCACGAGTCGCTCAACCTTGCTGCGGTGTGGAAGCTCCCCGTTGTGTTCGTCTGCGAGAACAACATGTACATGGAGTACACGCCCATTCGCGCGGTCACCGCGGTCGCCAATCCCGCGGCCGATCGCGCTGCCGCGTACGGGCTGGCCAGCATCCTCGTGGACGGCAACGATGCGGACGCGATGTACCTCACCGCGCGCGAGAGCCTCGACCGCGCTCGCAACGGCGGCGGTCCCTCGTTGATCGAGGCTCGCACCTATCGCAGCTCCGGTCACTCGCGCGCCGATCCCGGCAAGTACCGGCCGGACGCCGAGGTTGCCGCCTGGAAGGCGTACGACCCGATCGTGCTCTACCGCACGCGGCTCATCGCCGGTGGCGTCAGCGAAGCGGACCTCGATGCGATCGAGGAGACCGCCGACGGTGATGTCGAGACGGCGACAGTCAGCGCGAAGGCATCGCCTGCTCCAGGTGCGGAAGACCTCATGCGCGATGTGTGGTCCGATGGGGGATGGTCATGGCGGAACTGACCTACCGCGACGCCGTCGCTCGGGCGATCACGCAGGAAATGGAGCGCGACCCCAATGTCGTCTTCCTCGGCGAGGATGTCGGCGGCGCTGGGGGCGTATTCAAGGCCACCGTCGGGCTGCTCGAGCGCTTCGGTCCCGAGCGGGTGCGCGATACGCCCATCTCCGAGCAGGCAATCCTCGGCGCGGCAATGGGGGCTGCGATGACCGGACTCCGGCCGATCGCGGAGATCATGTTCGCGGACTTCTTCGCGGTGTGCTGGGATCTGGTCGCCAATCAGATCGCCAAGAGCTCGTACAT
>PLDZ01000117.1 GCA_003136295.1 Candidatus Dormiibacterota bacterium
AGGAAGCGCTGCGCGTGGCACGATCTGAATGGACGGCCGCGGCGGTGCGTCCCCCGGCGCCGTCGCAGCTGCCGGTGCGGCCATTGCGGATCGAATGTCCACCGGTTCTGGTTCCCTCTGCTCCGACGTGGGTAGTTTGTTGCCAGTTCAAGAGCCCCGTCGACCGTAGGGTACCCGTAAGCGAAAACGGGCCGCATCCATCGGGGTGCGCTTGACCTGTTCGAGGCAATCGACACACTGCTGAGCAGTTCATCATCAAGGTGATATGTCGACCCTCGTCGAGCATCCGGCGAGCGTCCGGCATCATTACGCCGCATCGCGCTCGGCCTGACCAAGACGGGACGGGTGATCTCGCCCACGGGCTGGTCGTTCTACCGGATCGGGACTGGCGGAGCTGATCGCCAACTGGGCCGCCACCCCGCGCGAGGCCCGATATTGACTGATGAGAAGTTGTCCGCTCTACCTCCAGCGCCTCCGCCACGGGTTGCTGAACTCCGGCGGGTGAGCTAACCCGACGACCCCGGTCTTGAGGATCGACTGATCCATGCATGCGGCGATCATCCGCCGCTCGGGACGGCCACCCCCTTGGGTCCGTGGCCAGACACATTGGTAGCGCCCGCGAGGTCCTCGCGCTCGCTGAACCTCAGCTCGACGTGACGACGGTGGTCCGAGCGATGTCAGGGTCCGTGAAGACATCGAGATCGTCGCGGCTCTGCGTGGAAAACTCCGAGACGATGGCACCCGCTGGCCCCGCCTGGAACCAGTGCAGCGTGTTGGGCGGGACGAGGTGTTGCTCACCCGGCCGGAGGATCACCTCGTGCCACACCGTGTACGCGCCCCGGTCCGCCCTGGCCGGCCGGCAGCTGGGCTGCTCCGCTGGCGGGCCCTCGAGGTAGAGGTACACCAGGCCGCTGCGGCAGCGGAATGTCTCCTCCTTGCCGGTGGTACCGTCGAACGGCGGGTGGCGATGCTCGGGACAGGTCTGGCCGGAGAACATCACGATCTCCTTGGCGCAGACCCGCTGGGTGTTGATGTAGACGACGACCTCCAGCCCTGTTTGCTCGAGCTCTGAGAGGCCGAAGTCGGCCACCTCGATGCCGTCGCGCTCCGCGTCGGTCAGGACGAACCCCGCCTCGTCGAGCACCTGCGCCGCTCGCTGCCGGGCGTCCTGGATCTGCTCGCGTGTCAACACAGTTCGGGCGTACCTTAGAACTTATCCTGAAACTCGATCGAGCTTCGAAAAGATGAGTTGCGCATACGCGAGCGCGAGAAAAGCATCGTAGTTCTCAACCTTCTTTTCCAAGCGAACGAGTAGTCGTCTGGAACGGTTGATCCAACTGTGAGTGCGTTCGACAACCCAACGGCGCGCTCTTTCTCCACGCTTCTTCTTGCGGGGTGACGTTCCGCGGCGGCTGATATGGCCGACGTATCCGCAATCCACAACAGCATCATCGACCAACGGATAGTCGTAGCCCTTGTCGAGGCAGAGATGCTGCAGCCGTCGACGCGATGGTTTCGGGCGAGTGATCACGGTGGCGTCCACGGCAGCACGCAACGCTTTGTGGTCATGACGTGCCACTCTACCGCTCTGGCGCGCCATCTCCGGCCGCCCGACCGGACAAGGAGGTGCGATGGCCNNCGCTGGCGCTGAGCTTCATCCCCGTGCCCGAGGGAAAGACGGTGAAGAACCGTATCCACCTCGACCTCAATCCCTCGGGATGCGAGCAGGCCGAGGAACTGGAAAGGCTGCTGTCACTCGGCGCGCGCCACAAGGACATCGGTCAGGGCCCGGATGTCTCGTGGGTCGTGTTGGAGGACCCGGAGGGCAACGAGTTCTGCCTGCTGCGCACTAGGAAGGATTAATCACCCGCAGCGCTTTCGCGAGACGACAGCGACGTAGTTAGTGCGTTGCCATCTGCCGCAATGCTTGCTGCCGATCCGGGATTCCAGCTGAACATCCCAACGCGGTGCACGCGAGAGCGCCGACCTCGCTCGCGAACCGGAGTGACCGCTCCAGGGGCCAGCCCTCGAGGATGCCGACGATCAGTCCAGCTGCGAACGCGTCGCCGGCTCCTGAACCTTCAACGAAATCGACTCTCGGCGCGGCGAGGTGCCGGGTGTCGGTCGCCGTGCGAACGAGGAGCCCCTCTGACCCCATGGTGATGATCGCGGTTTCGACGCCGGCCTCCTTGAGTACCGCGGCCTGACGTTCTGGGTCCTGCTCGCCCGTCAGCTGGCGGGCCTCGTCGTCGTTGGGCAGGAAGAAGTCAACGCTCGGCAGGATCGGACGCAGATCGTCCATGGTGGCTTTCGTGTCTCCGGGGAGGACGACGTCCAGCAGCGTCTTCGCCCCCGCCCGATGCGCTGCTTCGAAAAGCTCGACCACCGCCTTCGGGTTGAGGCCGGGTAGCACCAGGTATCCGCCAAGGTAGACGACGTCGACGCCGGACATCGCTCCGGGGATGACGTCCTGTCCCGTGAGGTCGGCGTTGGCACCCAAAGTGTGGATGTAGCGCCTGTCTTCACCGACCACGGGAACGATCACCGTTTTGGCCGTGCCCATCGTCTCCGACCGCCCAATAAAGGACACGTCGATACCAAATCCCGCCAGTGAGGAGGTGACGAAATCGCCGAAGGAGTCACGGCCAACTTTTCCCACGACTCTGGAGCCGACGCCCAATTTCGACAGGACGACGGCGACGTTGGCCGCGCAGCCCCCGGCTCCCATGAGGAAGTCGTCGGTCACCAGGAGCTCACCGGCCGCCGGTAGACGAGGCAGGGGAGGGACGAAGAGGTCGCCGACGAGGATGCCGGCGCAGAGGACGCGCGGAGTCATGAGCGCCCTGACAGCTCGAGGACGGTGCGAGCAGTCGAGAGGTTGGTGACCAGGACGTTCACCATGCCGCTGCGAAGTGCACCCAGGACTGCGTCGCCTTTGTCTCGCTCGCTGCAGATCGCGACAACGCACTTGATCCCCTCGAGATCCGCTCGCCCGATCGCCACGACGCGGTCCCCGATGCCGTCGACGACGGCGTGGCCATCTGCATCGAAAAACGAGCCGAGAATGTCGCCGACGGCGCCGCGATCGCGCAGTCTGCGCATCTCGGCCACCGAAAAGCAGCCCATCCTCACGACGGCGCTGTCGTCGTTTGCGTTGCCGATCCCGATCAGGGCGACGTTGGCCGCCCTTGCGCGCTCGAGAACATCGCGCACGTCGTCGTGGTTGATGAACGCATCGCGCACCGCCGGCGTCTCCGCATATGCGGGTGCGTACAGCACCTCGGGAGTGCCCGCAAAAGCCTCGGCGAGACGACGGCAGATCTCATTCGGGTTGACGCCGGTATCCACCAGTGGCGATCCTCCGATGGCGCTGACGAACGTCGAAGCACGGGGCGGTGGGGTGCCGATGAAGTCGGGCACGGCGCCGACATTCCTCCCCATCCCGAGCGCAACCACGTCCCCGTCGCTGAGCTGGCGCTCGAGGAACCCAGCGGCCGCCCGGGCCACTGACGCCCGTTGGCCTGCTTCGTCGGACTGATCGTTGACCAGAAGGACCTGGTCAAGTCCGAACGCTGACACCAACGCCGCCTCCAGCTGAAGCGCGATGTCGGGGTGCACATTGACTGTGATCTCCACGATGCCAGTCATTCGGGCGCGGTCCAGCAACCGTCCGACCTTGGGTCGTGAGAGACGCAGTGAGCGCGCCACCGCTTCTTGTGTCATCCCCTCCAGGTAGTACTGCGAGGCGACGCGTGTCATCAGCTCGATTTCAAGGCCAGCGCCCCGAGCCCGGCTCATTGCAACCTTGGGTGTGCCACCACGAGTGCTCATCTAAATGACCCGCTCATTGCCACCGTCGACCGGGACCTGCGCGCCGGTGGTGCTGGCGAAGGCGGGCCCGCACATGGCCGCGCACATCTGCGCCACGTCCTGACTCTTCACCTCAACGCGCAGCACGTTGTTGGCTCGGTACTCGGCGACACTGAGGCCATACTGGCGCGCGCGCGCCTCGACGATCTCTTCCGACCACAGCGCGGTATCGAAGACCGCGTTGGGATGGATCACGTTGACCCTGATCCGATCCGCGCCCCACTCGAGAGCGGCCACGCGCGCCACCTGGGTGAGTGCTGCCTTGGAGGCCGAGTA
>PLDZ01000174.1:0-387 GCA_003136295.1 Candidatus Dormiibacterota bacterium
GGATGCACTGCTGGAGCTGCAACTCCGGCGCCTGCGCTGGTCGTTGGCTCACGCCTACACCAACGTGCCGCACTACCGCCGCGCGTTCGACTCGGCAGGCGTCACGCCCGACGACTGCGAAACGCTCGCCGACGTGGCGAGATTTCCCTTGACCAGCAAGCTCGATCTCCGGGACAACTACCCGTTCGGCATGTTCGCCGTGCCGCAGTCGGAGGTGCGCCGCATCCACGCNNTCTGGGCAGACCTGATGGCACGGTCCATCCGCGCCGCCGGGGGACGTCCTGGCGACATGGTGCACGTGGCCTATGGCTATGGCCTTTTCACCGGCGGACTGGGTGCGCACTACGGCGCCGAGCGCCTGGGCTGCACCGTCGTCCCGGTGTCGGG
>PLDZ01000174.1:396-3563 GCA_003136295.1 Candidatus Dormiibacterota bacterium
GCGGAGATCGAGGAACGCTTGGACATGCACGCTGTGGACATCTATGGACTCTCTGAGGTCATGGGCCCGGGCGTCTCGCAGGAGTGCGTCGAAACCAAGGATGGCCTGCACATCTGGGAGGACCATTTCTATCCCGAGGTGATCGACCCGGTCAGCGGCGCGGTGCTCCCCGACGGCGAGCTCGGCGAGCTGGTGTTCACGTCGTTGACGAAGCAGGCGCTCCCCATCATCCGCTACAGGACTCGGGACCTCACCCGGCTGCTGCCGGGGACCGCACGACCCGCATTCCGGCGCATGGAGAAGGTGACCGGTCGCAGCGACGACATGATCATCCTGCGCGGCGTCAACGTCTTTCCGACCCAGCTCGAGGAGCTCGTTCTTCGCACCGGCGGTCTCTCGCCACATTTCCAGCTGATCCTGGCGCGTGCTGGACGGCTCGACACGTTGACCGTGCGCGTCGAAGCTCGCTCGGACTGCCCGCCCGAGCGCCGCGAACCCGCCGCGCACGCGCTCACTCGTGAGGTCAAGGATCGAGTGGGGGTCAGCGTCGAGGTCGAGGTCGTCGACCCCGACACGCTCGAGCGCTCGGCCGGCAAGCTGCAGCGGGTGATCGACCGGCGGTCGTAGACTTCCCCAGCCCGCCGGTCGGACACGCCAGTCCGCGGGTCACGGGAGGCACATCGGGGTGGATCGGTTTCTGCTCTACCGGACCTACGACGAGCTGGAGGTCGGTCAGACCCAGCGGACGCGGGGGCGGACGATCACCGAGACCGACATCGTCAGCTGGTGCGCGCTCACCGGTGATTGGTTCTACCCGCACATCGACGCGGTGGCGGCGGAGCGGTCGATGTTCGGCCAACGGGTTGCGCCCGGGATCATGGTGTTCGCGCTCGGCACCGGGCTCGGTGTGCCCAGCGATGCGACCACCATCCTCGCCAACTACGGCACCGACCGGCTGCGCTACACGGCCCCGACATGGATCAACGACACCATCTACCTCGACATCGAGGTGATCGAGAAATCCGATCGCGACGCGAAGTCGGGGCTCGTGTCGTATCGCTGGGACGTGCTCAACCAGAATGGGGTAACGGTGTGCGCGAGCCAGTTGAAGATTCTCACCGCCAAAGAGCGAGCGCCGTATGCCGGAATCTGACGAGCGCAGGACGGTGCGCCTGACCATCGAGGACGGCGTCGCCGAGCTGGTGCTCGATCGGCCCGACAAGATGAACGCGATGAGCGTCGCGATGGTTCGGGACCTCATGGACAGCCTCGACGCCGCCGAGCAAGGCGGGGCGCGGGCGCTGCTCGTTCGCGGTGAGGGACGGGCGTTCTGCAGCGGGCGCGACCTCTCCGAGGCCGATCCGCTCCACGAGGATGGCGAGACGATCCTCCGTGACCTGATCAACCCGCTGATGACGCGGATGGCCGGCGTCGCCGTGCCGACGATCGCGGCCGTCCACGGCGCGTGTCTCGGTACCGGGCTCGGCCTCGCGCTCGCGTGCGACATCCTGTACGCGGCGGACGATGCCCGGATCGGCTCGCCCTTCGCGCGCATCGGTGCCGTCCTGGACAGCGGCGCCCACGCCGCCTTCGTTTCGCGGGTCGGACCGCACCGCGCCCTCGAGCTCGTCTATACGGGACGGCTGCTCTCCGGGCGCGAGGCGGCCCAATGGGGGCTTGTCAATCGCAGCGTGGGAGGGGCCGACCTCGTGCGCCGGACTCGCGAGCTGGCACGCGCGATTGGGAGCGGGCCAACCGCCGCCTTCCTGGAGTCGAAGCGCATCGTGCGCATGATCCAGGACGGGTCGAGCTCCCTGACGGACCTGATTGCCGCCGAGGCGGCGGCCCAGGGTCGTGCTTCGCGCACCCACGATTACCAGGACGGCATCTCGGCCTTCCAGGAGAAGCGCAGGCCCGCCTTCACCGGTCGGTAGCCTGCGTTCACATGACGGAACTCGCCACCTCGTTTCCGAGTCTGATCTTCGAGCGCCCTGAAGACGGCATCCTGGTGATCACCATGCAGTCGGAGGGTCGCCTCAATGCGGCCGACGCCGACATGCACCGCGACCTCGCCGAAGTGTGGCGCGCCGTCGACGCCGACGCCGAGACCCGAGCGGTGATCATCCGCGGTGCCGGCGGCACGTTCTCCTCGGGTGGCGATTTCGATCTCATCGATGAGATGGTCGCCGACTTTGCGGCGCGCGCTCGGGTGCTCCGGGAGGCGCGCGACCTCGTCTACAACATCCTCAACTGCAGCACCCCCGTGGTCTCGGCGATCGACGGGGTGGCCGTCGGCGCCGGGCTCGTCGTGGGGCTGCTGGCTGACATCTCCATCGCCGGGCGCTCGGCACGCCTCATCGACGGCCACACCCGGATCGGCGTTGCCGCCGGCGACCATGCCGCGATCATCTGGCCGCTGCTCTGCGGCATCGCCAAGGCGAAGTACCACCTCCTGCTCTGCGAACCGGTCAGCGGTGAGGAGGCAGAGCGCATCGGCCTCGTCTCGTTGAGCGTCCCCGACGATCAGGTGCACACGAGGGCTATCGAGGTCGCCCGCAAGCTCGCCGCCGGATCGCCGACCGCGATCGCCTGGACCAAATACGCACTCAACANNGGCGGCCGCGGCCCGCAGGGGTAGGATCGATCAACGTGAGTGTGGAGGTGTCGTCCGCCGCCAGCGAGCCGTCCTCATTTCCGGGGCCGTCGAAGGCCGCCTGGCAGGATGTCGGCGCCGGGGGGGCCCTGACGGCCGCCCTACCCCATGACGTCGACCTGAGCCACGACCAACTCCGCTCCCTCTACCGTCTGATGGCGCTGAGCCGGCGGGTCGACCGCCAGGCGATCAACCTCACCCGCCAGGGAGCGCTCGGCGTCTTCGCCTCGAGCCATGGCCAGGAGGCGGCGCAGGTGGGCTCGGTCTTCGCGCTCGAGGCGGACGACTGGCTGTTCCCAACCTACCGGGAGACCGTCGGCACCTTCGCCCGGGGGGTCGACGTCGTCGATCTCCTCGCGCTCTTCTCGGGCAGCTGGCACTGTGGCTTCGACCCCTACCGCTACAGGGTGGCTCCGCTGACGACGCCACTGGCCACGCAGGCGCTGCATGCGGTGGGTCTCGCGATGGCGGCACGGATCAAGGGAGACCCGATCGTCGCGCTCACCTTCTTCGG
>PLDZ01000218.1 GCA_003136295.1 Candidatus Dormiibacterota bacterium
TCGTCCGTCGCTAATACGACCCTCTGGGAGACGGCACGGCTAGACGGTGAGCCATAGTCCGCCCGCTGTCGCCGTCGACCGATAGGCTGAGAACGCCCAACGAAAGCTCAGCGAACGACTCGTCCCCGCAAGATGATGCGTGCCGGGTGGCGGAGCACCCCGGGATGGTCGCGCGGATCCTCATCGTATCCGACGATATCGGCGGGCGCGCCGTGTTCGAGCCCGCCGAAACCCAGCCAGGATCGTGCAGTCCACGACGCACCGCCGACCGCGACATCTCCCGGCACGCCTGCGGCTACGAGACAATCGACCTCGTCGGCAATGATGCCTGCGGCGCCGTCCGTGCCGGCGAGTATGGCGACACCCGCCTCGTATGCACAGCGGACAAGGTTCGGATGCCGCTCCCAGCCAATGGACTTCCAGCGCCCCCAAGCGTCAGGTTCGGGTGGATGCTGACGCAGGCTGGACTTCGTTCCCGAGAAAGCGCACATCGTCGGCACGAGCACCATCCCCTGTTCAGCCATGCGGTCGAGTAGATCGAGCCGGAGATGCATGCCGTGCTCCAGCGAGTCCGCTCCGGCGAGAACCGCGGCCGAGCATCCGTCCTCGTGTTGGCTGTGCACGGCTACGCGACCCCCGATGGCGTGGACGCGCCGGACGATCTCCTGAAGGACATCCGGAGGCACCGTCGGTCCATAGCGCCGGACCGGCTCGTCGTCGAACGACCAATCCGCGATGACCTTGCACCAGCCGCCAGACGCCTGGGCTTCCTCGACCGCGGCGTCGGGGAGCGTCTCCAAACTCTCGCGACGCCCCCAACCAGGAAAGAATCCTTTCTCTGTGGCAAGCCACGGACCCGCCGATCGTACGCGCGGGAGATCGGGGTCGTCGCCGAACCACGCCGGCAGACGTCCGGCTGCGCCGGGGGCGCGGATGAGCGTCACGCCGGAATCGCGATGGGCCTCAGCATCTCGCCGCAGCAGGTCATCGTCCAGTGGGTCGCCGGGCGAGTCCGCGCCCGGATGAGTGTGAACGTCGACCAACCCCGGAAGAAGCCAGCCGCCGTGCATCACGGTCTCGGCGCCAGGGATAGCCTCGTGCGAAACGCGATCGCCGTCGACCCAGAGATCGAGGACCGCATCACCCGGGAGGGCGACTCCGCGAAGATGTATCGCTTGCGGGCTGGCCTTTTTGTCTACCACCATCCCAGCGGCATGCTACTGCGGAACGGGATAGCCGGGCTGGGCGCCGGGACGCTCAGAAACGGCGACAGGCTGCTCGAACTCGTTCCAACGGCCCGAAGTGCATCACGGGCGCTGACCGCGCGACATCACTCCGTCAGCCCTCGCAAAAGTGGGGCAGGCCATGTAATGAGCACTCGCTGCCGCCTTCCGTGTGGGGCACCTCAGCCTGGCTGTATCACTATCATCGCGCTCGCGCCAACCGGGCTGAGTAGGAGGCCTCATGACCACGTCGAGCGACGTCATCGATCGACAGGTGGCCGCTGCCAACCGACGTGACATTCAGGGGTTTGTCGCCTGCTACGCGCCGGATGCGAAGGTCATACAACCGGACGGCAGCACTCTCGCCTCGGGACGCGACCAGATCGGTTCGGTCTACGGCGACATGTTCGAAAACAGTCCGAGCCTGCGCGTAGAGATTCGTAATCGCATCGAAGTGGGAACCGTGGTCATCGACGAGGAGTTCATCACTGGCTTCGTGGTTCCCGGCAGGCCTACAGAGCTTCACGCGGCCGTCGTCTATCACGTGGCAAACGGCCTAATCCAGGGCGCGCAACTCGTCAGCTGAGTGCGGGGTACGTCAGGTCGAGCCTGCCGCTCGTCAGGACACCTTCTTTCACATCTACATACCTCCGCTCACCGGCCGTCATCCGACAACATTGGACCATCTTGGTGTATTCGCCCCTCTCTCCTACAGCCAATCGAGTCATGCCGCGTTAGGTTCACCAAACCTGGATCCGCCGGATTCGTATTGCGTGTCATCGTATTCGCGAACGACGCCTGCCGTCGCTTGGCTCACGAGATGACACCTTCGCTGACACCCATGCTTCACTGATCGCGGATGCCGGGTGGCGCGGCGCCTAGGGAGCGCGGAACCGAAGTGAGTCGACGACTTGCTCCAATTCCGCCCGGTCACCTTGGGAGGTATTCGGTGAGTAGGTGGCGTCAACGACCAGTCGCTGCCCGTTGACGTCGAGGACCCACAACTGGTCGACCTGGCCCGGGACCTCCTCATAGCGGTAGCCCACGCCGTACGCATACCAGCTGTTGAAATTGTGATCGCCAGACACGACGTCGCAGGCGTCGAACTCGCTCCACGCGCTCGACTTCATGTCCGCGGGCACCGACCACTCGAGATATTTGCCCGCGTACCCGGCGAGGGTCACGTCGGTCGGCGTGGTGGCGTTGCGCGTCTTCTGGGCGACCAGCGCGGCAACGAGGTTCGCGACGCCCGGCCCCGGGTCGAACGCCTGGCCCTGCCAGTGGCACGGGTCGCGGTAGACCTCTCCCACGTCCCACACAGTGACGCCCAACACGGGCTCGGAGGCTGGGGTCACGATGAAGTTGCCGGCCTGCTCGAACCAGCCTTTGGGCACGACCACGGTGTACTCGGGATAGCTGTTGCCCGACGCCAGCACCAAAGCTGCGTGCCTCCCGGCCGTGAGTGCCGTGACGCCGGGACTGAACGTGGGAGCGGGCGTGGACTTGGGGCTCGGCGTCGACGCGGGCTGGATCGTCGGCGTCGGTGAGGTGGCACGGTGACCGCTCAACTCAATCGCGAACAGCCCTATCGCCGCCGCTATTGCGGCAACCGCGGCAATGGCGACGAGACGACTGAGCACCTTATGGCGCGAGCGAGACGCCGGCGCCGTGATCAGGCCGAGGCTTGGCGGCGGATCCTGAGTCTTGATGTGGTCGTATAGAGCCCGCAGCTTTCGGTCCACTTCGGACTCAATGTCAAGCATCGCCGAGCTCCTTTCGCAATGAGGCCAGCCCGCGCGCGACATGCGTACGCACAGTGCCGGGCCTGCATCCCATGAAATCGGCGGACTCCTCGACCGAGTAGCCGTAGCTGTAGTTGAGGGTGATCGCTGCCCGCTGCCTAATCGACAGGCGGCGGTACGCACGGTCGACGTCGATGATCTCTGCGGGGCTGCTCTGACCACCGGACGATCCGGTCGCCTCGAAGAGTTCGAGCGGTGGCCAACCTCGAGCTCGGAGGTGCCGGCGCATGCTGGTGCAGTGGTTGACGCACACACGGGTCAGCCATCGCGCGAGGTGATCGCTGTCTGAGATGGAGGACCACGACCGCCACGCCTTGAACAGCGTCTCCTGCACCGCGTCCTCTGCCTCGCCCTCGTCCCTCAGGATGGAGAGCGCGAGTGTGTACAGCCGCCTCGCGTCGGTGGCCACCAGGGCCTCGAACGCCAGCTCGGGCACGGATTCGCTCGTCGACATCCGGCTGGCTGATCCAATCACTCCCTTACTAACGCTCTCCGAGGCGATTTTGCTGACATGCGACCCCGGCATACTAGGCCGCCGCCGCGGTGGGAACTACGTGGTGAGACCCCACACCGCCGCCTCCACACTCGAAGGAACGTGCGAAGGGGCGCTCGAACGCGCCCCTTCGCTCGGGATCTCTCGCAGCTCAGTGCGTCGGCAGGAAGTACCGGTCGAGCGCCCAGTCGGCAACGTCCCGACCAAGCTCGACGCCGACCTGGCCAGAATCGCGGAAGTGGAGCCCGGCCCAGACGCGGGCATTGACGATCTCGCGATCGAGGTCTTCGACCGTTGCATAGTGCCGCGATGTTGTCAGCGTCGTGACGTTACGGCCGACCGCACCAGCGATGTCGATCTCGATCCGGTGGGTGTCCAGCAGCTCCGCCGCCACCTCTGCATCGGAGGAGGTCAGGCAGCCGTGGGCAGCCGGGTACTCGGGATGGTTTGGCGTCGTCAGCAGCGGCGTCCACGTCGGGTCGGGCGTCGTCCCGGCGTTTCCGTCGATGTCGGCGTGCTGAATCGCGGTCACCGGCCGCCAGAACGTGTAGTAGTACTTCGCGTCGAAGCACGCGATCCCCGCGTCGCTGTCGGTGAGGTTCGCCATCGCGAGCGCGCGCGCCGTTTCGACGAGGTCGAATCCGTGCGCGCTAGCGAGGTCGCGCTGCGCTTGATTGATCTGATTGATCGCGTTCGCGTTCCAGAACTCCGCGATGTTCGTCTGCTCGGCCGTTCTGACCGTGCTTGTTGCGCTGCCGTACGCCTGCAACTCGGCGAGTTGCGTCGCGTACTTCTTGCTAGTGAGCTGGAGCGGCGGGCCCGGCCGGAACTGGGACGGGCTCTCGAGCATGAACGGCTTCATGAACGCGACCCAGGGCGTCTGCGCCGACTGGGCCGATGGGGGCGGCGCGAAGATCCAGACACCCGGCGTCAACGGGCCCTGCCCGTATGGAGTCGAGATGGAAGCGTCGCGTCCGTCGCCCGTTCTGAGCGCGATGATGTCATCCGCTGCAGCCACGCCGATCGCGACGCCGGCGCCCTTGCCCGCGGCGGGAAGGCCGGCAAGATAGGACGTATACGTCGTCCCCAGCGTCCCTGCCTGCGCCGGGAAGTAGTTGGCGAGGGCGGTGTAGGAGGCTGCGGCGACTGCCGCGTCGGGTGAAGCGCCTGCCTTGTCCACCGGCGCTCTGAAGTGGTGGTACGGCTGATAGCGCCCCTCGATCTTCGTGACGGCGTCGTAGACGGACGCCTGAACGTAGGACATGTAGATGAGGCCCTCGACTTGGGTAATCGCCGGCGTCGCGGCTCGCACCGTGTTCACCGCGATTACGTTCCAGTCGGCTGCGGTGGCCGCCGATCCCTCGGAGGCGCCCTGCGCGTTGGTCGACGCGCCGGCGAATGCCGCGATGGCGAGGACCATGCTCGTAGCCAGTCCGGTCAGTCTCAGCGCAGCGGTTCCCGGTGGTTTCATTCGAAGCCCTTCCTCGTGGTCGATTCGGATCCAATCACTCCCTTACTAACGCTCCCCGAGGCGATTTTGCTGACATGCGACGCTCTGACCGCGTTCATCTTCGACCCGTTGGATGAGATGAAGGTGACCACCAACGCGGGGCGGACCTATGGCGACATGCGGGAACTCGACGGCGCCGTGTGGGCCGGTTTCACCGACGCCGAGGTCGGCTATGTGATCGTCAATGAACATCCTGGCGGTGCGGTGCGACTGTGGCGCACGGCTGATGCCGGCGCCGAACGGTCAATGATTTCGCTCCCCTAGTGCGGTGGTCGTGGTGTTTCCAGCGCAGCTCGCCGCCCCGCCTCTAGCTGACACGTCCCTCTCAGCCCGCTGATGGTCGGCTCACTATCCTGGCGGTGGCGTCTTCGAGACCGACGACAGCACAGAAACACCTTCCAGAAAGAAGAGGAGATCGACCATGGGCGCAACGCTGAAGCTGACGCATAAAGCTATCGGAGTCGAGGTCCGACGTGGCACGTACGACATCGTGGTTGACGGTCAGCGTGCCGGATCGCTCGAAATGAACGACACGATCGAGATACCAATCGAACCTGGACGTCACACCCTGCAAGTTCGCAGTGGCCGAAACTCCAGCCGAACTCAGACCTTCGGCGCCGCCGACGGCCAAACCGTCGCCTTCCGAGCCACCGGAAAGAGTTTTCTTCCGATCTTCCTCGCGTCCTTCGTTGTTCCCAGCCTGGCGCTCCAGCTCCGCCGTACAGTCGAAGATCGATCTCTGTGACGACACCGTCGACGTGCTGAATACGCGCGAGCCTGAACGGCGCCAGCTCGTGACAACGGTTTTGGGAGAGGGCGGCGCGCCAAGGCTGAAGCATGCCACTGATCGTCAGCAGGTCGCATCAACGGCGCAAGACTGCGCGTCCCGTCGGCGAGGCTCATAGGCGTCCCGCCAACCCTAGGACCATCAGCAGAATGAGGACAACGGCAACCGCCGCCAGCGCAAAGCCTCGCGGTCCAGAGACGCTCAGTCGAACGACGTGCACGATTTCGAGCTGGACAGCCATCCATTTCACACAGATCTGTGGTCGTATTGCGCTCACAAGGTGCAGATTGGTATTCGAAAAGGTGGTGCCGAGGGACAGGATCGAACTGTCGACACCAGGTTTTTCAGACCTGTGCTCTACCAACTGAGCTACCTCGGCGATCCGCGACGCAGTGTAACGGCCTGCCGCGCGCATCCCATGGCGCGTTTGCTCCACAGGCGCGCCCGTACAATCAAAGCCATGGCCCGGGTCATCCACGTTCGCGTGCGCGGGGTCGCAGCAGCCGACCGGGATCGATTACAGATCCGGTTCACCAAGCTCATCAGCGGCAGGGAATGGCGCGACCAGCTCCCCTGGCTGGCCGACGCCGGTTCCACCGATCTCTTCGCCCAACTCTTCTTCGAGCAGGCCCTGACGGCAGACCTCTGGGATGACCCGCAGGGCACCGACCTTTCGGCGGCCGGCTTCATCCGCGTCGCGGGTGACGAGACCGACGCCCTCGCTCTCGTCTTCGTCCTGCGCGACCTCTCCGAGCGCTTCAGCTGCCGCGTCGGGGTGCGCGACCCCGACAACCCGATTGCCAAGCTGCGCATTGTCGACCTGGTCAACGGCAGGCTCGCCGATCAGCGCGCCCTGGAGTCGATCCTCGTGCGCCGGCCCATCTTCAAACGCATGCAGGACGGCAACCGGATCGAGATGTACCCGCCCCGGGCGCTCGGCAGCGCGTTTGGCACCATCGACGGTGCCGACGGCGAGCGCCGCGCGTGGAGCTTTCTTGTCCACGGCATGCGCGACTCGCGACCGAACTTCCTCGAAGCCGAGGCGGAGGC
>PLDZ01000092.1:0-13788 GCA_003136295.1 Candidatus Dormiibacterota bacterium
GCCGGCATCGACGCGGCGGTGTCCGGGGCGCCCAGAGCGGCGCGGAGCGCGGCGGCCGCCGCGATCCCCGCGAGGCAGAGCGCCGAGCGCGTCGCTCCCCTCCTGCGGAGCGCGAGTCGATCGTGGTCCGTGACCAGTGCCCCCGCCGCCGTCAAAGCTACCTCGCCGGCCCCGGCGCGGCTCGCGCCGGCGCCACCTCGGGTCGTTCCGGCTGGTCGCTCGAGGCGGCGCTCAGCAGCGGTTCGATCGCGGCCACCGCCAGGGTTGCGGTCTCCAGCGCGGTCGCCTCGAATCCGCCCGGAGCGAACCGCTCGCACACCACCACGGCGGCGACCTGGTCATCGCGCACCACCGGAATGAGCATGCGCGAGGCTGTCTCGATGTTGGATCGCCGCTGAGCGCGGTACGACGCCGCCTCGGTGAGCAGGACCGGACGCCGGTGCGCGATCACGTGCGCGAGCAGACCGTCAGGCAGGCCCGAGGACGCGTCCCCTCGCGCCGGCAGGAGGTACGCGCGATCCGCGCCCACCTCGTCCGCGAGGCGCGCCAGACCGCCCTGCACGCCGTGGTCGATCGCCACCGACGCCCACATGGATGGGCTGTGGTGGAGGTGTGCGCGGTTGACCAGGCCGTTGAGCAGCATTGCCACCAGGGCTGCGGCAAGTCCGGCGAGAACGCTGGGCACCCCGATGTCGACGAGCACGGCGAACACGCAGAACATGACGCAGCCACTGAGAAGCGCGAACTCCAGGTAGTGACGAGGTCCGGCGCCACCACGGCGCTGATCGCCGAAGGTGAGGCGCCAGTTCATCGCCGTGTTCCATGCGGCGCTCAGCCCGAATGCGGGGACGAAGGCGATCAGCGGATTCAGGTTCACGATCCCACAGAGGATCGCGAGCACAGGCAGGAAGACGCAGAGCCCGCTGAGCCCGACGAGCCCGAACTTCCACACCCGCGCGGATCCCGGTACATCGAAGAAGAGTGACCGGAGGTGGCGCAGATAGAGGAGCCCCTGGCGGGCCGTCGCCTTGCTCACCCCCTCGGCGCGGGCGGCCTGGATGACGGGGACGTCGACCACGCGCAGGTCGGGCACGCAGACGAGAAGCTCGAGCAGGATCTTGAAGCCGACCGGCCGGAACTCGATCCCGTCGATCAAGGCGCGGCGACAGAGGAAGTAGCCGGAGAGCGGATCGGAGCTCTGGCGCGCCTCTTTGAACAGCAGTCGTGCCACGACCGTCGCTTCGCGGCTCACCAGACGGCGCACCGGCGTGCCGAGGCCCTCGTGACTCCCGCCAGGCGCGTACCTGCTCGCGACCACGAGGTCCGCGCCGCGTTCGGCCTCGCCAAGGAGCTGCGGGATGAGCTCCGGCGGGTGCTGCAGATCGGCATCCATGACGCAGACGTACAACCCGCGAGCCATATGCAGGCCGGCGACCACGGCAGTGCTCAGACCTCCCTTGCGGTCGGCGCCCTGGCGCAGCAGGCAGCGGACCGACGGGTTCGACTGGGTGAGGTCGAGCAGCAGATCCCCGGTCGTGTCGTCGCTGTCGTCGACGAAGCAGATTTCGAACGGTGTTGCGGCGAGTGCGGTGGTGACCCTGTCCACCAGCGGCTGGACGTTGTTCGCCTCGTTGCGGGTGGGAATGACGAGGCTGACGACTGGCGCGCCGCCGCGCGGCCGTTCGGGAGTCACCGGCAAAGAATAGGCGTGATGTCGTCGACGGACCACCTGCTGTCACCGATCGGTAGCGCGGTCCTACCCCGGCGTGACCTGCCAGACGAGGAAGCCGTCCTCCGCGACTGGAGATCCCAGGAGCTGGGTGAACAGCGACGGCGCACCCGGGGTCACGACCGTGGGATCGACGATCACCGTGGTGACCATGAGTGCCCGCAATGCCGAAAGCAGCGCAACCCGCTCGGAGGGCGACACCGTCGCCGTCACGGATCGCGTGGTCAGATCGTGAATCGTTCGCTGCAGGTCCTGGACGCCCGGTGCGTACGGCCCGATGAAATAACCGCCCAGCATGCTGAACGTATAGTTCGCGGTTCGCTGCCAGAGCAGCGAGTCAGGATAGTCGAGGCTTGGGAGTGGCTCGAACAGCACGTTTGCACCACGCAATGCCTGTGCGGAATGCTCAGAGGTGAATGGAGTGCGAGCGGCCAGCACCGTTGCCGGCGCGGGGAGCGTCGGCGCGAGCGGGAGCAGCACCGCCAGCGCCACGACCAGGTTGAGTGCGAACCTCGAGCGCATCAGCCAGACTGCGCGCAGCACGAATGCGAAGATGCTGGCAGCCGCGAGATCAACGTAAACCATCAGCCGTGCGGGCAGGATGTCCTCGAACACCGGCAGGTGCGCGGGGATCCACCACGGTAGCGGCAGCGTGAGGACTTGATGTCCCTGCACGTGCAGATGCGGACCGAGGGAAAGCAGCGAAAGAATCAGCGCGACGAGTCCCGCAATCCGGATCAGCGGCACCCGCCAGAAGCGGACGGTCGCAACGAAGAGCAGCAGGATGAGCGGAATCCCAAGGTAGGCGTCCCACTCCGAGGCGTTACCGGTGAAATGCGACGAGATCGTGGTCGCGACCTGCGGTGACAGCAGTTGAGCTACGGTCGGTACGACGAAATTTGCTAAGTCGGTGACATAGATGTCGGTCCCGTGGATGGCGCCCGCGGTGACCACGTGGTCCGTCCCGAAGAACTGCAGCCACGTGGGATACGCGAGCAGGATGACGGCGGGGACGGCCGCAACGCCAAGCGTGCGCACGACAAGCCCTGCGCGTGCCCGGACCTCGTCGCGGTGCATGATCGCAAGGATGACGACCACCAGGGTGGCCGCCATGATCTCGGTCAGCAACACCTCCTGCGAGATGAAGAACTGCGCGACGGCGAGCGCGGCGGCGAGGATGCCGAGCGTGCGTGCCCGGCGGCGCTGACGTACGACGATCTCGTCGAGGAGTATCAAAGCGAGTGGCGGCGTGGCACCAGCGAGGACCAGGCTGACGTGACCGAGGTACTGACCGGTCATGTACGGCGAGAACCCGTACAGCAGGCCGCCCAGCGCTGCGGCGATGGTGCCGGACACCCAACGGCGAATCGCGATGTATGCGCACAGGGCTCCAAGCGCGAGACCGAGGGTGACCACGAGGTTGTACGTCACCATCGCGCCGAACGCGAGCGTCACCGGCCAGAACACCACGGCGATCGGGACCGCGTACGGATCAGGCCACAGAAGGTCGAAGCCCGTCGGACTGTTCATGTAGGTGGTGACCAGCGGGCTGAGGCCGTGTCCGACCGCGAACGGCACCCAGCCGATCGCCCACATCGCTTGGAGTGGATCGGGCCCTTCGCCGACGTATGTTGTGGAGGGAGCACCCCACACCGAGATGGTGAGGAGAAAGGCAAGAACGACGTACACGCCGGCGACGACCCCCGTGGAGGGGATGCGGACCTGCCGCCATGGAGTGGCTGTCCGCGCGCGGGCCACTCAGAGGTTGGCCGCGACGAGCAGCGCGATCAGCAGGAAAAGGAGCACCGCGTCCGGCAGCATCGCCAGAGCCACTGCGACAAACGGCGTCACCTCGAACACCGCGTGCACGGCCAGCGCGGTCAGGAAAAGGAACCACGCCAGCAACGGCAGCGTCAGCCATGCGATCAGCGACTCGGCGACCGTGCTGGCGCCCGCGGCGGCCTCGAACACTGAGAGAACGCCGTAGGCGATCCACGGGATGAACGTGAACCCGCTCACGGCGAGGTACGAGCGCCACCGTCCGGAGCTGGCTGACAGCCCCGCCGCGGCATCGATGATCAGCGCAGCCGCGCCCCAGTACACGAGAAACAGGATCGGCAGCAGCAGCGACGCCACGGTTCCCGGCCCGCCGCCACCTCCGATCTGGTTGGCGAGCAGTCCGAGCGCGAGGGAGACGACGCCACTCCCGACGACGGCGGCGAACCCCGGTACAAGGCGCGGTGAGCCCGCAAGTGCGGCGAACGTGCTTCTCGGCCGGACCACGACCCCGATCACCGTCACGGGCACCACGGTAGACGAAGGATTGGCGTTGTGACCCTGCGCCGGGGACTCCCGTCCGACCCTGGTATACTAGCTTAGGTCAATCTGACCTAAATCCACGGACCCGGTGAAACCGGGGACAAGTGGCGGGATGATCACAGTAGAGCGGGACGTTGCGACAGAGGGCCGGGCCAGGGTGCTGGACCGGATCGAGCGGTTGCGGCACGATCGCAACGCGGTGATCCTGGCGCACAACTACCAGCGCTCCGAGGTTCAGGATATCGCCGATTTCGTCGGCGATTCGCTAGGCCTGTCGCAGCAGGCTGCCGAAACCGACGCCTCGGTGATCGTCTTCTGTGGCGTTCACTTCATGGCCGAGACGGCGGCAATCCTTTCACCGGCGAAGACGGTGCTCCTGCCCGATCTCGAGGCAGGCTGCTCACTCGCCGCCACCATCGACGCCGATCAGCTCCGCGCCTGGCGTGCCCAACACCCTGGGGCGGTGGTCGTGTCGTACGTCAACACCACCGCGGAGGTGAAGGCGCTCTCGGACTACTGCTGCACCTCNNGGTGCCCACCTGGAGCGGGTCACCGGTCGCAAGCTGCACGTCTGGATGGGGGAGTGCCACGTGCACGCGGGCATCGTCCCGGAGCGGCTCGATGCGATGCGTCGCGAGCACCCGGACGCGGAGTTGCTCATCCACCCCGAGTGCGGCTGCACCTCGTCCACCTTGTATCGCATGTCCTCCGGGGACGTCTCCGGCCCGGCGACGGTGGTGACCTCAACAGAGGGCATGGTCCGGCGCGCGGCCGACTCCCCGGCCTCGACCTTCATCGTCGCCACCGAAGTCGGCATTCTCCACCGCATGCGGGAGCAGTCCCCCGGCAAGCGGTTCCTCGCCGCGTCGGAGGCAGCGGTGTGCCCCTATATGAAGAAGATCACGCTCGAGAAGGTCGCGGTGTCGCTGGAACGGATGAGCCCGCGAGTGACAGTCGACCCGGCGATCGCCGCCCAGGCCAGAGGCGCCATCGACCGAATGCTCGCGATCGCCCCGAACGGCGCTCCCCGGATCTCGACGGCAGCCTGAACGTCCGCACGTCCGTGGGGCTGACGCCTATGTCAGCATCCCTCGCGTGAACGAACCCCCTCGGCGCACGCCAACGGCGCGCCTGCCTTCCATGAGCGCCGATGGGCAAAAAAAGACCGGAGGGGGAACCCTCCGGCCTTTCAGGAAGGGAATGAGTTTCACACGTGGGCAGCCTGCGGCTGCGGCCTTGACTGTACCCCTCGCCTCTCAGGATAGCAGTAAAGGAACCTCCAATTCTTGTAAATAGATGTCAACTGAAGTACTGACCTCAGAGCCTACCAAAGCCGAGTCGGATGGCGGCCCCCCGCTCGTCCGGGCAGGCCTGCGCGGGTTCCTGGACCTGGGTCGCTTCGACGTCCTCGCGGTGGTCGCCCTGGTGCTCGTGGCGTTCGGGCTACGCATCGCCAGCCCGATCCTCCCGGATTTCCTGAGCGGCGGCGGGACCGTCAGCGCGCTCGGGGTCGGGTACCCCACCACCGGTGGGTCGAGTGCCGAGTGTACGACCGTGCCCGTCGGTCCCCCGGGTGTGGTCGGCGGCGTGAAGGTCAGCCACATCGACGTGAGCGTCTGCGGCTACGTGTTCGACGAGGTCTACTTCCCGGTCGACGCCGCCAAGGACCTCCGCCAGCCCGCCGAGTCGTACTTCGACCCCGAGCCGCCCCTGGCCAAGCTGCTGATGGCGCCACCGATCGCCGTCTTCGGTTTCAACAGCTGGAGCTGGCGGCTGAGCACGACCATCTTCGGCAGCCTGCTGGTCGGGCTCATGTACCTGGTGGCGCTGCGCCTCCGCCGCGACCGCTTCTTCGCCCTGGTCACCGCGCTGTTCATCTGCTTTGACGGGCTCGCGTTCGTCGAGTCGCGTACCGGCGTGATCGACATCATCGCGATCTTCTTCGTGGCGCTCTTCTATTACGCGTTCCTGCTGCACTGGCAGGCGCGGACGCGCGCCCAGTGGCGAACCACGTTGTATGTCATGGCCGGTGTGGCCGGACTCGCCTTTGCGGCGAAGCTCACCGCGCTGGCTCCCTTGGTGGTGGCCGGCGGCCTGATCGTGATCCGCGGCATTGCCCCGTACCTCGCGGGATTCATACCCTGGTTGCGTCGCATCGCAGGTCCGGGGCGCGCCGAGACGATCATGTGGCGACAGGCGGCGGGCCCGCGCGCGCTCCTTCACTACATCGCCGGAGGCCTGATTGCGCTCGCCATCTTCGGTGCCTCTTTCTCGCGCTACGAGACGATCCAGCACCAGGACGTCTACTTCTTCACGGGGTGCAATCCCGCGGTCTCGGGTCTGCCGGGGACGCCGAAGACGCTCAACGTTCCGGTCACGCACGTCGGGTCGCTGACGGTACCGAACCCCGTCGAGGCGATCGACAACATCGTCCAGATCACCGCGGCGTCGCTGCGATATCACGCCGAGGAATGTCACAGCCACCCCTACTCGTCGCTGTGGCTCACGTGGCCGATCATGGAGCACCCGGTGCTCTTTTACGCGACATCCCAGCCCAATAACGGCCCGGTCGCCGAGATCACCGATATGGGCAACCCAGCGATCTGGTGGCTCGGGATTCTCGCGCTGCTGTTCTGCGTGTGGCGTATGACGCGCGGCCCGAACGCGTGGCGGGTGCTGGTCGCGCTCATCGGACTCGGCTCGCTCGTCGCGATGATCATCCTGTACCAGGCCGCGGTCCGGTATCACGATCCCCACAACTTCAACACGTCATATACGGGTGCTCAGTTCACGGCGCTGTTCCATCAACAGCCGTCGTCGCAGTACGAGATCGCGCGGACCTCTCCCGGGTTCTGGTTTGCCGTGGCGTTTGTCGGGATGGTCGTCTTCGCTGCGCTCGTCACCATCTCGGCGGTCATCTCGCGGCGATTCGTGCCCGCATTCATCGTCCTCGGGTACATCGCGTCGTGGATGATGTGGGTGCCCGGGAATGAGCGCCGTGTGCTGTTCTTCTACCACGCACTCGGCATCCTGCTGTTCACCGCTCTGGCGCTCGCGTATGCGCTGACGGCGATCCGAGGGATCCGATTCCGTGTTGGTGGCCGGCAGATGACGCTGGCACCGGTCGCATACGCCTTGATCGGCAGCGTGCTCGCAGCCTTCATCTTCTTCTATCCGATCTGGACGGCCATGCCGCAGAGCTCCGCCGACCAACAGATGAGGATCTGGGTCGACGTCGGGTGACCGCCTTCCTCGTCGTTCTCGATGCCGCGCTGACGCTCGCGGCCGGTGCAGCGCTGTCCGGACTCGTCAGGACACACCTCACCCTCGTTGAGCGCGTCGCGATCGGCGTGACCAGCGGGATCCTGGTCGGCACAGCCGCAACCTATGGGCTCTCGCTGCTTGCCGGACTCAACACAGCGACGGCGCTCGCCGGACCGGCGCTCACTCTGGGCGGCGCTGTCGCGGCGTCCTTGCTGACCGTCAATCCACGCGCGACCTGGCATGCGTCGTGGGTCGAGTTGAGAGACCGCTGGGCGCAGCGCATCCCCTGGTTCTCGATCGTGNNGGATACCCGACGGTGTGGGCGGACTGGTCGCAGCACCTCACCACTGCGGCGAGCTTCGCCTCAGGCAGCAACATCCCGCCGGTCAACCCGCTCTTCAGCGGCACCACGCTGCTCTACCCGTTCCTGCCCGACTTTCATGCGGCGACACTGATGACGCTTGGTCTCGCCCCTGGTCTGGCGCTGGCGATTCCCGGCGGAGTCCTGGTTGTGGTCATCGGCCTGCTCGTGGTCGCGCTGGGGCGCCGCCTCGGACTTGGGACCGGGGCAGGTGTGGTGGCGGTGCTCATCTGCTTCATCGGTGGTGGCCTCGGGTTCATCGGCCTTTTCTCCGACGCTTGCATGAGCCACGGATTCACCGCATCGCAGTGCACGTTGCAGTACGTCGTCGCGCATCCCGGCACGGGAGTATCGATTGTGGGATGGACGCTCCACGACCTTCCCGGAACCATCGTCGCGCAGCCGCGCGCCTATGACGGGTTACCGTCCGACGGTGGCACACCACCCCTGCCCGATATGCAGTGGTACACGCCGCTCATGGCGTGGTGGCTGCCACAACGCACGTTGCTCTTCGGGTTCGCGGCCGCGATCTCGGTGCTCTTGCTCGTGCTCGCCGGGGCGTCGTCGCACGGCCCGGGCTGGGAACCGTTTGCGCTCGCCGGCGTGCTGATCGGTCTGCTGCCGATCGTCCACGTCCAGACCCTGATCGCACTGTCGATCCTGCTCTTTGTGCTGCTCTGGCGAAGGCGACGGCGCGAGTGGTTCGCGTTGCTGGGGATCGCCGTGCTGCTGGGCGGCATCCGGCTCGGGCAACTCGCGCTTTCCCAGCACGGCGCATCGGTGACCCCCTACGGCACCAATGTGTACCCGTGGCTCGAGCCCGGATGGCTCGCCAACACGGGCACCGCTGCCAACCCGAGCGGGCGGCTTGCGCTGTCGTTCGGCAACGTTTTCACGGGCGCGATCCAGGCGATGGGGATGCTCGGCACCCCGCAATGGTGGGGATTCTGGATCGCCAATCTCGGGATTGCGGTGCCACTCCTCGCCGTCGTGGCGATCGCCGCCGCGGCTCGGCTCGGTGGCGGGAGGGCGGGACGCGTGATGACCGCGGCGTTTCCGGTGCCGCTGCTCGAGCTCACGCTTGGGGCGCTCCTCATCTTCGCCGCCTGCAACCTCGTGGTCTTCCAGTCCTGGGGTTGGGACAACACCAAGCTGCTCGTGTACTGGTACCTCGTCATCGCCCTGCTCATCGGCGCGCTCGCCACGCACTGGTGGAAGCGCGTCTGGCCCCGGGTGGCGGCGCTCGTGCTGGTGGCTCCGGTGCTCCTCACCGGCGCACTGGTGCTGGTCCGGTTGTTGCCATGGACGCCCCCAGAGGACGCGATCACTGGTCCGTACACCATTGCGACCGTGCAGGAAGTGCACCTTGCCTCGACAATCGACCGCGTGACCCCCAAAGGCGCCGTGTTTCTCACCTTTGGCCGTCCCAACGACCCGGTGCTCGCTGTCGCCGGACGCATCGGGGTGATGGGCTACGGCGGCTGGCTCTGGAGCTATGGCATCAGTTTCGAGACGCGCTACCGCGACGTGCAGTCCATGTACAACGGCTGTGCCTCCGACGCGGCGACATGCCCCGTGTTCAGCCTCCTGCGCACATATCGCATCAGCTACGTCGAGATTGACAATCGGCTCGCCGACCCAGGCGCGATCGATCCCCAGCCGGGCATCACGTGGTGGGCGGGCCAGGGGCTCCCAGTCGTCGCGCACTCCGACCACATCACGATCTACGACGTCCGTGGCAGGGGCTGATGTGACCCTGCGGGAGCCGGCGTCGCGCGGCCTTCCCTCGATCAGCGCTGTGCTTCCGGCTTACAACGAGGAAGCGGTGATCGCCGAGACGGTCCGGCGCACCGCGGCAGCGCTCACCGAGCTGGGCGTTGCCGAGTTCGAGATCCTCGTCGTCGATGACGGCAGCAGCGATGCGACGGCAGCTCGCGCGTCGAGTGCGGGCGTTTCGGACTCGCGAGTCCGCGTGGTGTCGCATGCCCGCAACCGCGGCTACGGCGCTGCGCTGCGCACCGGGTTCGAAGCGGCCACGTGTGACGCGGTCTTTCTGATGGACAGCGACGGTCAGTTTGACCCGACCGAGATCTCCCGGCTCCTTGCCCTGTACGGGCGCGACCGCGTGGTCTGCGGGCATCGCATCCGGCGCAGGGACACATGGGCGCGGCGCTTCTATCACAAGGCATTCTTCGGTCTCGTGCGGCTCGGATTCGGGCCGACGGTGCGCGACGTCAACTGTGCGTTCAAGCTCTTTCCTCGGGCGGTCGGCATGGGGCTGCATGCCGACGGAGCGCTCGTGTCGACCGAGCTGCTGGTGCGCGCCAAGCGGAGTGGATACCTCCTCATGGACGTCGGCGTGCACCACTACCCGCGCACCACCGGTCGCGCGACCGGCGCCAACATCGGCGTCGTCGTGCGCGCGTTCCGCGAGCTCTGGCAGCTGCGCAACCACCCCGCACTGCTCGACGGCCTCGACCCGCCCGCGTGATACGGCGGGCGACAACGTCGTCGTGGGGCAATGCCCTTGCGGCGGTTGCGGTGTCGCGTCTGCTCTGGCTCGGCGTCTTCATCGCCGTGCTGACCATCGATTTCCCGTCGACACCGTTGCTGACCGGCATCCGCGCACATCTCGTCTCGTGGGATGCGATCAGCTACCTGTCGATCGCCGTCCATGGCTACCCGGCGCATCTCGACTATCGCGACGCGTTCCTTCCGGGCTTTCCCCTGGTGGTGCGCCTCCTGATGATCGTGACGCGCGACGACGTGACCGCCGCGTGGTTGGTCAACGCCGTCGCCGAGACGATCGCGCTCTGGTATCTCGGCCGCCTGGTGCTCGGCGAGCGTGATCAGTCGTCGGCACGGTTCTCAGTGTGGCTGCTCGCGCTTGCGCCAACGGCGCTCTTTCTCATCGCTCCATTCAGTGAGAGCACCTTCATCGCCTCGGCGGCGGCGAGCCTTTACTACGCTCGCGCTGGTCAGCCGGGCAAGGCGGTGGTCGCCGCGGCGCTTGCGTGCGCGTTTCGCCTCACAGGGCTCGCGCTGATTCCCGCGCTCGCCATCGAGCAACTGCGAAGAACCGGATGGCGACCTCGCCCGGAACTGCCTGCGGTCCTGCTCGCGGCACTGCCGCTCGCGCTCTACGGTCTGTACATGCAGATCCATATCGGTGATGCCCTGGCGCTCCTCCATGCCGACCACCTGCCGTCGTTCGGCCTGCAACCCACCCCGCCGTGGATGGGATTCGCGACCACGTGGCACACGCTGGTCAGCACCTCCTATGGAGAGACGCGATCGATCTTCGCCCGAGAGGTCGCGTTCGGTCTGCTCGGCCTGGTGCTCTGCGCCGGGATGTGGGTGTCGTCGCGAATCCCCCGATCACTCGCGCTGTATTGCACCATCGCCTGGTTGATGACCGCGTCACTGCCGCTCTGGCGCTCCCAGCCCCGCTACAGCCTCGCGCTCTTCCCGGCGGTGCTGCTCGTGTCCGATCTCACCCAGCGATTTCCGCGCGCACGGCCGACGATGCTCGGCGCGAGCGCCATCCTCATGTGCGCGGGCACCTGGATCTTCGCTCAGGGGCGGTGGCTCGGATGATCATCGACAGCCACGTCCACATCCTGCCGGCGAGCATGCGCGACGCCCGGAATCACCTGGCGGAGCTCGATCCCTGGTTCGACATGTGCCATCGAGGCGGGCGCTCGATCGACACCGCCGACGAGCTGCTGGCGTCGATGGATGCCTCGGGGATCGACCGCTCGGTGTGCTTCGGCTGGCCGTTCGCCGACCCGGAACACTGCGCCGAGGTCAACGATCACCTCATCGCCGTGCAGCGCGAACACCCGGACCGGCTCACCTGCTTCGCAACCGTGAGCGCGGGGAGGCCAGGCGCCGTCGCCGAGCTGCGACGCTGCGCCGGCGAGGGGTTGCGCGGCGCCGGCGAGCTCAACGCGGACGCCCAGGGGTTCGACCTCGAGTCGCCGGCGATCGACGAGGTGGCGGCAGCATGCACCGACCTGGAGATCCCCTTGGTGTTGCACTGCAGTGAGCCGGTAGGTCACGACTACCCCGGAAAGGGCACGGCGACGCCGGGACGCGTCGCCGCGTTTGCCCTGCGTCACCCCGGGCTGCGTCTCGTCTGTGCGCATCTCGGCGGCGGGCTTCCCTTCTACGCTCACATGCCGGAGGTGGCCGAGCTGTGCCGACGGCTCTGGTTCGATACGGCGGCGGCCCCGTTTCTCTTCGCCCCGACGGCGTACCGCGCGGTCGCGGATCTCTGTGGTGCCGACCGCCTGCTCTTCGGCTCGGACCACCCACTGCTTCCCGCCCGCCGCTACGTCGATGCGTTCGCGCAGGCGGAGTTGACCGCCGCGGAGCGGGCCCTGGTGATGGGCGGCAACGCCACCCAGCTGCTTGGTCTGTGACAACGTGCCCCTCTCGTTACGAATCTGTGTCTCAGCATCGGAGGCAACGTTCGGGCACTTTGCGACACTTTCCTCGGGCGGAGAAACCGGCGCCCGCCAGCCGGTCCTTCGCCTCTTTCGTGACCAGGATTGGGGGCTTCGGCCCCCGTCCGTGGTCGCAACCGACGCTCCGATGAGGGACCGGGCGCACGTCGAAGCCGGCACCTCTGGTTGCCGGTTTCGCACACTGTGGATCGATGTTCACTCCTGAAACGCTCGACGTGGTCATGGTGTCCTTCGAGGGACCCGATCAGTACAGCCAGGCGGGCGGTCTCGGCGTGCGCGCTCGCGAACTCTGCAGGGCCTTCGCGGCGCTTGGATACCGCACCACGCTCGTTTTCGTCGGTGACCCGGACAAGCCCGGTGTCGAAGTCGACCAGGGGGTACAACTCGTCCGCTGGTGCCAGCAGATCAGCGATCGCTACCGCGCCGGCGTCTACGAGGGTGAGCTCGCGAAGATTCGAGACCTGACTGCGACGCTCCCGGACGCGCTCATCGACACCGTCCTCCGTCCGGCGGCCGAGGCAGGCAGAGTCACCGCGGTGCTCTGCGAGGAATGGCACACCGCGTGGTTTTGCAAAGCGCTGAGCGACCGGCTCCACACCCTCGGACTGCGCCAGAGCGCCGTGCTGCTCTGGAATGCCAACAACCTCTTCGGCTTCGAGGCCATCGACTGGCCGGTGCTCGACTACGTCGCCTCGATCACCACGGTCAGCAAGTACATGAAGCACCTCATGTGGCCGTATGGCGTCAACCCGGTGGTGATCCCCAATGGCATCCCTGAAAGCGCGCTGACCCCGGTTGATGGGACGGCGGCACGCGCGATCCGCGCCGCTGCGGGGTCACCGTGCCTCTCCTTCAAGATCGGCCGCTTCAGCCCGGACAAACGCTGGAACCAGGCCCTCGCCGCCCTCGCGGAGCTACGTTCGGAGGGACTGCCCGGACGCATGCTCATGCGTGGCGGGATGGAGCCGTACGGCGCCACGGTGCTCGCATTCGCCGCCGAATGCGGGCTGGTGGTGACCGACTGGTATGAACCGGTCGAGGACGCCGGCGGCATCGTGCGCGCGCTCACCGAGACCGACGGCGCGCCGATCGTGCACCTTCGTCGATTCCTCCCCGACCAGGTGATCACCGAGATCAACGTTGGCGCCACGGCGGTGCTCGCCAACTCCGGCCATGAGCCCTTCGGTCTCGTCGGACTCGAGGCCATGGCCGCGGGCGGCGTCGCCATGGTGGGCGCGACCGGCGAGGAGTACGCCCGCCCCTACGGCAACGCCATCGTGGTCGAGACCGACGACCCCGCCGAGATCGCCAGCGCGCTTCGGGGCCTGGTCGAGCAGCCGGCGCTGGGCGAACGGCTGCGCGTCGCGGCGCGACTCGACGCCGCCGACTTTGCCTGGCCGATCGTCATCGCCGGGTTGCTCGAGCGGCTGCGCTTCATGTGCGTGCATCAGCGAGTGGTGCTCCCGGCCGACGGAGCATCCCCACGCGCGTAATTCCTGGCAACGCGCCATATGATCTGAATTGGCAGACCGGTGCCGAGGAGGTGGCTGTGTGAAGGCAGTGGTCATGGCGGGAGGTGAAGGGGCCCGACTGCGTCCGCTGACCAGCCGCCTTCCCAAGCCGCTCGTCCCTGTCGTCGGCACCCC
>PLDZ01000092.1:13799-15679 GCA_003136295.1 Candidatus Dormiibacterota bacterium
CTCCTCGACGACACCTTCCTGGTGATCAGCGGGGACGCCCTCACCGACATCGACCTCACCGCCGTGATGCGCGCGCATGCCGAGCGCGGCTCGCACGCGACCATCGTGCTCCACTCCGTGCCGAACCCGCTCGAGTACGGGGTCGTGGTCACCGACGACGAGGGAAACATCAAGCGCTTCCTCGAGAAACCGTCGTGGGGCGAGGTCTTCAGCGACCACGCCAACACCGGGATCTACGTCATCGAGCCAAAGGTGCTCGAGCACATCAAAGAGGGGGCCAACGCCGACTGGTCGCAGGACGTGTTCCCGACCATGCTCCGCCGTCACGAACCGCTCCACGGCATCGTCGTCGACGACTACTGGTGTGACATCGGGTCGATTCAGTCGTACATGCAGGCGAACTGGGACGCGCTCGACGGCAAGGTTCGCTGCCACATCACCGGGCGCCGCGAGGGCAACGTCTGGATGGGTGAGGGCGTGGAGATCGGCATCGGTGTCCAGCTCGACGGACCCGCGTTCATCGGCGACGAGGTGAAGCTCAAGGCCGGTGCCCACGTCAACGAACACGGGGTCATCGACCGGTACAGCGTCATCGACGACAACACGAAGGTCAGCAACAGCGTTGTGTGGCCGCACTCGTACATCGGCGAGCGCTGCCGGCTGCGCCAGGCGATTGTCTGCCGCAATGTGACCATCAAGAACGACTCCTTGCTCGAGGAGAACTCGGTGATCGCCGACGAGTGCGTGCTCGGCAGAGGCTCGCAGATCCGCGCCGGAGTCAAGATCTGGCCGAGCAAGACCGTCGAGCCGGGTTCGACGGTGAACGAGTCGGTGATCTGGGCCGGCGAGTGGCGGAGTGGCCTGTTCTCGTCGTACGGCCTCGGCGGTCTCATCAACGTGGAGCTCACGCCGGAGTTCTGCGCACGGCTTGGAGCCGCCTTCGGCGCCACCCTGGCGAAGGGCGCGTGTGTCGTGGTCGGTCAGGATCATGCGCGATCGTCGCGCATGATCAAGCGGGCGATCGTCAGCGGCATCGTCAGCGCCGGGGCCAAAGCTCGGGACGTTCGCGAGCTGCCCGTTCCGGTGACCCAGTGGGCGACCCTCGACGCCGACTGTGCTGCCGGCATCCACGTGCTCGTGTCACCGCTCGACCAGCGCAGCGCCGACATACGCTTCTTCGACACCGACGGTCTGCAGATCGACAAGCGCGCCGAGCGCAAGCTCGAGAACCTGCTGTTCCGCGAGGACTTCCGTCGCGCAGGGTTCTATGAGATGGGCGACATCGAGTACGGCGAACCCATCGCCGGCTACACCGCCCACCTCTTCAAGTCCGTGGACGGCGACATCATCCGCAACGCGTTGTTCCGGGTGCTCATCGACTACGACTACAGCGACGCGTCGGCGGTGCTCCCCGCGATTCTCAATGAGCTCGGGGTGACGACCATTCCGCTCAACGCCGGCATGCGCGAGGGCGGACACCATCGCACCGTGCCGGACGAGACGGCGCTGATCAGCAAGACAGTGCGAGCCGACGTCGGATGCATGATCAGCCCGACAGGCGAACGCATCACCATCATCGACGAAAAGGGCGTGGTGCTCACGCCGCACGAGTGCCTCGCGGTGCTGGCCACCTGGTGGGTGCGCTCCAACCCCGGCACCGTGCTCGCCCCCGCCGCCACGCCGATGTGGATCGGCGACCTCGTGCGCAAGGAGGGAGGCACATTGAGCGCGACCCCGGGAGACCCCGCATCGGTGCTCCGCGCGTCGGCGATGGCGGGGACCAGCATCGCCTCGGACGGCGAGGGCGGATTCGCCTGGCCGGGGCACCTGGGCGCATTTGACGCCATGTATACGCTCGTCAAGTTGCTCGAGCTGCGCGC
>PLDZ01000092.1:15715-16915 GCA_003136295.1 Candidatus Dormiibacterota bacterium
GATGAGCCGGCGTATCACGTGGTCGCGAGCGTCACCGACCCGGAACGCGGACGCCAGCTCGTGGACGAGTATCTCGCCCAGGTGCGCGAGGCCGAGGAGACCAATGGCGTGCATGCCGTCGTCGAGGCGGTGGGACGGCTCGAGTAGCCGCGATCTGTTCTGGGCACTACCGCGGCACCGCGACCGTTGCCGTGATGAACGCAAAGTAGACCGCGGTGGCGGCGATGACGAAGACGTGGAACACCTCGTGGTAGCCGAAGACGTTGGGCCAGAGGCGAGGCCACCTCACGGCATAGACAACGGCACCCGCTGAATACAGCGCACCTCCGATGAGAAGGGTGATCACGCCGCTTGCATGGATACGGTCGGCAAGCGCCGGTAGGAAGAACACGACGGTGCAGGCGACGGCGATGTACAGCACCACGGTCACCCACCGCGGCAGTGGCACCCCCGTGGTGGCGACGACAACNNATGGTCGCGTGGTCGAGGCGCCGCCAGACGCGGCGTGTTCGCGGCGACCAGGGCCCGCGATGATACGAAGCGCTGACAGCGAAGAGCAGCACGATGGAAACGCCATAGATGCCAAGGGAAATCTGGCGCGCGACGTTGCCGCCGCTGATCGCCACGAGGACGACAGCACCGGCGATCGCCGGTGGCACGCTGGCGAGATGAGTCCACCCGCGCAGTGATGGGCGGGGGGGCGCGGCGGTCAAAGTTGTGTCAGGCAGCGGGAGCGATCTCCTGGCTATGGGGATCGGGGCGACGCAGCCAGCTGGGTCCCCACCAGTTTGCCCTGCCGAGCAGTCGCATCAGCGCGGGGACCACGAGCGCGCGCACGAGTGTGGCGTCGACGATCACCGCGACGGCCATGCCGACGCCGATCGATTTGATGGTGACGACGCTCGCGAGCGCGAATGCGAGAAAGACGCACGCCATGATCGCGGCGGCGCCGGTGACGAGGCGACCGCTGCGTTCGAGGCCGTCCGCGACTGCCTTGCGATTGTCGCCCGACCGATGCCATTCCTCCTGCATCCGCGTGAGCAGGAACACCTCGTAGTCCATCGACAGCCCGAAGACGACGCAGAACAGCAGCACTGGGATGGTGGGATCGAGAGGACCGGCGGTGAAGCCGAGGATGGACGAGAGGTGGCCCTGATCGAAGATCCACACCAGCGCCCCGAATGCCGCGCTCAACGAAAG
>PLDZ01000172.1 GCA_003136295.1 Candidatus Dormiibacterota bacterium
CAGTGCGACGCGGAGGAGTGCGGCTCCGTGGAGGCGGTGATCGACGAGGTGACGATGCACTGCGCTTCGACGGGGTTCAGCGACCCGGAGCGGACCATGATCCGGGTCGACCTCAGCGGCGCGATCGACGCATCGGTCTCGCTGGATGCCTTCACGGTCGAGCTCGCGGTACGGGAGCGCCTCGACCTGGCCGCGGTGAAGGTGCGCGATCTCACGTCGCCGTTCATCGATCTCGAGTCCGCGCTGCAGGAGGAGAGCACGCGAGGCGCGTTCGTGAGAGCCGCGACGGCGGCGGCAGCGGACGCCGATCCCGACGAGTCCCTCGTGCTCGAGGACGCGCTCCGCTACGGGCTGATGGCGCTGTCCGGCTCGGAGGTCGGGTTGCGATGATCCTCGAGCGTCTCGAGATCACCGGCTTTGGATCACTCCACGACCTCACCACCGACCTGCACCCGCGCGTCACGGTGATCACCGGCCGCAACGAGTCAGGCAAGTCGACGCTGCTGCGTGCGGTGCGCGGGGCGCTGTACGGGATCGATGCGGGCGGCCAGGGTCGCGCGGTCGATCGCAGCGACTGGGCGCGCTACGAGCCATGGACACGAGGGGGCTATGGCCTCGCCCTCACCTACAAGCTCGATGACGGACGGCGCATCCGGGTGGCCCGGCGTCTCGATACGCGTGAGCAGTCCGTCCAGGTCCTCGAGCTCGGGGGGTCGGAGCTGACCGACGAGCTGCGCAGCGGACGCGCGGTGACGCCCGGCCGCTTCCATCTCGGGATCGACGAGACGGTCTTCTGCGCAACCGCGTGGCTGGGCGACGACGGACTCCGCATCGACGCGCCTGAGAGCGCACGCCAGCGCGCGGGACAACTCCAGGAGGCGATCGAGCGGCTCGCCGACACGCGCCGGGGCGTGACCGCGGCGCAAGCCCTGGTGCGCATCCGCGAGGCGATGGATAGGGTCGGATCCGAGCGTCGCACCGCGAGTCCACTTGGCGTCGCGACCGCACGGCTTCGAACGCTCGACCGCATCATCGCCGACGCTCGAACGAGGCTGGCTGCCGTCGCCGTCGACCAGGAGCGTCTGGCGGTCCTCGACGCGACCCTGGTCACCGAGACGGAGCACTGGGTCACGGCCGAGCGCGCGCGCATCGCGGGCCGGCTTGCGGAGGTCGCCGCCCGTCGCGTGCGCCTGGTGGAGATGGTTCGAGAGGCCAAGCTCCAGATGGCTGAGCTCGAGGCGACGGAGTCCTACGCACGATTCCCCCTGGACGTCGAGACCGAGGTGACCACGCTCGGTGGGGAGCTCGCGCAGGCGACGTCGAACGCCAAAGGTGCCGAGACACGCTGGCAGGCGGCGGTCGAGCGCCTGCGCCCGGTCCGGTCACGGCGGGCGGAGATCGCGGCCGGGATCGCAGCGATCGGCCCTCCGGGCGAGCTCGACTCCGATATCGGGGAGCGATCGCAGCGCCTGCGCGGCGAGCTCATCGCGGTTGCGGGCGCCGCACACCGCACGGGCGGTGACGACGCTCGCGAAGCGGGACTCCGCCGAGAGATCGCGGCGACCGGGCTGCGCAGCCTGCCGGCGAATGTCATCGACGAGCTGCTCCCCAACCTGGAAGCGGCCGGGCGTGGCGGGCGTCTGTTCGGGGTCGCAGCGGTCCTGGTTGCGGCATTGGGAGCGCTGACGGCAGCCGCGCTGGGACATGCCCACCTCGCGCTGGCGGCGACACTGACCGCGGTACTGGCGGCGCTGCTCACCGCCGCCTGCGTCTGGCGTGCCTGGGTGCGGTCACGGTCGGCGTCGCACGCCCGAGCCGCGGCAGCGGCGTTTGCCCTCGAGGCGGGAATCGATCCGGCGGAGCTGGCCCGGCTGCAGGATCGGCTTCCGGCGCTCCTCACCCTGCACCAGGCTCTCGATGACGCCGAGCTGCGCACCTCCCGCCGTCGAGGCGACGCTGAGGCGCTCCAGGTCGAGCTGGCGTCCCTGCTCGAACGCTCCCGGGCGCTCGCCGCCGAGGCGGGTGTGGTCGAGGCTCGCCGCGGGTCGTGGGCGACGCCGGACGCCGTGATCGCGAGCGCGCAGCGCATCCTCGACCGGGTCGACTTCCTCGTGCTCCAGGCGCGGCGGCGCGACGAGCTCGTCGCCGAGGACGCCGTGCTCGCCGCCGAGGAGTCGGCGTGCGCGCAGTCGAGCGAGGATGTCGACCGTTCCGCGCGCGCGGGTGCCAACCTCGAGATCCGCCTCCGAACGATCCTCAAATCCGCCGGGATCAGGATCCCCGAAGGTGATCCGACAGCCGCGCTGGCTGCATTCCATCACGGGTGTGACGCTCGGCGCCGTCACGATGCGGCGCGCCGCCGGCTCGATGACCTGCAGCGATCAGTGCACGGGCTCGGCGGTGATTCGGGGATGCTCGAGAGCCTCGAGACCGAGCTGGCCGATCAGCTGATGCAACGTGGCGGCGATCCCGGCGAAGCGCTCGCCGCGACACCACCCGACGCAGCCACCCTCCAGGCGCTCGACCTCGAAGCCGAACGGGCACGACGTGCGTCTGCTTCGGCCGGCGACCAGGCTCGCGAGTTGCGTGCCCGCCTCGGCGGTGTGCTCGACACACTCCCCGCGATCGCGGATCTCGAGGATGAGCGCGACGTCTGCGAAACGGCGCGCGATCGCGGCCTGCGCCAGCTCAAGGCCCTTCGCCGGGCAGCCGACCTGATCGAGGCGGCGTCGCGCGTCACCCACCGGGAGTTCGCCCCGCGCCTCGCCGAGTCGCTGGGAAGCCGCCTCAGCCTGCTGACCGGCGCGCGCTACGTCGAGGTGAACGTCGACACCGACCACTTCGCCCTTGGCCTGCTCGGCCGCGAGCGGCCCGACATGGTGCCGCTCGACGCGGTGTCGCACGGCACCCGCGACCAGGTCGCCCTGCTGTTGCGGCTTGCGCTGTGTGAAGTGCTCGGCGGCGGGGGCGAGCGCACGCCGTTCCTCCTCGACGAACCCCTCTTGACATCGGACCCGGTGCGTCGCGATCTGTTCATCGAGTTTCTGCACGATCTGTCTGCAACCCACCAGGTCCTGCTCAGCAGCGCCGACCCCGCGATGGTCGAGGCCATCTCGCGAGTCACCGCGGGCGATTGCTCAGTGGTGCGCCTCGAGGATCCACCTGTGCTCGACGTGATCGGCGACGTTCACTCGCTCGGGCGCCACAGCGCGCGCATGCGACTGCTCGCCGGTCAGGGCTGAGCGTCGACGACGACGCCGTTGCGCACAGCGCTCGTCACAGTGCCCTGGCGATCCGCACCAGCCCCTCAAGCTCCGAGACCTCCTCGCTGAAGAGCGGTATGCGCACGATGGGTACCTCTCCAAGCCGGCTCAATTTCGACAGCTGACGCGACTCGCGTTGCGCCAGGGTGTGGCGGTTGAGAAATGTCCTGCCGATGAACCGGGCAGTGTCGGCCGAGACGCGGGTGTGGAGCTGGTCGGTCAGCCAGGCGGCCACCTTGGGATCCTCGACCAGCGTGGTTGCCGCGGCGACGCCACCGGTGTCGCGGAATACATCGGGAAGCACGCGGTTGACCACCACGGCGCGCAGCGGCATCTTGAATTCGCGCAGCTTGGTGCAGAAGAACTCCGCCTCGTTGAAGGGCCCCTGCTCGAGGGTCGTGACCACGACGAATCCCGTCTGGGGGCTGCGCAACAGCCGGTACACCGATCGCGCTCTGCCCTGGATGCCCCCGTAGAGCAGCTGCAACTGCTGGACGAAGTCGGAAACTTCGGCGAGCACCTCGGCGCCCAGCAAGCGGTCGGCAAGCCGCAGGAACGGTGCGGCTGCAAAGTTCATGGCACGAAAGCCGAAACGTGACGGCCC
>PLDZ01000160.1 GCA_003136295.1 Candidatus Dormiibacterota bacterium
CCCTTGACGCGAACCTCCTTGCCATGGCGGTTGAGGCCCTTGGCGACGACCCGCATCCGGCGAGTGACCTCGCCAACCCATCCGGGCACGGACAGGCAACCCTCGAAACCCGTCTGATCGCCGTCGGTGCGCACCATCTCGGGATTGGCGAGCTGGTAGATCTGGTTGTCGACGCGGAGCACGATGACGCGCAGCGACACGCCGACCTGAGGAGCGGCGAGACCGACCCCGTTGGCGTCGAACATCGTCTCGACCATGTCGTCCATCAGACGGCGTATCTCATCGTCAACTCGCGGCACGCGGATCGCCTTGGTGGTGAGCACGTCGTTGTGGTCCGAGACCAGGACGATGGGAAGGACTGCCACGCTGATTTCTCCGTTCACGCCCCGGGGTCGACGTCGATGCTCCAGCCCCGAGCCCTGGGAAGGTGAGGAAATGCCCTCTCGATGTCTGTGCCCCGCACCGTGATCTGCCAGCGGTANNGGAAAGCGCAGCGCCTTGCGCACGCGAATCTCGTCGCGTGCGAAGCCAAGATAGTCGTGCGTCGTCGCATGGCGGACCGCGTAGTGGCCGGGACTGTACGTCTGCAGCACCACTCGAGCCGGTTCGTCACCACGCCCCGCGCGACCCGCCACCTGCGTGAGCAGCGAGAAGGTCAGCTCGCCACTCCGGTAGTCGGGAAAATGCAGCGAGGTATCCGCGTTAACGATGCCGACCAGACGCACGTTGCCGAGGTCCCATCCCTTCGCGACCATCTGCGTGCCGATGAGGCAATCAGCCTCGTGGCGTCGGAACCGGTCGTAGATGTCGAAGTACGCATCGCGCGAACGAGTGGTGTCGCGATCCATGCGGATCAGGCGAAGCGCCGGAAACCGTTCGCGCACCTCACGCTCGAGCCGCTCGGTGCCCATGCCGAGCGCACGTATCGTCCGCGATCCGCACGCTGGACACACCTGCGGCAATGGGACCGACAGTCCACAGTAGTGGCAATCGCAGCTGGCACGGTCGACGTGATGGACAAGTGACACGCTGCAGTTGGTGCAGGTCAGCGCATCGCCGCAGGTCCGGCAGAGCACGACGGTCGAGGTCCCGCGACGGTTGAGAAACAGGATCGACTGTCCGCCATCGGCGTGACATTCCTGGAGGGCGCGATCGAGCGTCAGCGAGAGTGCATTGGTGTTGCCCGCCTTCAACTCATCGCGCAGGTCGACGACCTCGATCGGGGGCAGGGGACGACCGCTGACGCGGTGCGGGAGCGTGGCCAGCTCGAGTTCTCCCGTGTGCGCGCGGAAGAAGCTTTCGACGCGCGGGGTTGCGCTTCCCATCACGACCGGCGCATGGCAGAGCTCGCCGAGCATCAGGGCGACGTCGACCGCGTGATATCTCGGTACGCGATCCTGCTTGTACGCCGGGGCATCCTCCTCGTCGACGACCACGATCCCGAGGTCGGCGACCGGCGCGAAGACAGCGCTCCGCGAACCGACGACCACGGTATGTTCGCCGCTGCGGATGTGCCGCCACTCGGCCGCACGTTCGGCGTCGGTGAGTGCGGAATGGACGACGGCAATCCGGCCGGGGAATCGCACCGCGAAGCGGCGAATCATCTGCGGCGTCAGGGCGATCTCGGGTACGAGCACGATCGCGCCCCGTCCTGCAGCCAGTGCGGCGTCGATCCCCGCGAGATACACCTCGGTCTTGCCACTCCCGGTCACGCCGTGGAGCAGGACGCGCCGGTGCGTGTGCGAGGCGATTCCTTCAAGAAGTGGCGCCACCGCGGCGCGCTGCGCATCGTTGAGGGTCGGCGGCGGTTCGGGTGGGCCCGCCGCACCCGCCTCGGACACCGCGCGCGACATCGAACGAGGCCCCGCCCGGCGGGACGGACGGGTGCGAACGCCCTTGGGCAGCATTGCTCGCAACACCTCACCGAGCGGCGCGCAATAGCGATCCGCAATCTGGCGGGCGAGCGCGAGGTGGTGATCGAGGATGAGACGCGGTTCATCGATGACCCGGTCGATGGCGCGGACTTCTGCGAACTCCGTCTGCTCCGATCGCTCGACAACGTAGCCGAGGATCGATCGCTTGCCGAACGGGATCTCCACGCGCACACCGGGGAGCACCAGCTCAGCGAGATCGTCGGGAATGGAGTACGTGTAGGCGTCGCGCGGCAGCTGCGAACGCGTTTCGGGAACGACGGACGCGAACGTCACTGCAGGCGGCTCGCAATGATCCGGACAATCGCGTCGGCGACAATCGCTTTCGGCGCTCGTGCGATGTTCTCGAGGGTGCCGTCGCGGCCGATGATCGTCACCTCATTTTCGTCGGCGCCCATGCCGATGCCTTCCTGCGACACATCGTTGGCGACGACGAGATCGAGGTGTTTGGCGTCGAGCTTCGTACGGGCGTTGTCGATCACGTGCTCGGTCTCAGCCGCGAACCCGACGATGAAGACGCCGGCCGCCGCGTCGTCGGCGCGCAGTGCCCGGAGGATGTCGACGGTGGGCACCAGCTCGAGGGTCAGCGTGTCCGCTCCCTTTTTGAGCTTCTGCGGGGCCACCTGGCGCGGCCGCCAGTCGGCCACGGCGGCGGCCATGATGAGCACGCGCGCCCCCGCCAGCGCAGCGCGAACGGCTGCGTGCATCTCATCAGCGGTTTCCACTGGCACCACCTCCAGCCCAGGGAGTGCAGCCGGGGCCGCCCCGGCCGTCACCAGCGTGACCGTCGCACCCTGCCGGATCGCCGCNNCGGATCGCCGCGGCCGCCAGTTCGTTGCCCATCTTGCCGCTCGATCGATTGCCGATGAATCGCACCGGGTCAATGGGCTCTCGCGTGCCGCCTGCCGTGACCACGACGTGCAGACCGTTGATGGTGGGGTCAGGNNGGGCCGATGATCCGCGCGCCGCGTGCCATCAGGGTGGCCGCATTGCCCTGTGTCGCCGGGTGCTCCCACATCGCCGACTCCATCGCGGGTGCGACAAGCAGCGGGGCGCGGCACGCCAGCGCCGTCGCCGTCACCGGGTCGCCGGCGAGGCCGAGCGCCAATCGCGCGATCAGATCAGCGGACGCGGCGACCACGACCTGCACCTCACACCAGGACGCCAGGTCGAGATGACTCATCCCGTGTCCGATCTCGGCCGGGTCGCCGTCCCAGATGCTCGAAACGACCCGGTGTCCGCTCAGCGCGCGGAGCAGGGTCGGGGTCACGAAACGCGTCGCGGCGTCGGTCATCGCGACCTTCACCTCCGCGCCCTCGCGGCGCAGGTCGGTGACCACCTGACACGCTTTGAATGCGGCGACGCTGCCGCCGACGCCGATCAGGACCCGGCGGCCGTCGAGCGTGAGCGTCATACCGAGTCTCCCCGCGGTTTCGACCGCGCGGCCTGGATGATTGCCTCGATCTCTCGCGCGGCGCGCTGCGCATCATCGTTCACGACCTGATGATCGTACGTGTCCTTGAGTGCAAGCTCGGCGACCGCTATGTCCTGACGGGTTCGGAGGCTTGCCGGGTCCTCGGTGGCACGATCGACGAGGCGGTGTTCGAGGGCCTCGACGCTCGGCGGCAACAGGTACACGTAGATCGCGTCATCCCCGATGCGGCGGCGAACCTTCTCCGCACCCTGGACGTCGATCTTGATCACGGTGTCCTTGCCCGACGCGATGGCCCGGTTCACCGCGTCGTAGGTGCGGCCCTTGAGGTCCCCGTAGACGGTCGACCACTCGAAGAACTCATCACGATCGATCATCGCGCGGAATGCCGGCTCGTCCACGAAGAAATAGGACACACCCTCGACCTCCCCGGGTCGCGGCGGGCGCGTGGTGTAGGAGACGCAGTACGCAAGCCCGGGGTCGAGCTTGAACAGCTCACGAAGCACGGTGTCCTTGCCGACGCCGCTCGGCCCGGT
>PLDZ01000056.1 GCA_003136295.1 Candidatus Dormiibacterota bacterium
TTCTCGCAGAGAACGATGCCCTGCTTGCTGAGCCATTTCGCGGTGTCACAACCGCTGGTGTCGTCCCAGCTCGCGGCCGGATGCGTACGGGGATGGCGACCGAAGCCATCCGCGAGGCCGCCACGGCATTTCTGGATTTGCTCGACACATCGACACGTATGCGGTTGATCTTTCCGTTCGCTTCGAACGAATGGCGGGCATGGTTCAACCCGCATATCAACGTGTATCGCCATGGGGTCATGCTCGAGGCGCTGTCGCCTGTCCAGCGGAGCGCATTCCTTGACCTGCTCCGGGTCACGCTTTCGCCGCGTGGCTTTAACCAGGCTCGCGACATCATGCGTCTCAATGAAATGCTTGCCGAAGTGACTGGGCGTCCTGATGACTTCGGTGAGTGGCCGTACTTCGTCTCCTTCTTTGGCGTGCCCTCGGTGGATCTGCCATGGGGATTCCAACTCGACGGGCACCACCTGGCAATCAATTGCGTCGCCGTCGGCAACCAACTGGCGATGACGCCGATGTTCATGGGTTCCGAGCCGTGCGACGGAGGAGCCGGTCGATTCGCTGGGATTCGCGTGTTCGATGTCGAGGAACGTGTCGGCCAGGACCTGATCCGGTCGCTCAATGCCGATCAGCAACAGACGGCGATCCAATACGCGTCGATCATGCGGGATGCGATCCCAGCTCACCTGCGCCATCCGGTCGACCACCTGACGCAGACCGGCGCGTTCCGCGACAACGCCGTGGTCCCCTACTGCGGTATCCGAGCCGACGGCTTCTCAGATGCGCAGCGGGGCAGGCTCGCGGACGCGATCATGGCCTATGTCGGGTGGACCGACGACGGCCACGCAACGGTGAAGATGGCCGAGGTTGTTCGGCATCTCGACGAGACGTGGTTCGCCTGGATGGGCGGCACTGGTCCAACCGACCCTTTCTACTACCGGCTGCACAGCCCCGTCGTGCTGATCGAGTTCGAGCACCTTCCCGGTGTGGCGTTCGACCATCCGGAGCCGTCGCGGCATCACATCCACACCATCCTGCGCACACCGAATGGCGGTGATTACGGCGCCGATCTCCTGGCGGAGCACCACACCCGCTTCGACCACCGCGCGCGCCGTCAGGCCTGAGCCCGCCCTCGGCTAACGAGCCGGTTCGAGCGGGTCCTGCCCCGTCGCGACGAAGGTCGCAAGGCGCTCCTCGGCGATATCCACGGCACGCGCATCGATGTCCGCGCCGATGAAATCGCAACCACCGAGCAATGCGGCGACCCCCGAGGATGCGCTCCCGCAGAACGGATCGCAGACCAGAAAGCCGGGCTCGGCACTGGCTTGCACCATGAACTCGAACAGCTGCACGGGTTTCTGCGTCGGGTATGCCGCGCGATGGATGCGCGGTACCGCCCAGACGTCGGGCAGGTCTCGACGCGACAATTTTCGACGGCCCTTGCTGGCGAACACGATCTGCTCGTGACGGCGCCGGAAGTAATGGCCCATGCCGAGGTGCACCTTGTCCCACACCACCACGCCCTTGACATCGAAGAACTCCCGCACCAGCGCTCCCAACGAGAGCATCGAGAAGCTGTCGAACATGATGTACACGTGGCGGTCCTGACGGAGCACGCGATGGCACTCTCCGAGGAAAACCGCGTACGACTCCGGGTCGTCCGAGAATTCGTGAAACCAGCGCGCGTTGTCGGGCTTGCCGTAGTGTCCGACGATGCGTCCGTGGCCGAGGCGGAGGTGACGGTTCATGCCTGAGTACGCAGGGTCCGTGACGATCAGGTCCACAGACGCGCTCGGGAGCCCTCTCAGGAAATCGATGCAGTCCTGGGTGCGGATGTCGAAGCTGCCCGTCGGGCGGGCGGATGACGCTGCGGGCGCGGCCGTGGAACCATTCCCGGCAGTGCGGGCGATCATCGCTCGAACGGCCGTTCGCTCATCGCGGCAACTGTAGCAGCGCTACCGGCGGCACGACCGCCGATTACACTGCCGCCCGCATGGCAGCAGGCTTCGAGCGGCAGGTTCGCGCCCGCGAGGAGTATCAACGTCGCAACCCGTCCTGGGTCGACAGCGTGAGCCTGTATCGCGCGATGATCGGGAGGGTCTCGTCGCCCGGAGCACGAATCCTCGACCTCGGGTGCGGGCGCAACGGGCTGCATGGCGACGACCTCTCGTGCGCGCCGGGAGCGACGGTGTTCGGCGTGGATCCGGATCCGGAGGCGCTGGCTGAGAACCGCGTGCTCTCGCCCCGCGCCGTGGGTTCCGGTGAGGAACTGCCGGTCGCCACGGGCACATTCGACGTCGTCGCTGCAGCGTGGGTTCTCGAGCACCTCGATCATCCGGGTCTTGTCTTTTCCGAGGTGCACCGAGTGCTCGTCGCCGGCGGTACCTTCGTGTTCCTGACGCCGAATGCCTGGAACTACAACGCNNGACGCCTATCCGGTGCGCTACCGCGCCAACACCAGCGCCCGCCTGCACCGGCTGCTCAACGCGGCGGGCTTCGGACGCACCGACCTGACCTACAACGGCGACCCGTCGTACATCGCCTTCAACCGACCGCTGCTGGAGATGTCATTCGGGGTCGAGCGCGTCCTCGCCGCGCCCCGGTTGCACGGCGCACAGGTGCACATTCTCGGGATCGCTCGGGCCTGACGCCCGACCCCGGCGACTACACTCGGCTCGTGTCCATCGACATGACCACCGAGCAGCGCGAGATCGTCGGCATGGTCCGCGACTTCGTGGAGCGGGAGATCATTCCCGTGGCTCACGAGCTGGACCACGACGACACCTACCCGGAAGGGATCGTCGAGCAGATGAAGCAACTCGGATTCTTCGGCTTCGCCAT
>PLDZ01000198.1 GCA_003136295.1 Candidatus Dormiibacterota bacterium
TACTTCGATCCGCCGAACTTCGTCTGGCCGTTCGGCTGCCACATCTGCGCCGTTGAGGTCGACCCCGAGACCGGAGTAGTCAGCATCGATCGCTACGTCGCCGTCGACGATTGCGGCAACGTCATCAACCCCATGGTCGTGGACGGGCAGTTGCACGGTGGCATCGCGCAGGGCATCTCCCAGGCGCTGTTCGAGGAGGTGCAGTACGACGATGAGACCGGGATCATGCTCACCGGCACCATGCTCGACTACCTGGTTCCGACGATGGCGGAGATGCCCCACTTCGAGCTGGATCGCACCGTGACACCAAGTCCGACCAACGAGCTGGGCGTCAAGGGAATCGGCGAAGCGGGCACGATCGCGTCCAGCATCGCAGTGATCAACGCGATCACCGACGCGCTGGAGCCGTTCGGTATCAAACACGTGGAGATGCCGGCCCGTCCGGATCGCCTCTGGTCGATGATCAAGGAGGCACGCGCATGATCACCGCGGCATTCGAGTACGCGCGACCGGGCTCGGTGGATGAGGCGCAATCACTGCTGACCAAATACGGTGACGATGCAAAGGTGATCGCGGGTGGCCAGAGTCTCATACCGCTCATGCGACTCCGGCTCAGCCAGCCGACCGCACTCATCGACATCCAGGGGATTCCCGGGCTCAAGGACATCCGTCGCGACAATGGCAGCGTCGAGATCGGCGCGCTCGTTCGTCATGTCGACATCCAGCGCGATGCGACTCTTCGCGAGACTCTGCCGCTCCTCGTGGAGATGGCCAANNTTCACCACCGCGCTCGAGCACGATGAGGTGGTGACCGCGGTTCGCTTCCCCGTATCGACCGGACGCTTTGCATACACCAAGTTCCGCCGCCGCCTGTACGACTGGGCGATCGCGGGGGTCGCGGTGCAGGAAACGGGTTCGTCGTGGCGGGTTGGGTACGTGAACCTGGCGAGGACACCACGCAGGGGCGCTGCCGTCGAGCGGGCGCTCGCCGGCGGAGCCTCGGCAGCGGATGCGGCGGCGCAGATCGGATCGGATATCGACCCGACGGGCGACGTCCGGGCGACCGCCGAATACAAGCGCCACCTCGCCGAGGTGCTCACCACGCGGACGCTGGCGAAGGCGACAATGGGCGCTTGAAGCGGATCAGCCACTGGATCGGTGGCCAGGTAGTCGCGGGGACCTCCGGNNGCCTTCCGCGAGTGGCGCGCGGCGTCGCTCTCGCAACGGACGACTGTCCTCTTCAGCTTTCGCGACCTGCTCGACAAGCATCGCGACGATATCGCCGAGATCATCACGTCGGAGCACGGCAAGGTGCTCTCCGACGCCAAGGGCGAGGTGGCCCGCGGCATCGAGAACGTCGAGTTCGCCTGCGGCGTGCCCCATCTGCTCAAGGGTGGATTCTCGGAGCAGCCGTCGCGCGGGGTCGACGTGTTCTCGATCCGGCAGCCGCTCGGCGTGGTCGCGGGCATTACGCCGTTCAACTTCCCAGCGATGGTGCCGATGTGGATGTTCGCCAATGCGATCGCGTGCGGGAACACATTCATCCTCAAGCCGAGCGAGAAGGACCCGTCGCCTTCGCTGTTCTTCGCTGATCTCTGGCGTCAGGCGGGGCTACCCGACGGAGTGTTCTCGGTGGTGCAGGGGGCACGCGAGGCAGTTGACCGTTTGCTCGAACATCCGGACGTCGCCGCGCTCTCGTTCGTCGGGTCGACCCCGGTCGCGCGACACATCTACGAGACCGGAACGCGTAACGGCAAGCGCGTCCAGGCGCTCGGTGGAGCGAAGAACCACATGGTCGTCCTGCCGGACGCCGACCTCGACGCCGCAGCCGACGCTGCGGTATCGGCCGGCTACGGCTCCGCAGGCGAGCGTTGCATGGCGATCTCCACCGTGGTCGCTGTCGGTGACATCGGCGAGCGTCTCGTCGATGCGATCGCCGCGCGCATTCCGGCGGTCAAGGTTGGCGCCGGCGACGATCCGACGTCGGAGATGGGCCCGCTCGTCACCCGCGAGCACCGCGATAAGGTGGCGACGTATCTCGAGGACCAATCACTGGGTGGGGCGCGGCTGGTGGTCGACGGCCGTGGCAACACGCCCGAGGGCGACGGATTCTTTCTCGGACCGTCGCTGGTGGATCGGGTGCAGCCTGGTGCCAAGGTCTATGACGATGAGATCTTCGGGCCGGTGCTGTCGGTCGTCCGCGTGGACACGTACGACGAGGCGATCCGATTGGTGAATGACAATCCATACGGAAACGGCGTGGCCATTTTCACGCGCGACGGGGGCGCGGCGCGCAGGTTCCAGTTCGAGGTGCAGGTCGGTATGGTCGGCGTCAACGTGCCCATCCCTGTGCCGGTTGCGTACTACAGCTTTGGCGGATGGAAGGCGTCGCTCTTCGGCGATACACACATGTACGGACCGGACGGGATCCACTTCTACACACGCACCAAGGTGGTCACCACNNGGCGATGGCTGAATGGACAGGTGTGCGTGACAAGCGCGTCCTGATCACCGGTGCCACAAGGGGGATCGGCCTGTCGGCGGCCCAGGCCCTTGCCCGGCGCGGCGCGCATGTCGCGATCGTTGCCCGGGATGACGCGCGTGGGGCGGAGGTTGCCAGGAGCATCGAAGAGGAGGGAGGAGCGCACGTGGATGTGCTCGACGCCGAGCTCACCTCGCAGGCGTCGGTGCGCGCCCTGGCGGACGAGGCGCTGGCGCGCTTCCCGCGCATCGATGTCCTGGTCAACAACGCGGGCGCCACGTTCACGAAACGGGAGCTCACCGTCGACGGCATCGAGCGCACGTGGGCGCTCAACCACCTCGCGCCCTTCCTGCTCACCAACCTGCTCCTCGACCGGCTCAAGGCATCGGCTCCCGCTCGCATCATCACGACATCGTCAGACGCGCACAAGGGCAAGCTCATCCCGTTCGACGACCTGAGCGCGGAGCGTTCCTGGAAGGGTCGAGGGTTCACCCGTTATGGTGAGACGAAGCTTGCCAACATCATGTTCACTCGCGAACTCGCGCGTCGCCTCGAGGGAACCGGTGTGACTGCGTACTGCTTCCATCCGGGGCTCGTCGCGACCGGATTCAACCGCAACAACGGCGCACTCATGAGCGCTGCGATGACCATCATCGCCCCCTTCGCGCGCAGCCCCCGGAAAGCCGCGCAAACCCTGGTATGGCTCGCCGATTCACCCGACGTGTCGAAGCAGAGCGGCGGCTATTACGAGGACCAGGCGCTCGCCGTTTCGAGCCGTCAGGCGCAGGATCCGACGCTGGCTCGCCGGCTTTGGGAAGTCAGCGAGGAGCAGGTGCGCCTCGTGCCGACGACGAGCGCGCCCTGATCAGTGCTGACCGATGCGCCGGAACCAGGGCTTGCGGCGCCACGCCAGCTCTCCGGTCAGGGTCTCGTTGCGGATCAACTCGCTGTGCAGCACGGTGACCAACTCGCGCTCACGGCGGACGGCCTCGCGCTGTTCCACGGCCCTCTGGACGTGCCCTTCGACGGCGCGGGTCCGCCACAGGTCGACCTCACCGGTGAGCTCGGCGATCTGAGCATCGCGCTCCTGGACGGCTTCGCGAAGCTGGATGATGTCGACGAGGTTGTCCATGGCGAGCAGACGCAACGCTCGAACGGTGTCGGGGCTGTACGGCTCGTCGACCGCCTCGGTCTCGAAGAGAGCCTGAGCAAGGCGCTGCTCGCTGCGACCCACGAGGTGGAGCGTCGGCACGTCGTCCTCGACCTCGAGCGGCGGGGGCTCGGGGGCGGGTGTGGGATTCAGCGGAATCCCGATGGTCCCTGCGGGCAGGACTCNNGGGAAGGCTACAACGGATGCAGCCCGAGTGGCCGCCCCACTAGGCTTCGGGGATGCCTGAGAATGACCTCGACACCTACTGCGCCGCCCATCAGCAGCGCCACGTGGACGAGCTCATCGAGTTCCTCCGAATCCCCAGCATCTCCGCCGATCCCGGCCACGCCGCAGACGTCCGGCGCAACGCCGAGTATCTCGCCGAGGCCTCCCGGGCGGTTGGTTTCAGCCATGCCGAGATCATCGAGACGAAAGGCCACCCGGCCGTCTACGCCGAGCGCATGGTCGATCCGAATCTGCCCACGGCCCTCATCTACGGGCATCACGACGTGCAGCCGGTCGATCCGCTCGACGAGTGGCACAGCCCTCCCTTCGAGCCCGAGATCCGCAACGGCAATCTCTATGCACGAGGTGCGGTAGACGACAAGGGCCAGGTGTGGATGCACCTCAAGGCCGTGGAGTCGGTGCTCGCCGTTTCCGGCGAGCTGCCACTCAACCTCAAGCTCATCGTCGAAGGTGAGGAGGAGTCGGGGTCCGTCAACTTCGAGGAGATCGTCGAGTCCGAGCAGCGGCGCCTTCGCGCGGACATCCTGGTGGTGTCCGATACATCTATCGTCGCGGCCAATACGCCTTCACTGTGCACGGGGTTGCGCGGCCTCGCCGGTGTTGAGGTGCACGTACGGGGACCCTCCCTCGACCTGCACTCGGGTCGCTTCGGCGGAGCGGTCGCCAACCCGGTCGCGGCGCTTGCCGAGATCCTGGCGTCGCTGCACGATCCCGTGACCCGTCGCGTCACGGTTCCCGGCTTCTACGACGACGTGCGCGAACCCTCGGTCGAGGAGCGTGCGCTGTTCGCTCAGGTCCCCTACGACGTCGACGAGTTCCGCGCCGAGGCGGGCGACGTGCCCGCCACCATCGGCGAGGCGGGGTGGTCGGACCGGGAGCGTCTCTGGGCGCGTCCGACCCTCGAATTCAACGGCATCTGGGGTGGCTACACCGGTCCCGGCCAGAAGACGATCATCCCGGCCACCGCCGGAGCCAAGATCACCTGCAGGCTGGTCCCGAATCAGGATCCTCAGCGCATCGCGGAGCTGGTGCGGAGCGCCGTCCTGGCGGCCGCGCCAGCAGGCGTCACCGTGACCGCGGACGCCAAGGCGGGGGGCAGGCCGGTGGTCACCTCGATCGATCATCCCGGTGTGCAGGCTGCCTCGCGGGCCATGGAGAGCGTTTTCGGCGCGAAGCCGGCCCTGACCCGCGAGGGAGGGTCGATACCGCCCGTGGAATCCTTTGCCCGAGTCATGGGCTTGCAGGCGGTCCTCGTCGGTCTCGGCCTGCCCGATGACCAGATCCACGCGCCGAATGAGAAGTTCGCCCTCGACATGTACTTCAAGGGCATTCGCGTCCTCGGCCGTCTCTGGGACGAGCTGGCCGTAGCTCTGAGGACGTCATGACCAGAATCGAAGCGATCACCGCGCTGGAGATCCTCGACTCCCGCGGGAATCCCACGCTGGAATGCGTGGTCACGCTCAACGACGGCTCCGTGGGCCGTGCCCGCGTCCCGAGTGGCGCGAGCACCGGGGTCCACGAGGCGGTGGAACTGCGCGATGGTGACTCCGCACGGTTCGGCGGCAAGGGTGTCCTCACGGCACTCGCCAACGTGGAGGCCGTGATCGGTCCAGAGCTGATCGGGTTTGACGTCACGGACCAGGCCGCGCTCGACGCGAAGCTGTGCGAACTCGACGGCACGGCGAACAAGGGCAAGCTCGGTGCCAATGCGATCCTCGCGGTGAGCCTGGCATCGAGCAACGCTGCGGCTGCCGCCTATGGCGTCCCCCTGTATCGACATCTCGGCGGTGACGGCGCCCATCTGCTCCCGGTGCCGCAGTTCAACGTGCTCAACGGTGGTGCGCACGCCCAGACGCGCGTTGACTTCCAGGAATTCATGCTCCTACCGATCGGACTGCCGACATTCCGTGAGGCCCTTCGGGCCGGTGCCGAATGCTTCCACGCGCTGCGCAGGATCCTCCACGATCGCGGGCTCGGCACCGGTCAGGGCGACGAGGGCGGTTACGCCCCGGATCTCGACCACAATGAGGCGGCCATGGAGCTGCTCATGGACGCGATCGATGCCGCTGGCTACGCCCCGGGGCGCGATATCGGCATCGGCCTCGACCCGGCCACCTCGGAGCTCTACAGGGACGGTCACTACGAGCTGCGCGGCGAGGGGATCACCCTCGACTCCGCGGGCCTGGTCGATCGCTGGGCGACCTGGGTGGAGAAGTACCCAATCGTGTCTCTCGAGGATGGCATGGCCGAGGACGACTGGGACGGCTGGAAATTGCTGACCGATCGCCTCGGCGGGCGCGTGCAGCTCGTGGGGGACGACATCTTCGTGACCAACGCCGACCGTCTCCAGCTGGGCATCGATCGCGGCATCGCCAACTCGATCCTCATCAAGCTCAATCAGATCGGCACCGTCACCGAGACGCTCGCAACCATCGCGCTCGCCACCGCGCACAATTACTCGAGCGTGATCAGTCATCGCAGTGGCGAGACCGAGGACACGTCGATCGCCGACCTCGCAGTTGCTGTCAATGCCGGCCAGATCAAGACGGGCGCACCGTCGCGGTCGGAGCGGGTTGCCAAGTACAACCGCCTCCTGCGCATCGAGCATGAGCTTGGCGAATCCGCGCTCTACGCGGGCGCGGCGCCCTTCTTCCGAACCGTGCCCCAGCCGGCCTGACATGACCCGACGCGTCGATCCCTCCACGTCGACCGCGAGAGCAGGGCTCGGCCGCGGTGACTCGGACGGCGTCGACCTGGTCGCTCCGCTGAGCCTCGCGTCGGTCCGTGCGTATGCCGATCTGCCCTCGGTGGATGAGGCCATGGAAGGCCGCAATGCATACCGCCGCTACGGCGGCGGCAACCCGCAGCGCCTCGAGGAGGCGATGATCGAGCTCGAGACGGTTCCGGGACACACAGCTCCAGTGGCCCGGGTGACCTCGAGCGGCCAGGCGGCGCTGCTGCTCGCCACGACGCTGGTGGTGACGCCGTCTCGCCCGCGGATCGTGGTCGTTCGCCCCTGCTACGGCGGCACGGATTCCCTGCTCGCCGGGCCGCTCGGCAATCTCGGGGTGCGGATCTCGACGGTCGACCTCCCGGCTGATGGGAGCGGGGACCACGGCGCGATGGTCGCCGCCGCGCTCGGTCCGGATGTCGGCGCAGTCGTGACCGAGGTCGTCACCAACCCGCTCATCGGTCTCATCGACGTGCCGGCCATCGCGCTGGCGGCGCACACCATCGGCGCGGCATGCATCGTCGACTCGACGTTCACGCCGCCGTTCCTCTTTCAGCCCTTCGCGCATGGGGCCGACCTCGTATTCCACAGCCTCACCAAGCACCTCGCCGGTCACAGCGACGTGAGCGGGGGGATCCTCCTCGTCGACACCGGGCACGAGGCGAGCGACTGGCTCGACGCCAACGCACGGCTGCTCGGGTGCAATCTCTCGCCGTTCGATGCGTGGCTCGCGCTTCGAGGCCTGCGCACCGCGGGGCTGCGCCTGGAGCGTTGCAGCGAGAACGCGGCGACGCTCGCCGCCTTCTTCGCGAACCGCGCCGAGCTCCAGGCAGTCCATTACCCCGGAATCCGCGGACCTGAGGACAGAGTGCTGGCTGACCGTCTGCTGCCGCACGGCCGCGGGGCAATGCTCAGCATCGACCTGCGCGGCGGTGGCACAGCGGCCGACGCCTTCATCAAGGGTCTCGACGGCATCCGCCTGGCGCCGAGCCTCGGCGATGTGGCGACCACGGTGAGCTACCCGGCGAGCACGTCGCATCGGGCACTGAGCCCGCAGCAACGCGCCGCACTCGGCATCGGCGACGGGCTGGTGCGCATCAGCGTCGGCATCGAGCACATCGACGACATCATCGCCGATCTCGATCAGGC
>PLDZ01000087.1 GCA_003136295.1 Candidatus Dormiibacterota bacterium
CCCGTCCCCAAAGGCGAGACGCCGTTCTCTGTGCTCTACCGGCTCTGTCAGGAGGCGGTGCAGCGCAAGTACCACCCCATGACTCGCGCGGTTGCTGCCCGCCTGCAACGCGAGCTCGACGTCATCGAGAAGACACGGCTCGCCGAATTCTTCCTGATCACCTGGGACATCATGCGTTTCGCACGCGAGCACAGCATCCCGGGGCAGGGACGCGGCAGCGCGGCAGACTCCATCGTCGCCTACCTGCTCGGCATCACGCGTGTCGATCCCGTTGCGCACGACCTGCTCTTCGAGCGATTCCTGCACGAGGATCACCAGGGCACGCCCGACATCGACATCGATTTCTCGACCGACCATCGCGAGCAGGTGCTCCAGTACGTGTACGAGAAGTACGGCCCGGACCGAACCGGGATGGTGGCCAACGTTGTCACCTTCCGGCCACGCATGGCGATCCGCCAGGTCGGCGCGGCGATGGGCTTCCCGGAGACCGTGATCGACAAACTCAGCACGCACACAGACAGCTGGTACCTGGCGGATATCGAGTCCACGCTGATGTCGGCCGGTGACATCGTGCCGAACCGCGCGTGGCAGCAGTTCATCGACGTCCTCCGCCGCATCGAGGGAACTCCTCGTCATCTGAGCATTCATGTCGGCGGCATGCTGGTCACCGGCGAGCCACTCGTGGACGTCGTGCCGGTGGAGCGGGCGACGATGCCGGGACGCGTCGTCGTGCAGTTCGACAAGGACGACGTCGAGGACATGGGGCTTATCAAGATGGATCTGCTCGGGCTGCGCACGCTCTCGGCGATCGCTGAGTGCCTCGACGTGATCGAGCAGACCACCGGGGAGCGACCAGATCTCGATGCGCTGTCGCTCGACGACCAGCGCGTCTACGACGTGATCTGCAAGGTCGACACCATCGGGCTCTTCCAGATCGAGTCGCGCGCCCAGCAGCAATCGCTCTGGCAGTCGCAGCCTCGCTGTTTCAACGACCTGATCGTGCAGGTGGCGATCATCCGTCCTGGTCCGATCCAGGGTGATGCGGTCCATCCCTACCTTCGCCGCCGCCAGGGGCTCGAGCCCGTCACCTATCTGCATCCCAAGTTAGAGCCGATCCTGGCGGAAACCTGCGGCGTCGTCCTCTACCAGGAGCAGATCCTGCGCATCGTCATGGAGATCGCCGGATACACCGCCGGTGAAGCGGATCGATTTCGCCGGGCGATGAACCGGCACCGTTCACGGGTGGAGATGGAGGAGCTCCGCGACGGCTTCATCCATCGCTGCATCGAGCACGATCTCGATGAGTCGGTGGCGCAGCAGATCTTCAAGAGCGTCGCCGGCTTTGCGGAGTTCGGCTTCTGCAAGTCGCACGCCGCGGCGTTCGCGCGCACCGCATATGAGACTGCGTGGCTGCGCATGACATACCCGGCGCACTACACGTGCGCGTTGCTCAACGCGCAGCCGATGGGCTTCTACCATCCGTCGGTCCTCGTCGACGACGCCAAGCGGCACGGGGTCAAGATCCTGCCGGTCGATGTCACCAAGAGCCGGGCGCGATGCACTGTCGAAGCTCTCGTGCCGGCCGGCTTCGGGATACGGCTCGGGTTCGCATACGTGCGCGGGCTCGGACCGTCGGCACGCGCTGCGTGTGATGACGCGGTGGTCGCCGGGGCCAACACCTCGGTCGCTGATTTCTGGCGGCACACGCTCCTGCCCCGGGTTGCGATGGAGAACCTCATCCGCGTCGGCGCCTTCGACGCGGTGGCCGCCGGCAGATCGCGCCGTCAGCTGCTCTGGACGCTGAAGGAGAACGAGGAGTCGCTGCCGCCGCGCCGACGCCGGAGAGCGACCATCGCGCCGGCCGATCAATCCGTGGTCGCCGCGGCGGTGGTGACCGGCCCGCCGCGGGGCAGCGGCGCGATCGCGGGCAACCGGCTCGGCGACGCGCCGCACACGCCACACGATCCGAGCACCGACCCGGTGCCGCCGCTGGTATCGCTTCCGGCGCCGCCACCGCCACTGCCCGCGATGGACGAGCGCACCCGGGTGAACACGGAGTACGCGCTCACCGAGGTGAGCACCGGCCCTCACCTGGTGTCGTTCATGCGTGAACGGCTCATTGCGCTCGGCTGCGTGCCACTCGCGAAGGTGCGCGACCTCGTGGACGGCACGAGGATCCGGGTCGCGGGTCTGGTCATCACTCGACAGCAGCCGTCGACGGCACGCGGTTTCAGATTCTTCACGCTTGCCGACGAAGATGCCCATCTCGATCTGGTGTTCCGTCCCCCGGTCGTGCAGCGCACGCTCGAGGTGAGCCGTCATCCCCTGCTCATGGTCGACGGACGGCTCCAGGTGGAGCACGGACGGGTCAACGTGCTTGTCGAAACCGTGACCGCGCTGACGCCGGACGGCGACCCGATCGCCCATCCCGGACCGTCTTCTCCCGAGAGCGGCCTTCCCGGTTCTCACGACTACCGCTGACCCGAATGCCGCCGCCACACGTCGTGGACACGGCGTGACACATCCGTGACACTCCGGCAGCAGTGCCCTGACATCACCCGTGCTGGGCGCGACCGCCGTCATAGGCTGCGCGCATCTCGATTGCTACGCCGCGCGCCATGCGGGATGGAAGACGATGACCGAGCACAACCCAGAGGGCGGCGGAGTTCCCCTCTCGTTCAGGAAGGCCCAGGAGCAGACGCACTTCGAACGCGCCCCAGCAGCAGGCGAACCGGTGCGCGACACCGGCGGTCCCAATCTTGCCTTCGAGGCCGCCCCGCGCGCGCCTCTTCCCCAGGTCGCTCCCGACCCTCGAACACTCAAGCAGTCTCCACTCATGCCGCCGCCAGCGCCCGAGCCCGGGACGCCGGCGATCGAGCGGCCGCCGGCGTCGAGACTGCCGACGTTCGAAGCGGTTCCAGCCTCGAGCGTTGCCGCTCAGCAGCGGCTCTCGACGCCGACACTAGGCATGCGTCCCGAACCCGTCGATGTTGCCGGTCCGGTGAGCCCGGGCGGGAGCGGATGGAACATCCGCAGTCGGGACGAGCCGTTCCTGCCGAACCGCGGACGCGCCGTGGCGGCGGACGGGCCCGCATGGGAAACCAGAGAGCTCCCCAACGCGAAGCGGGACCGATCCGAATGGATGGTGCCCGACGCCCCGCGGACCCGCCGGCTCTCCGGCAAGCGGCTCCTGGGGGTCGTGCTCGCGACGATCCTGGTGGCGATCCTCGGGTTCGCGGGCTACCAGTGGTTCGCCGGCCGGGCGAATCCCGGTCACAGCATCAGCACGCCGTCCACGGTCGGAACCCTCACCGCGATTCGCACACCGGC
>PLDZ01000015.1:0-4448 GCA_003136295.1 Candidatus Dormiibacterota bacterium
GACCGCCACTGTGGCTCGCGACGCGCTGGCAGACGGCGTGATCGGGTTGGACGGTGGTGACACTGCCGCCTGCTGGGAGGCGATGGTCCGGCGCATCCGCAACCTTGGGCGGCCGGGGATCGCGTCGATGGCGATCGCCGCCGTCGACATTGCTTTGTGGGATACGAAAGCCCGCGCGCTCGACCTGCCGCTCCACCGCCTCCTCGGCCCTATCCGCGACGCCGTTCCCATCTACGGCAGCGGCGGCTTTACGACGTACACCGAGCGTGATCTGTGCGCCCAATTGGCCGGGTGGGTGGAACAGGGCATCCCGCGCGTCAAGATGAAGATCGGCAAGGATCGGGGCTCCTCGTGGGAGGCAGACCTCAGCCGCGTTCGGGCGGCGCGGAAGGCGATCGGCGACGATGCGGAGCTGTTCGTTGATGCCAACGGCGCCTACGGCCGGAAACAGGCGCTTCGGCTGGGGCATCGTTACGCAGAGGAATTCGGCGTCACGTGGTTCGAAGAGCCCGTAACGTCCGATGATCTCGACGGCTTGGCTGCGCTGCGTGAAGCCCTTCCTCTCGAAGTCACCGCCGGAGAATACGGATACCACCTCGAGTACTTCCGCACCATGCTCGCGAGCCAGTCGGTCGACGTACTGCAAGCTGACATTGGCCGTTGCGCCGGCCTCACAGAGTGGCTCCGCATAGCTGCAACCTGTGCGGCTTACAAGACTCCGTATTCCGCGCACTGCGGCCCCTCGATCCACGTACACGCGGCAACGGTGCCACCCAACCTGCGACATATCGAGTACTTCCACGACCACGTGCGTGCCGACCACCTTCTCTTCGACGGCGTGCTCAAGCCTCATGAGGGGGCCTTGCGACCCGCCGATGACCGACCGGGTCTGGGACTCACTCTCAAGGGGAAGGACGCTGAAGCCTTTCGGGTCGCCTGATCGATGCCAGCAACCCACCGAGCTCACCCTGGTTCGCGGCCACGTAGGCCCGAGCAAGATGACGTTGATCCGGCAGCTGCTCCCGTTGTCCTCCGCGACTACGCGGTCCTGGCGGACGGCGAGCGCGGCATCGTCGTCGGGCCTCACGGCGACTTCGTGTGGATGTGCTTTCCGCGTTGGCACGACAAAGCGCTGTTCAGCGCACTGATCGGTGGCGGCGGCTCGTACGCCATCACGCCGATGGAACCGCACGTTTGGGGAGGCTATTACGAACCCGGTTCACTGATCTGGCGGAGCCGCTGGGTGACCAACACCGCCGTCATAGAGTGCCGCGAGGCCCTCGCGATGCCGAGCCGCGCCGACCGAGCGGTGGTACTGCGGCGGATCGTCGCATGCCAGGGGACGGCCCGCGTCCGCTGCCGACTACGCACGCTCGCCGACTTTGGTACCGGAGCCGTACGTGCGATCCACCGCGCGGGCGCCACCTGGATCGTCGAGCACGACCACGTGCAGCTGCGCTGGGTGGGGGCCGGGACTGCTCGGGTGTGTCGCGACACGACTGGTTCGCTGGAAATGGAGCTCACAGTGCCGGCAGGCGGCCACCACGATCTCGTGATGGTGGTGGAACCGAAGGGCAGCGTGGAGGGGATCCCCACGGCCGATCTCGCCTGGAGGGCCACTGAATCGGAGTGGGCACGCCGGACCCCCTCCCTGTCCTCATCTGCAGCGCCACGTGACGCGCGCCATGCATGCGCTGTGCTGCTCGGACTCACCAGTGGCGACGGCGGCATGGTTGCGGCCGCCACCACGTCACTACCGGAGCGCGCCCGAGGGAGCAACAGCTACGACTATCGGTATGCGTGGATACGTGACCAGTGCTACGCGGGTCACGCCGCATTCCGCGCCGGCATCGAGGAACTCGCTGACCGCGCCGTCGCGTTTGTCAGTCAGCGGCTCCTCACAGACGGACCGAATCTGAAACCAGCGTATACGGTCACCGGCGGCCGTGTACCTGACCAGACACGACTCAAGCTGCCTGGGTATCCAGGAGGCACCGACCTCGTGGGCAACTGGGTCAACAACCAATTTCAACTCGACGCTTTCGGCGAGGCGCTACTCCTTCTGGCAACGGCTGCCGAATGCGACCGATTGGACGTCGATGGGTGGCGAGCGCTGGAAACTGCCGCTTCGGTGGTGGAACGTCGCTGGAGAGAGCCGGATGCGGGCATCTGGGAACTTGAGCCGCATCACTGGACTCACAGCAGACTCACCTGCGCCGCAGGACTGCGTGCCGCTGCCAAGGTTGCCTCGGGGTCGGGAGCGACTGCAGCGTCGTGGACTACCTTGGCCGACACCATAGTGGCGGAGACGGGCCGAACGGCTGTCGCAGGCGATGGCGCCTGGCAACGCGCTGACGACGACAGCCGTGTCGACGCAGCCTTGCTCATGGCCACAGTCCGCGGTGCAGTCGGGCCCGAGGATCCCAGAAGCATCGCCACCCTTGCGGCCATCGAAGCGCAATTGGTCGACGACGGTTATCTCTATCGCTTTCGCCACGATGTACGGCCTCTCGGCGATGCCGAAGGGGCGTTCCTTCTCTGTGGCTTCATGATGTCCTTGCGACACCACGTCGCCGGACATCGCCTCGAGGCGATGCGCTGGTTCGAGCGAACTCGTGCTGCGTGCGGCCCTGCTGGCTTGTTCTCGGAGGAGTACGACGTACGCCAGCGCCAACTTAGAGGCAATCTCCCGCAGGCCTTCGTGCACGCACTCCTGCTCGAGTGCGCGGTCACGTAGAGACGCTCTCCGTCGTTTCGGCGACCTGGCGGAGGCGTTGTGCCTGACGTCGCGACAACCGTACTCGGGGCGCCCTGCCGATGCCTTTCGAGGCGCCGCGAGGTAAGAAAATCGTGGGAGTCAACGCTAGAGAATCGTTGACCCTTCGAAGCAATCTCCCCTCCCCTCGCCACGCCGTGACCCGCTTGAAGAAGCCGGCAGACCGCCAGGCTGCACCGCGGTCGTGTCGGCGCATGCTGCCATGACCCGGCCGATAGCGGTTGCGATTGCAACCCCGATCGAACCCGACCTTGTGGCAGTGATCCGCGAGATCGGTGATCGGATCAAGGTCGTGTATAGGCCCGAGCTCCTACCGCCCACCCGGTATCCGGGTGATCACCGAGGCATCGACGGGTTCCAACGCAGCGCCGAACAAGAGATCCGGTGGCAGGCCTCGCTCGCCGGTGCTGAGGTGCTCCTCGGCATCCCGGGCGACTCACCAGAGGAGCTTGCTACGGTCGTGCACGGTTTACCAACGCTGCGATGGGTTCAAGGCACCGCGGCCGGCGCAGGGGAGCAACTGAAGGCGGCTGCCTTACCGAAGGCGGAGCTTAACCGCATCACCATCACGAGCGCGAGCGGCGTCCACGCTGGACCCCTCGCTGAGTTTTGCCTTTTCGGATTGCTCGCGATGAGCAAGGGACTACCGCGAATGCATGCAGATCAGCTTGCCCACCACTGGGATCACTATCCGGTGGCGGAATTGCGCGGCCACACACTCCTGGTGCTCGGTCTTGGATCTGTCGGTATCGAAGTCGCCCGCCTGGCCAAAGCACTCGGGATGCACACCCTGGGCTTGAACCGTCACGGGTCGAGTGACTCACCGGATATCGATGAGGCGCATCCCGCGACCAGCCTGGAGGAGTTGCTTCCGCGAGCAGACGCGATCGTCGTCACCTTGCCATTGACGGAGGAGACGGCCGGGATGCTTGACGCCCGGGCGTTCGCACGAATGAAACCGGCGACACTGCTTGTCAACGTCGGTCGTGGAGGCGTGATCGACGAGGTCGCGTTGGTCAACGCGCTGCGCGATCATCGCCTGGCGGGGGCGGTGCTGGATGTGTTCGCGAGCGAACCCCTTCCCAAGGACAGTCCGCTCTGGGACATGCCCAATGTCGTGGTCAGTCCCCACACGACCGCATTGTCCCAACATGAAAACGAACGCATCGTCGCGCTCTTTATCAAGAATCTTCGCCGCTATCTCGACGGCAAGGAGCTCATCAATCGTATCGATCCACAGCTCTTCTACTAGACACCCGAGTTCCGCTGCCGCCTATCAGTCAATTCATCCAAGAAAGAAAGGGAACGAGCAAATGCAAATCGGAATGGTCGGTCTCGGCCGCATGGGCTCGAACCTCGTTCAAAGGCTCTTGGGTGACGATCATGAATGCGTTGTCTTTGACGTCGATCCCCGTGCGGTGAAGAGGGTCGCCGCCAAGGGAGCGACCGGCGTCCGCTCCCTCGCGGATCTCGCCGCGAAACTCGAGCAGCCTCGAGCCGTCTGGGTCATGGTCCCGGCCGGAGAGATCGCCGAGAAGACCGTCAACGACCTCGCGCAGCAGATGGGGCCCGGCGACGTGATCATCGACGGCGGCAACTCGTACTATCGCGACGACATCGCTCGCGCTGCAACGCTCCGCCAGGAGGGAATCCACTACCTCGACGTCGGCAC
>PLDZ01000015.1:4477-5370 GCA_003136295.1 Candidatus Dormiibacterota bacterium
GTCAAGATGGTCCACAACGGCATTGAGTACGGCATGATGGCCGCGTTTGCGGAAGGGCTGAACATCCTCAAGAACGCCAACGCCGGCGCCGTGAGTCGCGAAGATGATACCGAGACAGCGCCACTCGAACATCCTGAGTACTACCAGTACGACGTTGACCTCACTGCCGTCACCGAGGTGTGGCGCCGCGGCAGCGTGATTGCATCCTGGCTGCTTGACCTCACGGCTGCATCGTTGCTGCAGGCACCCACCCTCAACGACTTCTCGGGTCGCGTCTCCGACTCCGGGGAGGGGCGCTGGACGGCGATCGCCGCGATCGAGGAAGGGGTGCCGGCACCAGTGCTGTTGTCAGCGTTGTTCTCTCGGTTCGCCTCGCGCGATCTCGATCACTTCGGCAATCAATTGCTCTCTGCAATGCGAAACCAGTTCGGCGGACACGTCGAAAAGTCCGCCGGATGATCGACCATATGAGGGTACGGCATGGCAACTGACCGCGTTGCCATTCTCTTTGACATCGACGGCACGCTGATCATCACCGGCGGCGCTGGAGCTGCCTCGTGGCGCATGGCATTCGATGAGCTGTACGGCATCCCTGCCGACATCGGTGAGTTCACTGACACTGGCATGACCGATCCCGACGTCGGTCGGAAGACCTTCGAATCCGTGCTCAAACGGCCGCCGAAAGACGATGAGTTCAAGCGGCTGCTGGAACGTCGCGAGTTCTACCTGCATCAGACGGTGGCGGAATCTCAAGGGTACCGTGTGCTAGCGGGCGTCAAGGATCTGCTCCCCAGGCTCATCGAGGGTGGCTATCTTCTGGGCCTCGTGACAGGGAACCTCGAGGGTGCTGCCCACATCAAGCTCCACCGTGCGCAGCTGAACGCCTACTTCGC
>PLDZ01000073.1:0-19969 GCA_003136295.1 Candidatus Dormiibacterota bacterium
CCGGCATTCCCGGCCACTCTGATTAGCCGGCTCACGCCGCCACCGATGGCTCCGAGGTCGCAGGAGGTCGACGCAAACCGCGTGTCGCAGATGCGCGTTGGCGGGAGCGGCTGGTACTGATAGCCGGCCGGGCTCGCTGTGATGGTGGAGCTCCCGTACCAGCCGTTGGCATCGATGAGCACATTGATCGTTCCGGCCGCATTGAACACGCACAGCGCGTCGTTCTGCCCATCTGGGCTGGTCGGACCGAGTTCGACCATCACTCGATTCGCCACGACCGCGCCGGCAGCGAGATTAAGGGTTGACGTTCCGGTGGACGTGCACGTGCCGTTGGCGTTGGTCGGGAAGAGGCTGAGATAGGTCCCCGCGCTGCCGACCACTCCGGTGAGGTTGACCACCGCCGCCTCGGCGGTCGAGTCACTGGGGATCCCGCCGGCGCTTGCCACCGTGACCACTATTGAATGGCCGGCGCCAACCAGGCTATTGCCGTCGCACTTCGCGGGCGTGCGCGTGTCACAGACTCGAACGGGCGCGATCGGATGAAAGAGCCCCTGGTAGGTCGTGGCAGGGGCCGTCGTGAAATACCCCTCCACGTCGACAACCACGTTGACGCTGCCGACGGCGTTGTAGATGTTGATCCAGCCCTCGCCGCCGTGAGCGCCGAGGGTGACCGTGACGAGGTTGGCGATCACCGTCTGCGCCCCGAAGTTGAGGTTCGACGCAGTTGGCCGCACGCTTCCGTATGGGTAGACCGTGAGCAGGCTCGACGCCGACCCGAGCACTTCGGTGACGTTGAGCACCGCAGCGCTAGCGCTGGTCGGGACCGGTATGGTGCCGAGCCCGGTGACCTGCACGGCCCTGATCAGGCCCTGGCCGATGGCCCCGCCGGTTTTGCGCGTGTCCAGGATGCGGAAGGGCGTCATCGGGGTGTAGTTGGCGAGGCCCTCGTACGTGTACGTGAGCGTGTTGGTCGTTCCCAGCGCGTCGGTCGCCTGGACGAGGTCCGTCCCTCCGCCGGGAGCGCTCGGCGGGGTCACGAAGGTGAACGTCTGCGGCGATGTGAGCGTGATCGTGATCAGGGATCCGCCGAATGTTGCCGTGGTGGTCGGATCGAAGTCGGTCCCGCTCACGGTCACGGTCTGCCCACCGGCGATCGGCCCCAGCGACTGGGTCAGCGCCGTGATCACCGGACCGGACACGGTCACCTCGTTGATCTGCGTGTTCCAGCAGGCATGGATCGTTGTGCACACCCCCACAGCGGTCGTGTTGTCCACCGACCCGGAGACGACCCAGACGTCCTTTGGGTTCACGGGGTCCTGGGCCGCTCCTGAGTAATCACCCCACCGGCATCCGTTGGTGTCGCACGCACCCGCGAAGAGGTCAGTTCCCTTGTAGTACGTCGGGCTCGTGTGCAGGGTGTGGTAGCTGCTGAGCGTCGCCGTACCCGAGGCGATCGACGCATCAATGATGCTGGGGTTCATCGTGGTGGACGACTCATCGAACACCGTGATCACGTCACCCGCGCTGTCGAGGCTGACCGCAGGATAGAAGAGGTCCGACCCGTTGATGGCAACGTTGTTAAGTTGATTGGTGAGCGTTCCGCCGATGGTGTTCGTGGTTCCGCTGGCGGCGATCTCAACGTAGTTCAGACAGTCTCGCTGCGCGCTGTCGCCGGTGGGCAGACAGCTGGTGCCGTCTGCAGTCCAGATCTGGCCGTTCGCCCACACAGCATTCAGGAAGCGATCGTCGTTGGTCTGCAACTGCGGTGCCGGACTCGGTTGATCGGCCGGAGGCAGGTACCCGGTGCCACTCACTGCCGTCGCCGTCATCGGAACATACACGTAGGGGCCATTCGTGACACCACCAGCGCCCTCTGGCGTTCCGGTGAATCCCTGCACGAGCGCGTCCGGAGTGCCGTTCAAGCATCCGTTGCCAGTGAGGGCGCAGTCGGACTGGTTGCTCACGATATATGTCAGCGACATCGCGCCGAGCGCCTGCACCGGCTGTGGCGCGAACGGCCCATCGTAGAAGTAGTAGAGAGAGCTGAAGCCCTGGTTCTTCTCGAAGTCGGTCTTTTGCAGAACGTCGATCTCGCTGCCGTTGAACTGGTTGTTGCACGTGTAGTCGTCGAATGTGACGGTGATCGTGCTTGATGAAATGCCCAAGCCCGGCTGGTCACCAAATTCTGTCAACGGCTGTCCAGTGGTACCGCCAAATTGCGCCATCGGAAGTCCGTACACGATCCACCCGCCGAATGGCAGCGGATTCGAGGATGCGGACACCGCGATGAGCACAGGCGCCGCCTGTGGGCAGTTATTCGGTGACGAGTAGCTGTTGGGAACCTCGGTGACCGTCACCCAGAACCTTCCCGCAGTGGCGTCATAGATCACCCGCGGGTCGCTGCTGTGGAAGCCGGAGAGGACGTTCATGAAGACGTTGAGATCGGCCGCACCAACCGGGGTCCCGTTTCCGTATCGACTGAACACATAGATGGTGGAGTTGACGACCTCGACGACGTTCGAGGGACTCGCGGCCACATCCTCATTGGGTGGCGTGACTTCCTGATCGTTGCCGAAGGTGCCGATCGCGGTCTCCTGTGCGGTTCCCGGAAAGGACGCCAGCGTGTTGGGTGTTGTCGATCCGACCAGGGGAACGGTTCTGGAGCTTTGCGGCAGAGCAGCAGAACCACTGGTTCCACGCACGCCAGCAGCAGCCGACCCGAGCGCGAGCCTGCTCACGGGCATGCTTCCGCCGCGCTTTAACGTCCGCGACCTGGCGATCGCGCGGTCGCTCGGCGTCAGGGGGAAGAACGGCGACGTGTGCGAGGAGTGAGTCGAAGCCGCAGATCGTGGCGCAGGCGCGACGGTGCTTGCGGCTGCAACGTTCGTCGATCCGAAGGCAGGAAGCGCTGCAACCATGGCGACACCAAAGACCCAGCTACCCAGTCGACGTCCAGCCTTCAAACCACACCTCCGTCCCGTTGCTTTCCCCTCCGCGCCAGAGTGTACCGTGGATCCACGGAAATGACAGATGCGTGACGACTTTCTCAGCTAGTCGATGCGGAGGCTCAGCGGCTCAGGCCAGAGCACATTGACATTGAGGTAGGGATCATCGATCTCATCGACGCGGCCCCATCGCTGCACGAAAGTCCGTGCGTCACCGGCCATCGCACCGACACTCGAACGAGCTGCCTCGCCCCAGGTCATCTCCGCGAGTGGCGTGCATACCACACGTTGGCCGAGCGCGCGAATGCGCATGCAGTAGTCGACATCCCAGAGAGATCGCGAGAACCGCTCGTCGAATCCACCTGCATCGTTGAACACATCGCGCCGGGTCATCAGGCATGCGCCGGAAACCGCACTCATCTCCTTGATGACGCGCAGGTGCTGATCGACATTGCTCGCTAGGTCGAGGCGTCCGCACACCATGCCTTCGTGCGCGACTGTGCCATCCGGATATCTCAGCCGTATCCCAACCGCGCCGATGCCCGCGCGCTGGCTCAATTCGAGCATGGCCTCGAGCCATTCGGCGGTGATCGCGCGAGTGGACGCGTCGACCACCACGATGTGATCGCCATTCAATGCTCGAACTGCTGTGTTGATTGCCGCCGGCGTGTTATGGCCGGCGACGACTGTTGTGACGCGGCGGCGGTCATACGTGGACACTCGCTCGATGGTCGCACTGCAGTCGGTCAGGTCAGTGCCCTTAGTCGTCGCGACGACGATCACGTCCACCGATGGGGCGCCGGCGAGACGGTACCGCGGGATGTACAGGCCCGGGCTTGGACCGAGATCGACGCGTGCTTCGACACCCCGCCGCTGCAGCGCGTCCGCGACCGCCCTGCGCCCGGCGTCTCGCGCGAGCGGCTTGGATCCGGCGGAGATCGCCGTGGAACCCGGGACCATCCGCCACGCATAGAGCACGTCCGGAACGTGTCCGACGTGTGTCGCCGCCTCGGTGACACGCAGCATCAGATCGTGGTCCTGGCTGCCGTCGAATCCTTCGCGGAATCCGCCCACCGACATGGCGAGGGTACGCCGCACCACCGTGAAGTGGTTGATGTAGTTCTCGGCGAGCAGGCGGTCCGGCGAGAAGTCAGGCTTGAACGTCGGGACGCCAAGGCTACCGTCAGGGAGTAACTTGTCCTCGTCGGAGTACACGACGTCCGCGTCGGGATGTTCGCGCAGGTACGCCGCCATTGCGTACAGCGCATGCGGTCGCAGCACATCATCGTTGTCGATGAACCCGATGAAGTCGCCGGTCGCGAGACTCAGCGCGGAATTCGAGGCGGCGGCAATGCCACCCTGCTGGTCTCGATACGCCACCCGCACACGACGATCGGCAAGCGCTGCGTCAAGCACCTCCCGCACATGGGAGTGCGTCGATGCGTCATCAGCGATGCAGAGTTCAAGCTTCGGATAGGCCTGCTCGAGCACCGAAGCGATCGCTGCCTCGAGCCAGTCGCGAGCCGGGTTGTAGACGGGCATCACGAGGCTGATGACGGGGGCGCCGGCGTCCGCCTCCGACACACGGCGCATGTTCCCGACCTCCGCTGCCCCCGGGGTGTGCAGCTGGAGCCAGCGGCGATACTGGCGGCGTCGCGACGCATCAGTGTCGGCAACACCGATCGCGCGGCGAAGCTCGCGGTCACGGCGTATCGATCTGGCCACGGCTGTTGGGCCGTGGTCGACGAGTGTCAGCGTCCTCGACGCCACGCTGTGCAGCGTCCGCTGGCGTCGCGAGTCCGGCGGCACGACCCGCCGCAGCTTGTCGGCGACGGCCACGGCGATTCGGGCGGACGCCCTGTCCATTGCCTCGGTCAGCTCGGCCCGCAATACCTGGAGCTCAGCCTCCAGCTCCGCGATGTGGTGTCGTGCCGCGCGCAACTCGTCGCGGAGCTTGTCAGCCTCGCGAGGGGTGGTCACACTGCGGGTCCCGGTGCGATCGTCAGGTCCATCTCAGGATGCATCGAACCACGATGGTATGCGGGGTGCCCGCAAATCGCCGCTGCTGAGTATGCTCGAGCTCAAGCGACACGCCCGCCGCGTGCGATTGGTACTGGAGATTCCCACCGTGACCGTAGACGCCAGGGGCGCGGGTAGCGGGGCTCGGGCTCTACGATCCCTGGGGTGACAAACATGCAAGTTCATTCATCATGAGTCAATCAGTGGCGGCACGAATCCCGCGTCGCGCGCTGTCCAGAGCCAGGGCGCTCGCCACCACGTTCGCTCAGCCCCCCGCCGACGCGCTGGCAGCCTGGTACCTGCGCAGGCGGCGATCCGGGATCGCAGAATTGATCACCCATAGCTTCGAAAGCCTCTCGGCTCAGGCAGAGGACGGACAGCCGGACCTCGCCGTTCGCAGGGCAATCGTCGACCAGTTTCACCGGCTGTACTACAACGATCCCGGAACCTGGCTCGAGACGCGGTGGATGGGTGTGGACGCCTGGAAATGTCCGCTTGACCTCTGGATCTACCAGGAGATCCTGCACGAGCTGCGCCCGGCGCTGATCATCGAATGTGGGACGGCACATGGGGGAAGCGCCGGCTTCCTGGCATCGATCTGCGATCTTGTCGGAACTGGCGAGATCATGACCATCGACATTGAGTCCAAGCCCGGGCGCCCGGTTCACCCCCGTATCACGTATGTCCTCGGTTCATCGACTGATCCAGAGGTGGTCGCCACGGTGCGCGCACGTCTCCCGACGACAGGAAACGTCCTCGTGATCTTGGATTCAGATCACAGCGCGCCGCATGTCGAGCGCGAATTGTCGGTGTATGCGCCGATGGTCACGGTCGGGTCATACGTGATTGTCGAGGACACCAACGTCAACAACCACCCTGTGCTCCCGGATTTCGGCCCAGGTCCGATGGAGGCGGTATCAGCGTTTCTCACCGCCAATGACCAGTTCGTCGTCGACGAGGGAAGGCAGAAGTACCACCTGACATTCAATCCACGCGGCTTCCTGCGTCGAGTATCGCCGCCATGACCGTTGCCGTGCACGACAGCCACATCCTTGAAGGCGTTCCGCGCTCTCGAAGCGTCTTCCAGCGGAATCTGAACCTCATCCGGGAGCTGTCGATCACGGCGTTCAAGCTCAAGTACACCGGCTCCGCGCTGGGGTACGTCTGGTCACTGGTCAAGCCGCTGATGCTCTTCGGCATCATGCTGCTCGTCTTCAGCATTCTGCTCAAGGCCGGGCTGGGCCAGTGGGAGTTTCCAATTCAGCTGCTTGTCGCGATCGTGGCGTGGACATTCTTCACCGAAGCCACGACGAACGCGATGAACGCGATTGCGGGAAGCGGCGACCTGATTCGCAAGGCGTACTTCCCTCGATGGATCCTCGTCGCCTCGTCGATGACCAGCGCGTTGCTCACCTTCACGATCAACACCGCGCTCGTGCTGATCGTCACCTTCGCGCTCGGTCAGCTCGATCTCACCTGGCTCAGCCTGCTCGCGATCCTCTATTACCTCGAGCTGGTTGTGTTGATCCTGGGTCTCTCGCTCCTCCTGTCGTCCCTGTTCGTCTTTTTCAGAGACCTCGGACACATCTGGGAGATCGTGTCGCTGGTGCTCTTCTACGGGTCGGCTGTCGTCATTCCCTTCCAGACCGTCTGGGACCACTCCAAGAAGCTGGCCTATCTCGCCGGCGTGAATCCAATCGCGCAAATCATCACCGACCTCCGCCACGTGCTCATCGATCCGGCGAAGGTGCGCTCCATGGCGTCGTTCATCGGCCCGCTCGAGGTCGTCCCGATCCTGCTGACCATCGGTATCTTCCTGCTTGGTTTCGCCGTCTTCCACAGGCTCACCCCGCGATTCGCGGAGTCGTTGTGAAGCCAGTCGTCGAAGTCTCCAACCTCCGTAAGCGATTTCGCCTGCCTCTCGACAGGAGCACCACGCTCAAATATCGAGTCACGCACTGGCGCAGCGCATCCCGATACCGGGACCTCATCGCCCTCCGCGACATCTCGTTCGACGTGCCGGCGGGGCAGTTCCTCGGAGTGGCCGGACCGAATGGCTGTGGCAAGAGCACGCTGCTGAAGATCCTCTGCCGCATCTACGAAGCTGACTCGGGATATGCGCGGGTCAATGGCGAGTTCTCCGCGTTCCTGGAGCTCGGCGTGGGGTTCAACCCGGAGCTCACTGCCCGAGAGAACGTCTTCCTTGGTGGCGCGATGCTGGGCCTCACCCGTGCGCAGCTGCGGGGCAAGATTGACGAGGTCTTCGCATTCGCCGAGCTCGAGGACTTTGCCGAGCAGAAGCTCAAGAACTTCTCGTCCGGCATGCAGGTGCGTCTCGCGTTCAGCGTCGCCATCCTCGCGGAGACCGATCTCCTGGTGATGGACGAGGTCCTCGCGGTCGGCGACGCAAGCTTCCAGGAGAAGTGCTTCGATACCTTCAGCCGCTACAAGCGTGAAGGCAAGACCATCGTCCTGGTGAGCCACGACCTGGGCGCTCTCGAGGAGTACTGCGACAGAGTGCTCCTGCTCAACCGCGGGGAGATCATCGCTGACGGCCCCGCCGCCGAGGTCACGTCCACGTATCACCGCATGATCGCCGACCACGCGCTTGCCGCCGAGCGCGACATGCCGCAGGAGCTGCGGCGCGCCGATCCCACGCAGTGGGGTTCGCGCGCGATCGAGCTTGTCTCGCTGAGCTTGCTCGATGCCGGCGGGCGGAGCACGAGTCGCTTCGACACCGGCAGCGCGATGACGCTCGACATGCATGTGCTTGCCCACAGCGAGGTCGGCGACTTCGTCTGCGGTCTTGCGATTCGCCGCGCAGACGGCATGCTGCTGGCCGGCACGAACACGTTTCTGGACCATGTCACGGTGACCAGTCATGCGCCTGGCGAATCCATCTCCATCCGCTACGCGATCGACTCGCTGCCATTGCTCGCGGGCGGGTACATCATCCAGGTGGTCCTGCAGGACGTGACCGGCAGCCATCGCTACGACTTCGCCGATCCCGCAGCGACCTTTCACATCAACAACATGGGTGGCCACATCGGCATCGTCGAGATGCACGGCCGGTGGCAAGTGGCGCAGGAGCAGGACGTGCGGAGCAGCGCCATCCCCCAGACCGCCGGGTAGCCGCGGCGCTGTCGAGCCCGGCCAGGCATCGCGATCAGATCGGCGCGCCGGTGACGAAGAAGAGCAGGTGCGCGGGGACGACACCCATGACGACGCTGATGATCAGGACGTAGAGCATCGCTGTCGCCGGTTGGTTGGCGCGGATCCGGGCGAAGTGCCTGGTGAGCAGCGCAACGCCGGTCGTGAAAACGATTCCCGACCCGACCACGAGCAGCCAGAAGGGCACGGCGTCGCCAGACCAGAGCAACTCGTGCCGCACGGTCGCACCCGCCGTGACGATCACCAGCACGATCACCACTGCCTGGACTGCCACGGCGATAAAGACCACGTCGATGGCCCGGCGCAACGGACGGAACGAGAGGTTGGGAGCAACCAGGTACCAGTGGCCGAGCAGCATGCCGGCGAGCGCGCTCCCGGAGACGAGCGCCGCGGGTACGAAGGCGACCACCGCGGTGCCCACGCCCCCGAGCGAAGGACCGAATGCGGCTGCGGCCTTCGCGATCGCCATGGCGCCGAAACCGATCGCAATCGCGCCCACCACGCGGCGCGCCACGTCGGTCATCACCGAGCAGAAGAAGGCGTACCCGAGGAGCGCGACCGTGAACGCGATCGACCAGTGGAACAGCGATGCCTGCGCACCGGACGGCAGTGGCGCTCCGAGCAACGACGTGCCGGATGGCAGCAGCGCCTCGAGGAGCACATCGAGTGCCATGACACCGGCACAGATGAGCGACGTGGTGCCCACGAATCCTCGCCCGACCTTGCCGACCAGGTCCACCGCATATGCGGCCACCGTGGTGCCGGCGGCCAGCTCGAGCAGCACGACGACCGTCGCGATCGGAGCCAGTGCGGGCAGGGACGTGGGATCGGTCACCGCCCGATCCTACGGTTGTGGCGGAGCCGAACCGAGGCGTGAGCCGGTCACGCTGCCGGCGAACGCCCTCGCAGCCGATCCACGGTCCTGAGCGCCCTTTGCAGCAACCGCCGTCTCGAGGTTCCGGTTGGCGCCGCCTTGACCACTGCGTCGTCCACCCTCATGGCGAGGCGCACTGACCGGCGCCGGCTCCAGGCCATCGCGCTCTCAGCGGTGCGCAGCTGTTCGTGCAGAACCGTGAGCTCACGCATCTGGTCGACCACGACGGCGTTGCGCTCCTGGAGCTCGTGCTGCATCCTCGAGTAGGCTCGATCGTAGCCCGCGACCACGCGATGGATCGGTTCGTTCGATCTCCGGTAGCGCGCCGCCCACGGGGCGATGTATGAGCCGTCGTACTCGACATCGCGGATGAAGCCCTGGCGAGCGAAGCGCTCGGTCCAGTACTCCTGCGGGTGGATGTTGGTGTGCGTGGGATCGCGATAGTGGATCGGTGTGGAGGTGAGGATCACGTCGTCCGTGAACGTGCACAGGTTGGCGATGGCGCGATCGGCGTCCTGAGGCGACATGTGCTCGACGACCTCGAAGCAGGTGATGACGTCGTAGCGCCGGGCGAGCGGTTCGGTGATCGACCCGACCCTGAGGAAGGGTCGGAGGTCTTCAGGCGCGTGTTCGATGGCGAACTCGCTGAAGTCGACTCCCTCGGCTTCGACACCTCGGGCCCGCAGGGCTTCGACGAGCAACCCTATGGCGCATCCTGCATCCAGCGATGTCTTTGGGTGGAAGTCCTCGATCAGGCGGTCGGCGACGTGGCCAAAGAATTCGAGCCAGAGCGGCGACCGCTCGTAGCTGACGCCGGCCGCTGCGTAGTGGCCGTAGTAGCCGGCGCCGTAGTCGGCCGCGACGAACCCGTCGTGCTCGACCTCCGCCTCGCCCCCACCCGGCGTCGACTCATGTTGGACCGAATCCGATGCACTCCTCACCCCGGCGCATGCTAGCACCGCCTCGAACGAGTGGATATCCCTCGGGTGACGGTTTCGCACACCGGGTTCCAATTCGATTTGGCTCTGCTAGGTTGGGCCGCGGATGGTCAGCGCACCCTCGAGGTGGCGATGGATCACGGCCGCGGCCGCGGTATGCGCCGTGTACCTGGTGGTCAGATCCATCGCCGACCTGCACACCGCATTCGGCGGCGGCTCCGCCGTCGATTACCTCGCGATCGCGTCCGCCGGGCGGGTGGTTCACGGGGGATCCTCGTGCGTCTACTGCGCGGGCGCGCTGGGGGCGGCCCAGGCGCAGTTGCTCGGCTACGCGCCGGCGGCGAGCGCCACGTTCCCGGTGCCCTTCGTCAACCCGGCACTGATGGCCTGGCTGATCCAGCCACTCGCCGTCCTGCCCTTGCAGACGGGAACCGACATCTTCGTCGGGCTGAACGTCGTGGCAATGGCGATATCGGCCGCGATCCTGACCCGGCGCGCGTCCCCGCACCTGGGCGGACCACTTGCAGCGGGCCTCGTGATCATCGCCGTGTTCTCGCTCGAAGCAGGAACGGGGATCCTCCTCGGTCAGTCAGACGGGTTGATGCTGCTCGCCGCGACACTCGCGATCGAAGCCCTCGACCGAGGGCGTCCCATCGTGTCCGGGCTGCTCCTGATGCCGCTGCTGCTCAAACCGCAACTCGTCTGGCTTGTCCCGCCTGTCCTGGTCGTCGCCCGGCAATGGCGGATGCTCGGAGCTCTCGTTGCGGGAGCCGCAGTGGTGCTGCTCGGGTCGATCGCCGTCGCCGGACCGGGGCACCTCCTGGACGCGGTCGGGCTCGTGGCCGCGCCGGCATACGCGCACCTCGATCTGCAGAGCAACTCGATACCGGCGCTCGTCGCGCGGCCGCTCGCGAGCAACCCTGCCGCCTGGGTCGCTGGGCTCACGCTGGCGGCGGTGGCAGTCGCCGCCATGGTGGTGCTCCGCAACACGCTGCGACGCAACCTCGTCGCCGCGGTCGCGATCGCGGTCGGATTGTCGGTCATGCTCTCGCCACACCTCGGCGATTACAGCCTGATGCTCCTCGCCGTCCCCCTCGCGGTACTCGCGCCTCGCGCCCCGGCGCTCGCGCTCGTGCTCGCCGCCGCGTACACGGCGGCATCGTTCTTCAACCCGCTCGTCGCGCTCAACGAGAGCACCGTGGCGATCGTCCTCCTCATCGGACTCGTCGCCCTTGTCTGGCGTGCAACCCGCCCGGGATCGCGCGACCATGCGATGCATGTGCCGAGCCGCTCGGCTGCCGGGGTGAGCAGTGCCTGATCAGCGCTCGCTCCTGCGTGGCCGTCTCGCCAGCGCCATCGACGGCGTTGTCGATGTGGCGGCGCGCCTCGGTCCCCCGGTGACCCAGGCCAAGGCACCCCCGCCACAGCCACCCCCGCCGGAATCGATCGGACGTCCATGGACCCTCGGCGCCGCGATGGAGCCGGTTCTTGCTCCGGTCGTCCCACCGTCGCGGGCGTCGCTCTCAATGCGACCGCCGGAGCCGCCACCCCCACCGGAACACCATTTTTCGAGGACGCCTGTCGCGATCATCGGATCGAGCCTCATCGGTCTGGTCCTGATCGCCGTGATCGCGGTGCATCTCCTCCAGGGTGGCGCGGCGGTACAGGCGCCTTCGCCGGCACGAGGGGAGATCTCCCTCACCGGCGTTCGTCCGGTCGCCTCGGCACCCGCGGCCGGTAGCGCTGTACCGGTCACCCAGGTGTCATTCCCCGCAAGGACTGCTGTGGTCGACATCGAGGTGAACTCGGGTGGGGCGCAAGGCCAGGCTCCGGTCCAGGTCGTCGTGACCCTGGGGCAGCCGGCGCAGACGATCATCCAGAACGACTATGTGCTGAGCCCAACAGGTGCCACGGTCATCCCGCTGACTCCCCCCGGAGGCGGCTTCGCACCCGGCAACTACTCCGTGACGATCAGTTACAGGGGTGAACTCTTGGGTTCCACGGTATTCGCCGTCCTCTGAGCGCCCTACTTGACTCAGTAGCGGGTTCCCTCGGGTGCTGGGAGAGCGTCGAGGTCGGCCAGGTCGGCCGCGCTCAGCTCGACAGCGGCCGCGGCGGCGTTGTCCGCCAGGTACTTCGGGGTCTTGGTCCCGGGAATCGGCACCACATGCGGCCCCTGAGCCAGCACCCACGCCAGCGCAACCTGAGCCGGGCTCGCTCCGGCCCGCTCGGCGATCTCGCGCACCCCGCGGACGATGGCCAGGTTGGCGCGCAGAGCGGCCTGTTGGAAGCGGGGCAGCTGACGCCGGAAGTCGTTCTGGGGCAGGTCGTCGAATGATGAGAACCGCCCAACGAGGAAGCCCCGACCGAGCGGGGAAAACGGGATCAAGGCGATGCCCCGCTCATTGCAATACGGCAGCACCTCCGCCAGCACGTCACGAGTCCACAGCGAGAGCTCGGACTGCACCGACGTCACGGGGTGCACCGCCTGCGCTTGTTTGATCTCGGCCACCGACACCTCGGAGAGGCCGATATGCCGCGCTTTGCCCGCCGTGACGGTTTCCGCCATCCCGCCCCAGGTCTCCTCCAGCGGCACGTTCGGGTCCACCCGGTGCAGCTGGTAGAGGTCGACATACTCGGCGTCAAGCCGTCGCAGGCTGCCGTCGATCGACTCCCGCACGTGCTCGGGGCGGCCGTTGCGGCCAGCGCCCGGGGATACGGTGCCCGGTGCCGGATTCGCGCCGATGTCGCCCATGACCAGACCAACTTTGGTGGCCAGCACAGCGCGCTCACGGTAGCCACCCNNGCGTCGTCGCGAGGGGTCTCCAAGTCGTAGGACGCGGTCATGCCCATGCACCCCAGGCCGATGACGCCAACCTCGGGGCCATGACTTCCGAGCGCTGTGGTTCGCATGCGGTTCGATTCCTCCCTCAGGTTCTTGAACGCGGCTGTCGACGGGTCATGGATCCCAAGGACGGCCATCAATCAGCCAGAGATTGAGTTCCGCCATGGCGCTGTCGGAGCCCAAATGCCCCCCCGTCTGGGCCCGGACCCGCGCTCCAGGTACCTGGCTCGCGAGCCACTGTCCGTGCGCGGGAGGGGTCATGACGTCATCGAGCCCGTACCAGACAGCGGTCGGAACCCGGATCGTTGTCACATCGAATCCCCATGGCTGTAGGAACGCCAAGTCGTCGTCCACCCAGCCCCACACCCCATTGCGTGTCTCCTCCTCGACTTCCTCGCGGGTGACTTCAGCCCAGTCCGACTGCGCCAGCGCGGCACGATCGGATTCGGGCAAGTCAAACGCGCCGAGCACGTTCGCAGGATTGATTGCCACCCTCTCCCGCATTGCGGCGTCCTCGCGCACCAGCTCGGCCGCAAGCGTCGCTTCGCCCGCCATCGCCCAACCGAACTCCTTCACGTTCTCTGGGTCCATGCCGTCAGTCCACGCCTGACCCAACGCTTCGTACGGAGCTACTCCGACGCTGCAGGCAACGCGAGTGATCCTGTCGCCCAGTAGAGCCGCCGCCGCGAGGGCATGCGGACCGCCTCCGGAACCACCCTTCACGGCGAATCGGTCGAACCCCACGGCGTCAGCGATTGCGACGATGTCCGCGACGCAGTCTGAGATCCGACGCCCTGGATTGCGGTCCGACCCTCCGTATCCGGGACGGTCGTACATGACGACGTGCGCGCGAGTGGAGCGGACCAGTGCCTGGTTTGGGTGACGGCTGAGGCGGCAGCCCGGAGTCCCGTGCAGAAAGATCAGCGGACTGCCCTCGAGATCGCCCCACTCCGCGAAGGTCAGAACCCGACCGTCTGGAGCCGTAGTCGTCTGTAGGTGCCGGTCCACGGCGACGCGCCTAGGCATCACAAATCTCGGGCGACGTCGCGCTCAGCGCTCCACGGGGAGGCCGGCCTCCTCCCAGGCTTCGATCCCGCCAGTCACGTTGTACGAGTCCGGCCGCCCGAACGTGCGCAGGTAATCGACGGCGCGAGCGCTGCGCCCGCCCATCCGGCAGTGCACGTAGACGTCGCGGTCGGCGGGCACCTCGGCGAGACGAGCGGGCAGCTCGCCGAGCGGAATCAGCACCGATCCGGGAATGCGCAGCTCGTCGTATTCCGACTTCTCGCGAACGTCGATGAGCATCGCGTCGCCCGACGCGAGCGCTTCGCTGACGGCTCTCGGGGCGACCTCGGAGTTCTCGGGCATTCGCGGCAGTATAGAGGCGGCGGTGGCGCGCTCTACGGCCACGTCCACGCGGCTGTGAGCCTGTTAGGCTCGTGACCGTGAGCACTCTTGCCGCGCCGGCGGTGGTGGACTCTCCCTGGCTGAACGCACAGCGCCAGTTCGACAACGCCGCCGAGATCCTCAATCTCTCTCCGGGGTTGCGCGCGGTGCTGCGTGAGGTTCGACGGGAGCTCGTCGTCCGCTTCCCAGTGAAGATGGACAACGGCAGCGTCCGGATGTTCGAGGGATATCGGGTTCAGCACAACGTGACTCGCGGACCGGCCAAGGGCGGCCTGCGGTTCCATCCGGCCACCGACATCGACGAGGTCAAGGCACTCGCGATGTGGATGACCTGGAAGTGCGCGCTCGCCAATCTGCCCTACGGCGGTGCCAAGGGTGGTGTCGCCGTGGATCCCTCCACCCTCAGCCACCGCGAGCTCGAACGCCTCACCAGGAGGTTCGCCGCCGAGATCAGCGTGCTGGTCGGACCGGAGTCGGACATCCCGGCGCCGGACGTCAATACCAACGCCGAGATCATGGCCTGGATCATGGACACCCTCTCGATGCAGGCCGGCTACTCCGTCCCCGCCTCGGTGACCGGCAAACCGCTCGAGATCGGCGGGAGCGAGGGGCGCCCGAGCGCCACAGGGCGTGGCGTGAACATCATCGCCATCGAGGCATGCAAGCGCCTCGGCATGGAGCCGTCACAGACGACTGTGGCCGTCCAGGGCTTCGGCAACGTGGGCAGCTGGGCATGCCAGCTCATGCACGAGTCGGGATTCACCATCTGCGCGGTTGCCGACGTGACCGGCGGGGTCTATTCCCGCGACGGACTCGATATCCCCAAGCTGCTCGCCTACCGGCAGCAGCAGGGCGGCGTCAATGGGTTTCCAGGATGCGAGCCGGTCACCAACACCGAGCTGCTCGAGCTCGAGGTCGACGTCCTCGTGCCCGCGGCGATGGAGAACCAGATCACCGCGCGCAACGCGGGGAGGATCCAGGCGCGGCTCATCGTCGAGGGCGCCAACGGGCCGACGACGCCGGACGCGGACAGCATCCTCGAGCGCCGTGGGATCACTGTCGTGCCCGACATCCTCGCCAACTCGGGTGGTGTGACCGTGTCGTACTTCGAATGGGTCCAGGACCTCCAGTCGCTCTTCTGGGAAGAGGACGAGATCAACGGCCGCCTCAAGAAGATCCTGCAGAAGGCCTTCACCCAGATGTGCGACCAGGCCGATCGCCATCATGTGTCGCTGCGCCTCGGCGCCTACCTCGTCGCTGTCAAACGCGTCGCCGACGCCACGGCGGTGCGAGGCATCTACCCGTAAGGGCGTCCGCCGCCCCAGGCTTGGTCATGAAGCTCCTCGATCGGCTGCGCGCGCTGCCGTTGCCGGTGGGGACGATCCCGGTCGCGATCGGGCTCGGGCTCGCCGGTCTGATGCAGTACGGCTTCCTCGTGGTCGCGGCGCGTGCGCTCGGCACGGCTCGCTTCGCGCCGCTGTCGGTGTTCTGGGCGCTGCTCTTCGTCTGCGGTCCGGGGTTCTTCCTGCCCCTCGAGCAGGAGACGGGGCGAGCCATCGCCGCGCGACGTGTGCGCGGGCAGGGCGGGCGCCCGGTCTTCATGCGCGCGGCAATGCTCGGTGCCGTCCTGGCGGTGGTCCTGATCGTGGTCACGCTGGTGTTCGCGAGCCCACTCGACCAGCGCGTTTTCAAGGGCGATCCGGCGTTGCTTGCCGGGCTGGTCGGCGGATTCGCAGCGTACCTCTGCGAGTTCCTCGCCAGGGGCGCGCTCGCGGGCAACGCGCGCTTCGGCGCCTACGGCGTGCTGCTGGGAGGCGAAGGCGCGCTCCGGGTTGTCTTCGCCGCTTTCCTCGCCGTCGTCGGCGTCAAGACCGCCGGTCCCTACGGGATCTCGCTCATCGTCGCGTCGTTCGCCGCGATCGCACTTGCGACGATCGGCCGGCGCGGGCTGCTGCGTCCGGGTCCTCCGGCGCCATGGGGCGAGATCACCCACGCGCTCGGTTTCCTGCTCATCGCCTCGGTGTTCACGCAGCTCCTGCTCAGCGTGGGCGCTGTCGCCGTCCAGCTGCTCGCGACACCGGCGGAGCAGACCGCGGCCGGCAGGTTTCAGCTGAGTCGCATCGTCGCCTACGTCCCGATCTTTCTGTTCCAGGCCGTTCAGTCAGCGCTCCTGCCCAAGCTCTCCACGCTGGCCACCGGTGGCCGGCATCAGGAGTTTCAGGCCCTGCTGAATCGGCTGCTGCTGCTCATGGCAGGTCTCGGCGCGGTGGCAATCGCCGGGTTCACATTCCTCGGCCCCACGGTGACCCGCATCCTCTTCGGTCACGGGTTCGAGCTGAGCAACCTCGACTTCGCGCTGCTCTCGGCGAGCGCCATCGGCTTCATCTTCACCCAGATCTTCGGCTACGTCCTCATCTCGCTCTCCGGGTACAGCCGGGTCGCGCTGGGGTGGACCTCCGGTGCGATCGTGTTCTTCGTCGTGACCGCCGTCGGCTCATCGCTCTTCCTCCGCGTCGAGCTCGGACTCCTCTGCGGCGCCATCGCCTCCTCCGCGGTGATGGCCGTGTTGCTCCTTCCCCTGTTGCGAGCACGCGGCGCTATCGAAACGGACCTGCGAATTTACGATCTGGGAGGTCCGCCCGGCTGAGACTGCGCCAATGGGTGCTCGTGCCCGCATTGCGCTGGTCGGAGCCGGGGCGATGGGGGCCAACCACGCGCGCGTCATCGCGGAGTCTGAAGGCGCCGACCTCGCGATCATCATCGACACCGACCCCGAGCGGGTGCGACCGCTCGCGGAGCGGCTGGGCTGCACGTTTGCCGAGGATCTCGACGCGGCCAGCGGGTGCGACGCCGCGGTCATCGCGACCCCGACAGCGTTCCATGCGGAGGCGGCTCGGGTGCTGCTCGAGCTCGGCAAACCGATCCTCGTCGAGAAGCCGGTAACGCCCGACCTCGAGACCAGCCGGGCACTCGTCGCCTGCGCAGAGCGCCGGGGCGTGCCCCTGATGTGCGGCTTTGTCGAGCGATTCAACCCGGTTGTCGCCACCATGCGCAGCCTGCTTGACGAGGAACCGGTGCACATCGTCGGACTCCGTCACTCTCCGGAGACGCCTCGAAGCACCCTGAGTGTCGTCTTCGACCTGCTCATCCATGAGATCGACCTCGCCCTCTGCTACATGGGCGGGGTGAGACCCTCTCGCGTCTGTGGGGCGACCAGCACCGCCGGCCGCGATTCCATCCTGGAGGTGGCCGACTGCCTCCTGCAATTCCCGGAGGGAGCGATTGCAACCCTCTCCGCGAGCCGGGCGNNGCCAGCGCAAGGTGCGCTCGCAGCTCGTCGCCACGTCGACCGCGCTCTACGACGTCGACCTGCTCCGCCAGGACCTGACCGTCTACCGCCATCGGGCCCACGCGCAGGGCGTTGGCGCCGGCCAGGCCGCCGGATATCGCGCCGAGACGGTGATCGACATCCCCTTCGTCCGTCACACCGGCGAACCACTGGCACTGCAGTTCGCGCACTTCCTCGACCTCGTTTCGGGGCGCGCCGACGCGTGCACCGAACGCAATTCGATTCTCCCGGCTCATGAAATCGCGTCGACCATCGAGGCCGCGTCATGAGCGAACCGACCGTTAGCTACGTGATTCCCGTCCACAACCAGATCGCCGAGCTTCGCAGGACGGTGCGGCTGCTGCTCGCTCGNNCGTTCGTGTCACCACGTCGGCCAAGGGCCTGGGCTTTGCATGGCGCCGGGGCATGGCGCTGGCCCGCGGCGACACGTTCGCCCTCACCGCGGCGGACCTGCCCTTCGGCTTCACGGATCTCGACGGCTACCTCGGACTGAGCCCTCGGCCACTGCTGGTGATGGGATCGAAAACGCACCCCGAGTCGCACATCGAGACGCCGGTGGTCCGGCGCGCCATGTCGGCTGGATTCGGACTGCTCCGCGCCGGTCTGATCGGACTGAGCATCGACACGCAGGGATCGGTGCTCATCCAGCGTTCGCTGGCCCAGATACTGCTTCCCCGCCTACAGGCCGGTGACTACCTGATCGGTGCTGAGATCAACCTGTGGGCGGTCCACGAGGGCGTCACACCGGTGGAGGTTCCAGTCGTCTACACGGCGTCGGGGCGATCCACGGTCTCCCCGCTCCGCGATTCTGTGTCCATGGCCGTGGGCCTCCTGGCCCTGCGTCGGCGACTCGCCGACGAGCAGCGGCCTGTTCGGCACGCCGGCGAGGTGAGCGTATCGTGACGGTCACTCAGGCGCCGGCGCAGCCACGCATCCGGATCTCCGCACCCCAGCTCGGCCCGGACGTCGAAAATCTCGTCCTCTCGGTGCTGCGCAGCGGTCATCTGGCGCAGGGACCGATGGTGGAACGATTCGAGGCGCTCTGCACGGCGATGGCCGGTACCGCTCATGCGGTCGCGCTTGCGAACGGCACCGTGGCGCTCGATGCGGCACTCGCCGTGCTCGATATCGGTCCCGGTCAGGAGGTGATCACGTCCCCGTTCACTTTCGCGGCGACCATCAACGCAATCCTCCGCACCGGGGCATCGGTGCGCTTCGCCGATATCCGCGACGACTTCACGATCGATCCCGCATCGGTCTCGGCGCTCATCGGACCCGCAACGACGGCGATCATGCCGGTGCACTTGTATGGGCTCCCCTGCGACATGTCCCCGATCATGTCGCTCGCCGCCTCGCATGGGCTGGCGATGGTAGAGGATGCAGCTCAGGCTCACGCCGCCTCGGTCGACGGCCGCCCCGCGGGGAGCTTCGGTCTCGGCTGCTTCTCGTTCTACGCCACCAAGAACGTGACCAGCGGTGAGGGTGGATGCGTCACCACCGACGACTCCATGCTGGCCGAGCGACTCCGGGCCATGCGCAACCAGGGGATGCGCTCCCGTTATGATTATGCCATGATCGGCCAGAACTGGCGGATGACCGACGTGGCTGCCGCAATTGCCATTCCCCAGATGGAGCATCTGGACGACATCACCAGGGCGCGGCAGGACAACGCCGCGGTGCTGACGTCCCTGCTGCACACCAATCCCTCGGTCACGACCCCGTCGGTGCCCGCCGGTCGACGCCACGCCTGGCATCAGTACACGGTGCTGCTCGAGCACGGCATTGACCGCGATCGCGTCGCAACGTCAATGTCGTCAGACGGGATCGACACCGGCGTGTATTACCCAGGTCTTGTGTGGGACCACGACGCCTACCGCCATCACCCCAGCGTGCACCGCGACCACACGCCCGTCGCACGCGATTGCATATTGCGCTGCCTCTCGCTGCCCGTCCACCCGGGACTGAGCGGGCATGATCTCCAGCGCGTCGCCGAAAGCCTCGAGCGCGCGCTGCTCGTGGCTTGACAGGAGCGCGGGGTCAGTTGGGCGCGGTCGACTCGATGGCTGAGAGCAGCTCATCGCCCTGGTCGGACGGCCCCACGAGCGCCATGCGCACGTCACCGATACCGCCGGCGATCAGCTCAGCAACCGACTGAACTTGCTCGGCGGTCACCTGCATGATCGCCTCGGCGCGATCGTCCGGTGTCTCGAGCGGCAGTCCGGCGCGCCAACGGCTGCCGTAGAAACGCGCGCTCGCAATCGCTGTCTCCGTCGAACGCAGCAAGCGGCCGACCATGGCGGACTTCGCGGCGGCGAGCTCGTCTGCGGCGACGCGCTTCGAGGCCATCTTGCGGAACTCTTTGAACGCCAGGCTCGTCGCTTTGCGCGCGTCCTTGGGGCGGGTCGCTGTGGCGATCGCGAA
>PLDZ01000073.1:19989-20338 GCA_003136295.1 Candidatus Dormiibacterota bacterium
CGTCGCGGGTCGGTCGCCGGGATCCCCGGGACCGCAAACACCATGTGCAGCTGCGGCTCCTCCTGGGCGGTCACAGGCCTGACGTTCGCGGTGTAGCGATCACCCAGGCCCCACCTGGCCTTTGTGCGAGGCCGCGGCCTCCCTCGCGGGATGTCCGCGAGCAGCTCCAGCGCCTGGTCCTGGCTGAGCGTCGAGCCACCGGCGATGACGAGACACATCGACGCCGGCGCGTAGAATGCGCGGTGGTACCCCGTGAGCTGCTCACGCGTCGCCTTCTCGATAACTGCGGGAACCCCCGCCGCAGCCCACGACATCGGCTGCTCGCCGCCGAAGGCCACGGTTCCGAGAC
>PLDZ01000055.1 GCA_003136295.1 Candidatus Dormiibacterota bacterium
CGTCGTTCAGCCTGATGCAGCAGCGAACCGGATTTCGTCCTGGTGGACGCCGCGCGGCGGCCAAGGCCGATGTTCCGGTGTTGTACTACGCATTCGATCTGCTCTATCTCGATGGCCGCGACCTCCGCGGCGAACCCCTATTGGAGCGCAAGCGTTTGTTGAAGGAAATTCTTCAACCGACTGAAGTGATTCGTTATTCCGAACACTTCCCCGGCGCCGGCGCGGAGCTCCTCGAAGCCGCAAAAGCCCAGGGACTCGAAGGCGTCATCGCCAAGCGCGCGTCGAGCTTCTACGAATCCCGCCGGACATCGGATTGGATAAAGTTCAAGCTCACGACCTCGGCCGAGTTCGTCCTCTGCGGCATGATTAAAGGCGAGCGTGAACCCTTCGGCGCCCTCGCCCTCGGCATATACGCCCACGGCAAGTTGAAGTGGGCCGGAAACGTCGGCACCGGTTTTGATCGCAGGAAAATGGACGCAATTCATGCGCGTCTCGCTCCTCTCGCGACCGAAAAGTGTCCTCTCGAACCCGAAAAAGATCTGCCCAAAAAAGGCGTCGTTTGGACCCGCCCGGAGCTGGTCTGCGAAGTCCGTTTCTCCAATTGGACCGACGATGGGAAGCTGCGCGCCCCAGTCTGGATCGGCCTCCGCCCAGACATCGACCCTCAGGAATGCACCCGTGATGAGCCGGAGGAACGTAAAGTCCTGCTCGATCCCTCCAAAGCCGAAGAGACGTTGACCATCGGCACCCACCGCCTCAAATTCACCAATCTCAATAAACCGTATTACCCGAAGGACGGCATCGCCAAGCGCGATCTTCTCAACTATTACGACGCCGTGGCTCCGTTAATCCTTCCCCATCTTAAGGATCGCCCTCTTTCTCTCAAGCGCTACCCCAACGGCATCGACGCCGACTTCTTCTTCCAGAAAGCGATCGCCGCCGCTTTCCCGAAGTGGCTCCATACAGCCGACGCCGACGGCATCGAATACGTCGATCTCCACGGCGGCTATGGCGTCGGCGCCGTCGGGCACGCGCATCCGGCAATCGTCGAGGCCGTTTCGCGGCGCGTTCGCGAGGGGACGCACTTCGCGCAGCCGACCGAAGATGCACTGATCGTGAGCGAGGAGCTGGCGCGACGCTGGGGGTTGCCCCTCTGGCGGTTCGCCAACTCGGGCACCGAAGCCACCATGGACGCGGTGCATCTCATGCGCGCGATCACCGGCCGCTCGCTGATCGTGAAAATCGAAGGGTGCTATCACGGGCACCACGACTCGGTGCAGGTCTCGGTCTACCCCGCCGCGGACGAGATCGGCCCCGCGTCCCGGCCGAACAGCGTCCCGTCCAGCTCGGGCGTACCCAGCGAGATCACGGAGCTGACCCGCATCGTCCAGTACAACGATCTCGATGGTCTCGAGCGCGTCTTCGCGGAGCACCGCGACGCGATCGCGGGAATGATCCTCGAGCCGGTGATGATGAACGCGGGCATCGTCACCCCGGACGAGGGCTACCTCGCGGCACTGATCGACATCGTGCACGCGAACGGAGCACTGGTGGCGTTCGATGAGGTCAAGACCGGCTTCACCGTTGCCGCCGGGGGTGCGACTGAGTTCTACGGCATCCGCCCCGACATCGTCTGCCTCGCCAAGGCGCTCGGAGGAGGGTTGCCCGTGGCGGCGATCGGTGGCACCGCGGAGGTGATGGAGCGAATTGCGGACGGCACCTACGATCAGGTGGGCACGTTCAACGGCAATCCGCTGGGCATGGCCGCGGCGCGGGCAGCGCTCACCGAGGTGCTGACGCCCGAGGCGTACCGGCGCTTCGACACCCTGCGGGAGTTCATCGTCGAAGGTTGCGAGACCGCGATCAGCGGCGCCGGTCTTCCCGCGCACGTGGTGGCAATCGGCGCCAAAGGATGCGTCACGTTCACGGCGGATCCGGTGCGCAACTTCAGAGACTTCCTGACGCTCGATGAGCGCTACAGCCACTGCCACTGGCTGTTCCAGCACAATGGCGGCGTGTTCCTGCCGCCGTGGGGGAAGGCGGAACAGTGGCTGCTCTCGGCGCAGCACAGCGAAACGGATGCAGCACTCTTCGTCACCAACTTCGCGCGATTCGTCGCGGCGCTCACGGCCTGACTGACCGTGGCCAAGGGCGCAATCGAGCTGGTGGGACTCCGCAAGGAGTTCGGGAGTGTCGTCGCCGTTGATGGCATCGATGTCGCGGTCGCGGGCGGCGAATTCTTCTCCCTGCTCGGGCCGTCGGGGTGCGGCAAGACGACGACGCTGCGCATGATCGCCGGCTTCGAGCAACCAAGCAGTGGCTCGATCTTCATTGACGGCGTGGATGTGGCGCGCACACCGCCNNGCGATGGTGAGACTTGCCTCGTACGAGAAGCGCCGCCCCGGGCAGCTGTCCGGCGGCCAGCAGCAGCGCGTTGCGCTGGCGCGGGCGCTCGTCCTCAACCCGGCCGTCCTGCTCCTCGACGAGCCGCTGGGCGCGCTCGACGCAAAGTTGCGCAAGGCCCTCCAGCTCGAGCTCAAATCCCTGCAGGAGCAGCTCGGGATCACCTTCATCTACGTCACCCACGACCAGGAGGAAGCGCTCACGATGTCCGACCGGCTCGCCGTGATGGCGAACGGTCGTGTCGAGCAGGTGGGAACGCCGGGGGAGGTATACGAAGAGCCGGCGACCGCGTACGTGGCCGATTTCCTCGGCCTCTCCAACCTGATGGAAGGCCAGGTCTCGGCGGTGAGTGGCAACGGTACCTGCCGCGTGCGCGTCGGCGAAATCGACCTGACCGCACGGTCGGCAGACACGCCCGCCGGAAGTGTGAAACTCGTGATCAGACCGGAACGAGTGCGCCTGCTCCCAACCGGCAGCGGCGGCGCCAATTGTGTGCACGGCACCGTTGATCGGGTGATCTACCTTGGCGCTACCCGCCAGGTCGTTGTTCGGCTCGGCCACGGCGAGACCATCCAGGCGATGCTGCCGAACACCAGCGACAGCGTCGCGTACGCGCAGGGCTCACCGGTGATCGCCGAATTTCCGCAGGACTCGCTTCGGGTTCTTCCTGACCATGCCGCCAACGCGGAGCCGGCGTAGTCGCTCAGAAGCCGACCGCGGCGCCCGCGACACGCGCACTGTCGAGCCCGCCGGCACGGTATCCCTTGCGCACCATCTCGACGAAGTGCGCGACTGAACCCTCCTGGTAGCCAAGCGGTCCGGGCCGGTATGCGGGAGAGCTGACGCCGCGCTGCACCGACTCGCACGCCGCCCAGTCCTGCCGGTTGGTGACGTCCCAGAAGTCAACCGCGGGCGTCAGGCTTGCTTCGTTACGTGTTTCCGGAAGCGAGAGCCATTCGCATTCGACAAATGTGCGGTCGGGTGCCAGCGGTTCGAGGCGGTGGGTCATGACGTAGTCGGGGTGGAGGCTGAGCAGTAGATTGGGGAACAGGCTCACGTACACCACGTCGCGCAATCCCGACCCGGAGATCCCGGGAAGCGGGCTGCCACCCTTCCCCGTGAGCGACATGGTCTCCACACGGTCGCGCAACTCCATGGTGCCGCCGGCCCACATGCCCCTGGGTTCGCACGTGGTTCCACTGTCACTCGCGCTCAGCTTGATCAGCTGTGGATGGATGCTCGGACAGTGGAGACACTCGTGGTAGTTCTCCACGATGACCTTCCAGTTGGCACGCACCTCATACGAGTGCTTGTCGATCGACACAAGCCCTTCCGGCGCATAGGGGCGCACCAGGTCGTCGAGGTCGTCGACGAATGACACGACATCCACGGCGTCTCGGGTTGGGTTGACAAAGATCCAGCCGTGCCAATCGGCAACAGCGACCTGCATCAGGCCACTGCGCACCGGATCATCGTCGGGCAGGTCCTCGAAGTTGGGTGTTGCGCGCAGGCTGCCGTCGAGTCGGTACGCCCAGGCGTGGTACGGGCAGCGAATATACCGATGGTGGTTCGACTCTCCCACNNCGCGCACCATCAGAAAACTCTGGCCGCCGGCGACGAACGCACGCTGATCGCCGGCATTGGCCAGCTCGGATGCGCGACCGACGCAGATCCAGCCGGAATGAAAGAAATGGTCCAGCTCCCAGTGCAGGATGCTGGTGCTCGTGTACGCGGGAGCGGGAAGCGTGCGGACGAGATCGCTCACGGCGTCACGCGACCGCCGCTTTGCGCGTCTCCGCGGGGGTGCGAGGGGAACGGACGGCGCGCCGGCGCGGAAGCGAAAATCCAAGCGCGGAGGCCGCATACCCGAGGCAGAGCTGCAGCATTCGGTCGGCGTCGACCTCCGAATCCTCGAGTGCCACCTGCAGGGCGAGGCCATCGACCAGCGCGGCGAGTCGGATGGTGAAATCGTCGACATTCACGGACTTGAACTCACCGCTCGCCACACCTTGGATGACGACTGTCCTGATCGTCTCTCGCCAGTGCTGGTCGAGCTTGCGCCGGTGTTCAGCTACCTCGGGGTTTCGCGCGGCAACGGCCCACAGGTCAAGCCAGAGCACCCATGCCGGTTGGTCTGGGTCGTCCGGGTCTCCCGCCGTGCAGCTCAACTCCAGCAGGCGGATCAGCTTCCGCGTTGCGGTGGCCGTTTTCGCCAGCTCGGCCGCGGCGAGGTCGTAGAAGCGAGCATCCGAGTACCCCAGCGCCTGGGCGAGCAGGCTCTCGCGAGTACCGAAGTAGTAGACGACGAGTGCCTGGCTGACACCCGCGCGTTCAGCAACATGTGAGAGACGTGTATCGGCGTGACCGCGGCGGCTGATGACCTGCACCGCGGAGCGGAGAATCTCCTCTCGGCGATCGATCGCCCCTTGCGACCTGCTCACGTCATCCTCCACGAGAGTTGCGGCCTCGCCGCGTGGCTTGCGGAAGCTCCCTCCCGCATTCTACACTGGGTCATCTACTGAATGCTCAGTCAATAGGGGCCGACGATGCCTGAACANNCGCCACAAGACGGGCGGCGCCGCAACCACCGAGAGCCCCTGGCCGGATGCGCCCGAGTTCAAGGTGACGCGCCTGTCGTACGTCGCGAGCCTCATGCCGTCGTCGATCATCAAGGAGCTCAACCTGGAGCGCCACGGATACAAGGTGTATCCGATGGGCCCGTACTACCAGGCGTTTCCCGACGGTCGCTCCATCAAGATTTTCGCCGACGACGCGCAGCGAAATCACGATGAGATAGCCAAGTTCTCCAAGGCTGATGCCGCTGCGATGCCGCAGTGGGATGCATGGATGGCGGGACTTGCGGATGTGCTCGGTCCGATGCTGATGGAGGTGCCACCGAATATCGGCTCGCGGCGCCCGCGCGATGTCCGTCAGTTGTTGCGCCTGGCATGGCGCCACCGCGGNNGTGATCGGAACGTGGGCCGGGCCGTACGAACCCGGGACGGCGTACGTCATGGCACATCACTCGATCGGCGACGTCGGTGACGGCAAGCTGGGAAGTTGGGGATACCCGGAGGGCGGCATGGGCGCCGTGTCGGACCAGATCCGCGCCAGCGCCGTCGAATCAGGCGCGACCGTTCGCACCGATGCTCGCGTCGAACATCTCTTGATCACGCGCGGCAAAGTCACCGGGGCTGTGCTCGCCGGCGGCGAGGAGGTGCTCGCACCCATCGTGGTCAGCGCGATGCATCCACAGACGACGTTCCTGAAACACATCGACAGCGGGGACCTCCCACCGGAATTCGTTGCCGACATCAAGCGATGGCGGTCACGCAGCGGTGTCGTCAAGATCAACCTGGCGCTTGCGGAACTGCCGAACTTCACCGCCGATCCCGGGAGCAACCAGCAGGAGCATCACACCGGATCCGTCGAGATGGCGCCGTCGGTGGAGTGGATCGAGGAGGCGTTTCAAGAGGCACGCCAGGGGCGTCCAGCGACGCGACCCTTCTCCGACAGCGTCATCCCCACGACGTTCGATCGCACGCTGTGCCCCGAGGGCACGCACATCATGTCGCTGTTCACGCAGTGGGTACCGCACGAGTGGGCCGACGCGCCGCACCTCGAGGACCTGGAGGCGTATGCGGACCGGATGATCGACTGCTATGCCGAATTTGCTCCCAATATCAAGGGCGCCATCCTGCACCGCGACATCATCGGGCCGTATCAGATGGAGCAGGAATACGGCCTGATCGGCGGCAACATCTTCCACGGCGAGCTGTCGGCGGAACAGCTCTTCCACATGCGCCCCGCACCCGGCTATGCGGACTACCGCACGCCGATTCGCGGCCTGTACCAGGCCAGTTCCGCAACCCACGGCGGCGGCGGTGTGTGCGGTATCCCGGGCCGTCAGGCCGCGCGCGCCGTGCTGCACGACCGCCGCAATGCTCGCTGGTCTCGCCGTACGCAGTGACCGCCGCGCACAGCGCTGTGGCGCCGGCGTTGCAGGCGATGCTCGAGGCGCGCAGCGTCGCCGTGGTCGGCGCCAGTGCACAGCCCGGATCGTTCGGCTTCGAATTGCTCCGGCAGCTTCGTGTCGGTGGATTCGAGGGCAGGATCCACCCGGTGAACCCGCACTACGCGGAGATCGATGGCCTGCCGTGCGTTGCTGCCATCGAGGACGTGCCTGAGCCGGTCGACCTGGCAATCCTCGGCGTCGGCAACACCTCGCTCGAGAAGATCCTGCGCAGTGCCGGCGAAAGCGGCGCGCGCTCGGCGGTGATCTGCGCGAGCGGCCACGCCCTCGAGGGGGCCGAGGGGCCTCCACTTCCGGAACGATTGCAGGCAATCGCTCGCGAGTTCGGCATGGCCGTCTGCGGCGGCAACGGCATGGGGTTCATCAACTTCGAGCGCCGGTTGCGCGCCACCGGATACAGCCAGGACCCCAGCCTTGCACCGGGTCCGGTCACGTTTCTGACCCAGTCGGGATCGTCGTTCTCGGCGCTGCTGCGCAACCGCCGCGGGATCCGCTTCAACCTTGCCGTGTCCGGAGGGGACGAGCTGGTCACGACCATGGCCGAATACCTCGAGTACGCGCTCGCGCTGGAGAGCACCCAAGTTGTCGCCATCTTCATGGAGACGATCCGTGCTCCAGCACGTTTCCGCAGAGCGCTCGAAATGGCTGCTGCACGCGACATTCCAGTTGTTGCTCTCAAGGTCGGCCACAGCGACTTTGCCCGGCGAATGGTGACTGCCCACTCCGGCGCGATCGCCGGTGAGGATGGTGCGTACGAAGCGCTCTTCGAACACGCGGGTGTGCTCCGTGTGGGCGGGCTCGACGAGCTGGCCGATACGGTCGAGCTGCTGTGCGCCGGGCGTGTTGCCGCCGCGGGCGGCCTGGCGACGCTGCACGACTCCGGCGGGGAGCGCACCCACCTGATCGACGTCGCGGACGCGTGCGATGTGCGACTCGCGGTCATCAACGACGCAACCAGCAAGCACCTCGCCACGGTCCTCGGCCCCGGGTTGCCGCCGGTGAACCCGCTGGATGCGTGGGATACGTCGGGCACTGCCCGCGACGTCTTCACCGCCTGTTTGCGAGCGCTCCACGACGACCCCGACACCGCCGCTGTTGCATTCGCCGTCGACCTGGTGGCCGACGAACGTGATGACGTCTACCCGGCGATCGCGCTGGACACGGCTGGAATGACCACCAAGCCGTTCGCGGTGCTGTGCAACCTCCGCTCGGCCATCGACGCGGACAAGGCACGCGCGCTGCGCGATGCGGGCATCCCTGTTCTCGAGGGCACGGAGACCGGTATTCGCGCGATCGGCCATCTCATGGCACGGCGTGATTTCACACTGCGCCGCCTCACCGACGGACCCCAGGACCCCGTGGACTCGCGACGGGCAGAGCGCTGGCGCGCCCGCATCAGCAGCGGCTCGCTCGGCGAAGCCGGTGCGATGGATCTGCTGGCCGCGTATGGGATTCCGACCGTGCGATGCGTCGAGGTTGAGGGCCTGGAGAGCGCCATCGACGCCGCCTCGGCGATTGGCTGGCCGGTCGTGTTGAAGACGGCGGCACCCGGCGTCGCGCACAAGACCGATCGCGATGGGGTGCGGCTCGATCTGGGCGACGAATCGGCGCTGCGCCAGGCATACCGCGATATCGAGTCCCGTCTCGGCCCGCGGATGACTGTCGCGGCCATGATCCCGCAGACGCCGGGCACCGTCGAGATGCATCTCGGCGTGGTGGTCGATGAACAATTCGGGCCACT
>PLDZ01000146.1 GCA_003136295.1 Candidatus Dormiibacterota bacterium
GACCGCTCGCGGTGATGGACTTCATCCGCTGGCCGAGCTTCGTGCAGCTCTCGGACGCCGAGTTCGACACAGTGGCGCCGGTGGCGATCCGCCTTGCCGAGGCCGAGGGTCTGGCCGCGCACGAGCAGGCGATTCGCATCCGCATGCGCGTTCGGCAGGCGTCATGACAGCGGGGCCGCGGACCGCGACAACGCGTCGGGACACGCGCGAGACCCAGATCAGCGCGGTCGTGAATATCGACGGCACGGGTGCTGCCGCGATCACGTTGCCACTGCCCTTCTTCACGCACATGATCGAAGCGTTCACGAAGTACAGCGGGATGGATGTCACGCTCGAGGGCACCGGTGACATCGAGGTCGATGCGCATCATCTCGTCGAGGATGTCGGTCTCGTGCTCGGGGCAGCCGTGAGCGACGCGCTCGGCGACCGCAACGGCATCAGGCGATTCGGGGAGGCGCACGCGCCCCTCGACGAGTCGCTGGTGCGCTGCGTCGTCGACTATGGACGCCGTCCGCACGTCGTCTACGCCATGGATGCGCTCCGCGGTCGCATCAATGATTTCGACGTCGAGGTCATCGCCGAGTTCGTCAAGGGATATGCACAGGCGTCCGGCGCGACGATCCACGTTGACTGCATTCGCGGCGACAATCTCCATCACATCGCAGAGGCCGCGTTCAAGGCGCTGGGCCTGGCGAGTCGGCAGGCATTCCAGGTCATCGGCGGGGGTGTGCCCTCGACGAAAGGGACGCTGTGATGCCCCGCGTGGGTGTCTGCGACTACGGGGTCGGCAACCTCCGCAGTGTCGAACGTGCGCTCCGCGTGGCCGGAGCAGAGCCGGTGATCAGCGGCGACCCGAATGTGATCGTCGCGTGCGACGGCGTCGTGCTCCCCGGAGTCGGCGCGTTCTCGGTCGCCGCCCGAGCGTTGTGGGACACGGGCCTCGGCACTGCGGTGCTCGAACTGGCGCAGGCGGAGCGGCCCGTGCTCGGTATCTGCCTCGGCCATCAACTGCTCTTCGAGGGAAGCGATGAAGGGCAGGGTGGCGAGGGGCTCGCACTGCTTCGCGGGCACGTGGTCAAGCTCGCGTCTTCCGGCGGGCTCAAGGTTCCTCACATCGGCTGGAACACGATCACCAAGGTGCGCGAGTCGACGCTCCTCGCCGGCATCCCGTCGGGCTCGTTCATGTATTTCGTGCACTCGTACGTCGCCGTACCCGATCCGGATGACGCGCTGGCCATCACCGAGTACGGTGCGGAGCTGGCCGTTGCAGTGCAGCGCGACAACGTGATGGGCACGCAGTTTCATCCGGAGAAGAGCGGTGCCTCGGGTCTGCGTGTCTATGCGAATTTCGTGTCGCTGTGTGCGGTCCGCGTGCCCGCTCAGCGCGCGGGATGAGCCATGGACGTGATCCCCGCGGTCGACGTGCAGGGTGGCCGCTGCGTGCGACTGCGTCAAGGGGAGCACGCGCAGGAGACCATCTACGCGGATGACCCGGTGCTCGCCGCGCAGCGTTTCATCGACGCGGGGGCGACACGGCTGCACGTTGTCGACCTCGACGCGGCTCGGGGAGTTCCGGCGCGGGACAGTTCAGATGCGGTCTCGCGATTGGTGGCGGCCTGTGTCGCCTCCGGCTGCGCGGTGCAGGTCGGCGGGGGTATCCGCGACCTCGCGGCAGCCTCGCACTGGCTGGAAGCCGGCGCATCGCACGTGATTCTGGGGAGCGTGGCCGCACGGGACCTGGAACTCGCCCTCGCGATCTGCGATGCGGCACAGGGGCGCGCCCTGCTCGGCCTCGACGTTCGAGCCGGAGTCGCGCGGGTGCACGGATGGACTGAGGACGGATTGACCGCCGCAGAACTGCTTCGAGCCTGGCGAAGCTGGCCGGCGGCGGGGGTTGTCTATACCGACACGACCCGAGATGGCCTGCTCACCGGCCCGGACCTCGATGGGCTCCGGTCGTGTCAGGAGCTGTACGGAGGACCGGTGATCGCGTCTGGTGGCATCGGAAGCGTCGACGACATCAAGGCCTGCGCCGCCGCCGGTGCCGCCGCTGTCGTGGTGGGTAAAGCGCTCTACGAAGGTCGGATAGACCTGGCGGAGGCCTTGCGCGCCGTCGAGGAGGTTGCGTGATGGCGCTCGCCAAGCGTGTCGTTCCCTGCCTCGACGTCATCTCGGGTCGAGTGATGAAAGGAGTCGCGTTCGTCGATCTCCGCGACGCGGGTGACCCTGCCGAGCTGGCAGCCCGGTACGACGGGGACCGAGCCGATGAGCTCGTGTTCCTCGACATCACCGCATCCAGCGATGGCCGCGGAATCCTGCTCGACGCCGTGCGGCGAACGGCGGACAGGGTGTTCATCCCGCTCACCGTCGGCGGCGGCGTCCGGACCCTCGCGGACATCGACGTTCTGCTCCGAGCGGGGGCGGACAAGGTGTCGATCAACACCGCAGCGCTCGACAATCCAGCACTCATCGAGGAGGCGGCCAACAGATTTGGCTGTCAGTGCGTGGTTATCGCCATCGATGCCCGGCGAACGGTGAGTGGTCATGAGGTCCACTCGCACGGCGGACGCCAAGCAACCGGGCGAAATGCGGTGGAGTGGGCGCGGGAAGCCGCCGATCGTGGTGCCGGCGAGATACTCCTGACGTCGATGGACCAGGACGGAACCAAGAACGGCTACGACCTGGACCTGACCGCCTCGGTGGCCGCGGCCGTGGACGTTCCGGTCATCGCCAGTGGTGGCGCGGGCAACCCCGAGCACCTGCGCAGCGTTCTGACCGATGCTGGTGCCTCCGCCGCCCTTGCGGCATCCATCTTTCATTTTGACGCCCACCCTGTCCCCGAGACCAAGCAGTATCTGCACGATCACGGCGTGGAGGTACGACTGTGAATGATCGGCCGGAGCCGCGTTTCGGTGACGATGGGCTGGTCACGACGGTCGTCCAGGACGCGACGACCAGAGAGGTGCTGATGGTCGCGCACATGAACCGCGAGGCATGGGAGGCCACACTGCGCACGCGGCGCGCCACATTCTTCAGCCGGTCGCGGCAACGATTGTGGGAGAAGGGTGAGACCAGTGGGAACACCATGCACGTGCGAATGGTTCGCATCGACTGCGACAGTGATGCAGTGCTGCTCGAGGTCGATCCTGATGGCCCCGCATGCCACACCGGCGAGCGCACGTGCTTCTTCACCGAGGTGGATGCTGTATTGGGCGACGTAGTCGTGAATACAAAAGTTGACTAGAAGAGTGGGGATTCCGTAGGATGTGCAGCCAGATGAACGGCGCGATCCTCCCTACGCTGACTCGGCGTTTCTGGCTCGACTGGGGACGCATCCGCTCGGGCATCGCACACTGTAGCGGCTAGCACTTCGCGCTGAGGCACCCGCTGGTGCCCGCCGACGTATCGCGGTCCGTAGCAGTGCCAACCCTCCCACGCATGTGTTGCGTGTGTCACAACAGGTTCCGAGACAACACGAAATGGCTGGTATGACAAGGCGCCTTGCACCACACGCAGATCGGGAGTCCGGCTGAGCATGTGCGATACGTGCGGCTGCAGGACCGACCTCGAGCGGATGTCGGGCGCCGAGCAGGTCAAGGCGCGAAGCAACCAGCTTCGCGGCACCATCAGCCAGGAGTTGATCGAGGCGACCGCCGTCTTCAGCGACGACGCGGGTGTGATCCTCAAGTTCCACGGTGTGTATCAGCAGGACGACCGTGATCTGCGCAAGGAAGCGCGAAAGCTCGGCCTCGACAAACACCACATGATGATGATCCGCACGCGAATCCCCGGTGGCATCGTGAGTCCCGGCGCGTATCTCGCACACGATCGCATCGCCGGCGAATGGGGCAACGGAACGCTTCGGGTCACGACCCGGCAGGATCTGCAGCTGCACGGGGTGCTCAAGGGTGACCTGAAGCGGGCGATCCGCACCATCAATGACGGTCTGCTCACCACGCTCGGGGGGTGCGGCGACCAGGAACGCAACATCATGTGCTGTCCGGCGCCGTGGAACGATCGCCTGCACCACCAGATCAGCCTGACGCTGGCCGCGCTCGTCACCGGGCTCACCCCGACNNGTCGACATCTACGCGAACGATCTTGGGTTGGTTGCGCATGCCACCGCTGACGGCGACCTCGCGGGATTCGACGTGCTCGTCGGAGGCGGTCTTGGCCGGACCGCGAACAAGCCGAACACCTGGCCGGCGGTCGCGCAGGCGCTCGCCTATGTGCAACCGGAGAACGTCGTCGAAGCTGCTCGCGCGGTCGTTGCGGTCCAGCGCGACCACGGTGATCGTGCCGACCGGCGTCACGCCCGGCTCAAGTATCTGATCGCCGACCGCGGCATCGACTGGTTCCGTGACGAGGTCGCCTCACGGCTCACGTTCACGCTCGAGCCGTCGCGCCGGCTGCACTGGGGTCCGGTCGACGATCACCTCGGTTGGCACGAGCAGGGAGATGGCAACCATTGTTATGGGCTGTTCGTCGAGAACGGACGTATCGATGACACCGACGCGGGCGG
>PLDZ01000283.1 GCA_003136295.1 Candidatus Dormiibacterota bacterium
GCAAGATCGAAGCCCGTCCACGCCGCAAGGAGCTTCTTGCTCACCGGTGATCCAAGCCCCGATCGCGTGACGAAGTCGGGCGCCGTCAAGAGGACCCCGTTCCTCACGACCCCAGGGAAGCCGATCGACGCGCGGTCAGCAGCCGGAAGTGGCGCGACGAGCGTCGAGAGCATGTCGACGAGTCGCTTCGGCGGGCACGGATAGGTGGTCGGGACTCGGACGCGGTGGGCCATGAGCCTGCCGCCTGCGTCAAGTACGGATGCTTTGAGACCGGTGCCACCGACATCGATCGCCAGTGTTGCCGGTCGCACGATCTTCCGCGTCACCACTGAGACGAAGCATAAACCGATGGTCACGATGCCCATGCCCTGTCCGATCGGACGCGGATGCTGACCTCGCACCGTTCCCCCTGTGATCGTGCTGATATCGCTCCTCGGTCGTGGGGCTTGGCGCAGGCGAAGGGAAATGGCGTCGTGCGCACGTGACGCACTTGGCAGTGGGCCGCGCTGGTACATCGACCTCCTTTGCCCTCTTGAGGCTCGGGTACGTCAGCGGTATGAACCGCTCAGTACCGCAGCTTTCACAGTGCAGACTCGGAACGCCCGGTAATCGCCTGGGCATCTTCGCACTCTCCCCCAGTGCGGAATCCGCCACCGAATTTTTAGAACCAGCAATCACTCCACTAGAGCCTCGTCAGTCCTTTTGAAGCCCGTCCCCGAGACATCCTGAGGATGGCCGAGCGTCGAAACGGTGCATGGCGACGCCGCGTTTCGTCAACGCTTGCCCAACTCACGTCACGCGCGGCATCGATCAACTGGTCAGGTCACCGTGCGGGTTAGATGCTCGGGGGAGCGGGTGACGCAGTGTCACCCGCTCAAGGGAGGGAGGACAGTTCGCACAATAAAAACCAACGCGTCGGTTTTACTGGATGGTAGCATATCCTGATGCCGCGCATCTCGACCGCCGCGCGTTCGGAGCGCCGGCAGCAGCTCATCGAGGCGGCGTGGCGTTGCGCTGGCCGGATGGGGTACAGCGAGCTCACCGTCGACGACATCTGCGCCGAAGCTGAAGTGAGCAAGGGTGCTTTCTACGGATACTTTTCGTCGAAGCAGGACCTGCTCATCGCGCTCCTCGAAGCGGATGCCGCCGAACTCGACGGACGGCTCGAGAGCCTCGCTCGGCGCAACATCGCCAATGTCGAGCGACTTCGCAGCTTTGCTCGCGAGATGTGCGAGCGTGGCACCGACCAAGCAAGGGTCCAGGTTCGGTCGGACCTGTGGGCTGCCATCCTCACCGAGCCTGCCATCCGTGAGCGGATGGTGTCGGCCGTCGGACGGCGCAGAGCGATGTTGCGAGGCTGGATCGAGGTTGCCGTCGCCGACGGCGAGATCACTGACATTCCGGCCAACGCATTCGCCTCGGTCCTGCTCGCACTCGGCGACGGCCTCACGCTGCACGGTTCTCTCGATCCCTCCGGGTTCCGCTGGACCAACATCGCTCGTGTCCTGGCGGCCATCTTTGCCGGACTCAGCGGCGACGAGGAGTGACCTCAACCGCTCGCCGGATCCACATTCCGTCAGACCTTCACCGACGAGCCCTCGACTGGGTACGAGGCACGCAGGGCGGGATCATCGCGATCGCGCTCGTGGTCGGCGCCGGCGGCGGACTCGGGGCGATCCTCTTTCGTGACCTCATCCGCTGGTTCACCCTGCTCTTCACCGGTCACAGCGATTACAGCGCCGCTGGACACGCTATCAATCCCAATGTGCCGTGGCTCGGCATCTACTTCGTCGTTCTCGCGCCCGTTGTCGGGGGCCTCATCTACGGCCCTCTGATCCAGCTCTTTGCTCCTGAAGCTCGAGGCCACGGCGTCCCCGAAGTCATGCTCGCCGTGGCTGATCGGGGCGGGAAGATCCGACCTCAGGTGGCTGTCGTCAAGTCGCTCGCCTCAGCGATCTGCATCGGCGCGGGCGGGTCGGTGGGACGCGAAGGCCCCATCGTGCAGATTGGCTCGGCGCTGGGCTCCTCGATCGGGCAGGTGCTGCGTGTCTCCGAGAGTCGGTTGCGCTTGCTCGTCGCCTGCGGTACGGCCGCCGGTATCTCGGCCACGTTCAACGCGCCTATCGCCGGTGTCTTCTTCGCGCTCGAGCTCATCCTCCAGGACTTCGCCGTGGACTCCTTCGGTGCTGTCGTGCTCGCCTCGGTGACCGCCGACGTCATCGGGCGCGCGGCGTTCGGCAACCAGGCGTTCCTCACGCTGCCCGCGTTCCACATCGTGTCCACCTGGGAGTTCGGCCTCTACGCGATCCTCGGAGTGCTGGGTGGCGTTGCCGGGCTTGCATTCATCCGCATCCTGTACGGGACCGAGGACCTCCTGGATCGCATGTGGCATGGCCCCGAATGGCTGCGTCCGGTGGCTGGTGGCGTGCTCCTCGGACTCCTGCTGCTGGCGCTCCCCGAGCTCTATGGCGTCGGCTATCCGGTACTCCAAAACGCGGTTGCCGGACAGATCGTTCTCGGGCTGCTGCTGGTGTTGCTCGTTGGCAAGATGCTCGCCACAAGCCTGACGATCGGCATCGGTGGATCCGGCGGTGTCTTTGCTCCATCACTGTTCATGGGCGCGATGCTGGGTACCGCGTTTGGTCTGGTCGCCAACATGCTGTTCCACAGTTCCGTTGCGCCCGCTGGGGCGTACGGACTCGTCGGTATGGGGGCGGTCTTCGCGGGGGCAGCACGAGCGCCGATCACAGCCGTGATCATCATCTTTGAACTCACCGGCGACTACACCATCATCCTGCCTTTGATGGTTGCGATTGTCGCGGCCACCGGGCTCAGCAATCTGTTGTCCAAAGACACTATCTACACACTCAAGCTGCGTCGGCGCGGGATCGACATTCTTCGTTCACGCAGCGCCAACCTCATGCACGAGCTTCGTGTCAGCGATGCCATGCAGCCGGTGCCAGAGCCACTCCTGGTGACGACGCCCGTGGACGACATGGTCGGCCGGTTTGCGCGGCGCGACGTAGCCGCGCTTCCCGTGGTCGATGTTGATGGCGGTTACCGCGGCGTGGTGAACGCCGGAGAGCTCGAAACCGCGTTGGGTAACGACACGTTCGACATAACCGCGGGCGACCTTGCCCACATGGCAACCGCCGTTGCACCAGACGCGCCCCTCGACACCGCGCTCTCGCAGTTCGTCCAGCAGGGCACCTCGGCACTGCCGGTTATGGACCCGGGTGGTTCGACCATCCTTGGATGGCTGACCCATCGCGACATCCTTGTCGCATACCAGACGCGCATCGAATCCGACCGAGCCGGCACCCGCAGCTCGCAGTCTTCGGCGGTGATACCGGATCCGCCTCGGGGACCCGTGTCATGACGGTTGTGGTGAGCGCAGAGAAGCTGACCAAGACCTTTGGCTCGCACCGTGGCATCGTCGGCGTCGACTTCATGGTTGCGGAGGGAGAGATCTTCGGGTTCCTTGGCCCGAACGGGGCCGGCAAGTCCACGACGATCCGTCTCCTGACCGGCCTCTCACACTCGACGTCCGGCACCGCGAAGGTCTTCGGACTCGACCCCATCGCCGACGCTGTCGAGATTCATCGACACGTCGGATATCTTCCAGGGGAACTCGCGCTGCACCCTCGCCTGACCGGGCAGCAGCACGTCGACTTCGCTGCCAAGGTCCGCCGTATGCAGGACAGAACCTTCCTCCATGAACTGGTGGACCGGTTCCAGGTCGACCTCCAGCGGCCCACTCGTGCCCTCTCCAAGGGCAATCGGCACAAGATCGGCATCCTGCTCGCCGTCATGCATCGACCTGAGCTGGTGATCCTCGACGAGCCCACATCGGGACTTGACCCCCTGATGCAGGATGAGTTCGAACGTCTGATGCGTGAACTGGTGAGCACCGGGGCGACCGTCTTCCTCTCGTCCCACGAACTCGACGAAGTGCAGCGGGTCGCGACCCGCGTCGCGATCATCAAGGACGGGCACCTCGTCGTCACCGACACGGTCGAGGCGCTGCGCCGCCGGGCACCGCGGACCATCGAGTTCTCCTTCCCGAGGACCGTCGATCCGAAGCTCTTCGCATCGATCGAGGGCGTTCAGGTCGTCGCCGCAAATGGGAAACGCATCACGTTGGCGCTCCGTGGAGCCGTAGCTCCCGTGCTTCGAGTGGCCGCCGAACTCGATCCGCTCGACGTGGTCGCGCGCCCTGCCGACCTCGACGAACTCTTCCTCACCTACTACCGAGACCAATCCGCGGAGGAGCCCGTCGATGCGCGCTGACATCGCCCTTATCGACCTCCGCTTGCGCCGGCGAGCCCTCCTCAGCTACGTGTTGGGGATGGCGCTGTACGCGTTGGTCATCGTGGCGCTGTACCCGCAGTTCAAGGGCGCCACGAGCCTCGATCAACTCACAAAGAACGGGTCGACATTCGCGGCACTCTTCGGGGCGACGGGTTCACTGACGTCACCGAGCGGATGGCTCGACGCCAACGTCTATGAGAACTTTCTCCCGCTTATCATGCTGCTCATCACCGTGGGCTACGGTGCGTCCTGCATTGCGGGACAGGACGAGGACGGCACGCTGTCGCTTGCCACGATCCTCCCGATATCGCGACGCGCTGTGGTGCTGCAAAAGACCGGCGCGCTGACCGTGCAGGCGCTCCTGCTGGCGATCGCAACCATGGGGTGCATCCTCATCGGCAGACAGTTCGATCTCTCCTTCCCCCTCACGCATCTCGCCGGATTGAGTCTTGGGGTCGCGCTCCTCGGTGTCGACTTCGGGCTGTGCGCCCTCGCCGTCGGGTCGACCACCGGCAGCCGCGGGACCGCGCTCGGCGTCACCGCGGCGCTGGCCGCCACGTCGTATCTGGTGAGCTCACTTGCGCCGGTGATCGGATGGATTCGCCCAGCTCGGTACGCTTCGCTCTTCTACTGGTCAGTCGGAAACCAGCAGCTTGCCAACGGTCTCAGCCTCGCGTCCGTCGGGGTGCTGATCTTCGTCGGGGCCCTCTTGACGCTGACCGCGGTTGCCGGGTTCCGCCGGCTCGACCTGCGCTGATTCGATCAAGACCGTCTTTACTGCAGCCAGGCGGCGCCGACTCTCGCCCGTATCGGCTCGGTCGCTGCGGCAATGTGGCGCAGTGCTTGCGCAGCGAGCGTCGACGGCGGACGGCTGCGCCGGCTCAAGTGGATGCACAACGTCGGCGCCCGGTGTTCGCGAAAGAGAGAAAGCGAGCCGGTGGCGCCGCCGCATGGGAGGAAATGGGGCTGATGATTCCTAGTTGCTGAGACCGTGGCTGATGTTGGAGAACACGTTGTTTACCTGGTGGCCGACGGTCGTGAGGATGACGATGACCACGATCGCAATGAGGACGAGGATCAGGGCGTACTCGACCATCCCCTGTCCAGTCTCGTCCGAACCGTCGAGCACCTCGTGCAGTCGCGTCAACGCGAACTCACGGCAGCGAATGACCGGGGATTGCATGGCATCTCCTGAGCACTGATGAATTTGAGATCAGGTTGCAAAACCGACTTGAAAGTCGCTGAAAGAGTCTGTGACAAGTGCTCCTACCACCAAGCAACCTCGCGTGACGAAGATGTGACGTCGGGCGCGGCTTCCCTGGGTTCGAATACGGCTGGGAGCAAGCCGAGCAAAAGGGCTCGACGTGCTGGATAACCCGGATGCGACAGGTGATGCGTGCACACGGTCTATGCCGTCAGGAGCGTGTAGACGAGGAATCCTCCGTATGCGCTCAATAGCAGCAGGGCACCGCCGCGGTGGAGACCGCGAGCGAGGAGGACCAGGGCCAGAACGCTCATCGCGAGGAGCCACACAACGTAACTCGGTGGAACTGAGCCGCGAAGGCTCGGGAACACCAGGATCGGTATGGCAATCCCTGCAACCAGATTCAGCGTGTTGCTGTTGAACGTTGCGCTGACCACGGCTGCGCCGCGACCGGCCATTGCGAGCCGCACCGCGGCATAGGCATTGGGGAGACTTGTCGCCGCGGCAAGACCGACCACGCCGATCAGCACACTGGGCACTCCCCACCGCTGTCCGAGGCTGACTGCGCTCCCGACGAGGGCGACCGATCCGAGAACGATGACCCCGAGTGCTGGGACGATGAGTGCCACCGGCAGCCAACTTTGCGCCGGCGTGGCCGCAAGATCCTCGAGCTCGGCCTCGANNCGATGGTCGTCGGACTGAGGAAGAGGAACACGAGGTAAGGGATGAAGACGAGGAGCATCAGGATCCACGCTATGGCGATGGGGATCTCGCCGAGGACGGCCAAGCCCATGGCGCATGTCACAACGATTGCGACGCCGGCGTCGACCACGACAACTGACCAGCGGATCCGCACCTCACCAGCGGCGAGTGCAGCACCACCGAGCAAGAAGGCGATGTTGAAGACGTTCGAGCCGAAGACGACACCAGCGGCAGTCGCAGCGGATCCGCTCGCGACTGCCGATACTGACGAGGAGATCTCTGGGGAGTCTGCTCCGAGCGCCACGATCAAGCCGACGACGCCACCGAGGAGCCCGAGATTGCGCGCCATGCGGCCAACCCCGCGCACAAGCACTTCGCTCGCGCCCAACGTCGCAGCGAGTGCGACCACCGCTACGCAGATGACGATCCCGGTCGAGAACACATGCACAGCAGAGAGTCGAGCACGATCCCGACGGGTGGTGCTGCCGAATCCCCGTTTTCCGTCTCAGGGGCGATGCCCCGAGCACGATCGGTCGGTCGGACGCGCGTACACGGAGGCCCCGCGTTCACCAGGACTGGCCCCTTCGTGGAAGAACACACATGGCGAGAGGCCGCACGGTGATCCGATTCACGGGTTGACGGTGCTGCTGTGCCTCGTCTGCGGACGGCCGTGTCGTGCGACTCAGGGAGCCCCTGCCGACGGCGTCGTGGGCCCCGGAGGCGGTGCCAGCCACGGTGTGCCGAGGCACCCCATTTGTGACTGCCGAGGGAAGGGCTCGCAAGCCTGAGGCATTCACTACAACGCTTGATGCTCGGCGAACGTTATCGCCGAACAATGCGCTGAGATCGGTGCACGCCGCGATGGCGAAGACACTGCCGGCGCGGACGATGAACGCTTCGCTACGCGTGCCGCTGCTCTCGGCGGGTGCACCTCGCGGTCACCGACGCGGAGCGTCAGCGATGGCTCCAAGATACATCACACCGTCAGCGCCTTTGGTGAGCGTGGGCAAGCGACTTCCTCCGACGTCAGTGGGCTGGGCGGCCATTGACATCCTGCCGGACTGGGGCTGACTCGCCCGCCTGCCCAAGGCCTACCAGCTCACGCCGGGCCAGCCCGTGTCGTTCGCGCGCCTATGGGTTTCGCGAGGTCCCGCTCGGCGCGAGGTTTTTGGACACTGGTTCACCGCGCCGGCCGCGACTGGTTCGCTCTCTCGCAGCCACCTTGCGCGCGGGCAGTCCCTTCTCCCCGAGCGTGTGGTTGCGGGCGCGCTCGATGTTGACCGCAGCGCCCACCAGCGCAAGATGCGTGAACGCCTGCGGATAGTTACCGAGCAGGCTGCCCGTCACCGAGTCCGCCTCCTCGGCAAACAACCCAAGCGGTGACCCGAGCGCGAGCAGGCGCTCGAACAGGGACTGCGCCTGATCCAATTCGCCGACGTGGGCCATCGCATCGGCGAGCCAGAACGAGCACATGAGGAACGATCCTTCGGCGCTCGCCTTGCCGTCGTCTTGTGGGTTCCGAAGATACCGGCGCACCAGCACGCCGCCATCACTCAGCTTCGCGCCGACGGCCGCGACCGTCTTCTTCATGCGAACGTCGTGATCGGGTAGGAACCGCGTCTGGCTCATGCGGAGCACGGCTGCGTCGAGAGTGTCGCCGTCGAGCGTCTGCGTGAAGGCTCCAAGATGGGCATTCCAGCCGCGCTTTTGTATGGTGCTGTGGATCTCGCGTCGTGTCTTCACCCACAGGCGCTCGCGATGCGGCAGTTTGAAGTGACGGGCAATTCGCAAGCCACGGTCCACGGCGACCCAGCACATCAGCTTGCTGTACGTGTAGTGCTGGTCACCGGCGCGCGGTTCCCAGATCGACCGATCGGGTTCTGTCCATCGCTCGATCGCCAGCTCGACCACCGGTCGGAGCTCATCCCACATGGCTCGGGTGATCTCCCCGCCGAATCGCGCATACAGATAGGCTGAGTCGAGCAACTCACCATAGATGTCGAGTTGGAGTTGGTTGGCCGCGGCATTGCCGATCCGAACCGGTCGTGAACCGCGATAGCCCGACAGGTTGTCGAGGATGGACTCCGGCGCGCTTGCCTGGCCGTCCAGGGTGTAGAGGTTGGGAATGTCGTGCTTGGGATGGTCGAGGCCGATCAAGCGTAACCACTTGAAGAAGGCGTCAGCCTCATGGATTCAGTCCGAGTTGGAAGAAGGCGTAGAGAGTAAACGCCGCATCGCGCAGCCATGTGAATCGATAGTCGTAGTTGTGATAGCTGCCGATCCGCTCCGGGAGCGACGTCGTGGGCGCCGCGATGATCGCGCCAGTCGGCGCGTAGGTCAGCAGTTTCAGCACGAGTGCCGATCGCCAGACGTGCTCTTGAAATGGCCCGTCGTAGGTACAACCACCCATCCAACGCCACCAATATTCCTGCGTGTCGCGAGCCAACCGCTGTGCATCCGCTGCACTCCACTGCCGCTTACTGCAGTGCCCAGCGCGGCTCACACGCAGGCCGAAGGCGATCGTCTCGCCCGCCCTGATGGTGAAGCGCTGTCGCGCCCGAACCAGCGGAAGCGACGACTGAATGCAGAAGTGATGAGCTCCCGCGTCGCCGTGAAAGTGGCCGGAACTGGAGGTAAATCTGGTCGGAGCACGACCATAGTCGGGTGCGGGATCGATGACCGACTCCAGGTTCACCCGCCCGCTCAGACACTCGATCAAGCGAACCAGCCGAGGTTCACTTCGGGTGCGAGCATGACCCTCAACCTCGGGTGCGGTGACCGGCATGAAGTCAAGAAGGGTGACCACGCCGCTCGACGTCGAGTAGACAGTCCGGAGGAGATTGGAGCGGTCGCGATATTGCTGCTTGGCAACATGCCTTCCACTGGGTCGGATTTGCCAGGAGCCACCACCGCGGGCGTCGAGGATGCGGGCGAACAACGAGGGATCGTCGAAGCGCGGGAGACACAGCCAGTCGATGCTTCCATCAGCGCCGACCAGGGCAGCACTGCGACAGTCGCCGATCAGGCCGTAGCTGCTGATGGGCAGATAGCCGTGCGCAGAGCGGGGTACGGTGCCTTGGGTCACCGGCACGCCCCGGGCGGCCTCTGAGCCCAGGGTGGCTTCGCCGACATCGCACTACAATGCACCGCTGAAGCGCACAAGCAGCCGACTGGTGCTCGCTCGGGCTTCCCGACTGATCTGCGACGCTGCACGTGGTTGATGAATGCTACCTAGCGTCGCGCAGAACTCTTACGAGTGTTTGAATCTCCGAGATACGAACTGTGTCCGGGGCCACAATCCGCCGCGCCGTCAGACTTGCGCACCTCGTGCGTCAGGATCGTCGGGCGCCGAGGGATCGCTCATCATCCCTTCGGCGCGTGCCAACTCGGCGAGCACCTCCTCCTCGACGCCGTTCCGCCCCATGAGGGTGCTCTCGTCGGGAATGCGCCTCTCCTCTTCCCCAGCTGGCTGTTCTGTGGCGGCGATATCAGGATTGGACTCGTCGTCACGCGACAACTGATCACTCATGACCCGGAACCTCCTGGTTGTACGAGGTTAACTGACATGCTCGCGGCTTCGCTCGATGTGCCATCGACGGCGCGCGGAAGGTGGTTGATCATGAGTCGTTCTCCTTCGCGCATTTTGGCAAGAAGTGGATAGAGGGAGCGCTGCACCTCGATGTCCAGCACTGACGAAGTGATGATCGCCCTTGCGATCACGATCGATGGCTTCGCCCCGGAACGTGGGTCGGGTCCGGGACAGCGTCACGCTCAACGAATCGTCGCCGGCCCTAGGGGCCACCGATGGTGACGGGCAGCTCGTTGACTTCCAGCTCAGGCGTCAGCGGGTCCTCTCGGTCTTGGTCCTCGGAATCGTCGTCATCCGAAGCGCCTCCTTCGTCGGGATCGATCGAATCATCATGGGTCTTCGCATCCTCGCTCATCGATGTCCTCCAAGGTTCGTCAACAGTTGCTTCACGGTCGCGGTCGACAGCCTCACGCGGCCCTGGATGCCGCAGCGACCCCGCCTTTCGCGCCGGGTGTCGCAGCGGAGCATCCCGCGTGCGTGTGTCGTATCCGGCCTCGTGCGTGATCCAGGACGGCCTTTGAGCGCGTGGAAGATGAGTGGCGGAGCCCCGAGGATGAGGATGGACCGAGGCTGAGCGGTGGTTCCGGGAGCACTCAGGCCGGACAAGCTGATCCCAGTCCTGTCGCGGCTGGGCCGCGATAGGACGTCGTCCCGGGGGCGCGGTCATCGTTCAAGTGCTGCGGGTTAGGCGTGCGGATCGGGGGCGGTCCGAATGCTAAGCGGAGCACGCTGCGCTCAGTCGTGGGTGTTCTGTGTCGCACGGATTGCTCGCGGGAAGCGGTAGGCGCCGTAGAACGCCCAGACGGCNNGATGGCGAGGGCGACCAGGACAATGCCGTCAACGATGGCAATGACAGCGATTGCCCGCGGGTGCCGGCGCTTCCATGGACCAAGAAGCTTCATCGCCTGCGTGTCGTTCATAGCTCCTCCATTCTGAGCGTGTTGTATGACCGCTGAGCGGGCGCCGCGATGCGTAGGGCATCGCAAGGACGACGTCGCCCGCGGGGAAAGGCGCGCGGCCTTTGTTGGTTGCGCGGCTCTTGGGTACCCGGCGCCGCCGGACCTATCAACCCGCCGGGTTGCCTGTGGCGGCCATTCATTGCCATCGGTTTGTTGACATTCTCCCGCCCGTGCGATGTCTCGAGGAGTCATCGCCGCCTCTGGTCGCGGCGCCGATATCGGGTCGGTCGGAGGCGGTCTGGTGTCGGGGCATGTCTTCTAATACACCTACGGGCGTAAGAAGATCAGCAACAGGTTTGGGTACAGCCAGAACTCATGGGGGTAGGACACGACAAGCGTTCGACTTAGAGTGCTTTCGTCGGAAATGGTTGGAGTGACGAATCGATCCCCGCAAGTTGGAAATGCTCGCACTCGGGTGAATCTGTTTCTGTTTGGGAGCGTGAAGCGTTTGTCCAGAAGCGTCGGAGTATTCGCAGTATTCCGCCGTCCCGCGCCGTCCGAGGCCGTGCTCGGCCACGCACCGGCGCGAGGGCACGCTGGAACGCGGGTCACGCGACGACGCACCGTGCCGGGCGAGGAGCTAGAACGGATGGCAGCAACGGGCGGCATCGACCGGGGATCATCGCCTGGTGTCCATGCAAGACGAACCGATGCCGGCACAATCCCACCCCAGCCACCACACCGGCCGGGCCATGCCAGCTCAGTCCCACTGCCCGACGCCCAATTCGACGACAGCCTGACCGAGCGCTTCGACGCGCTGGCGGTGTCGTTAGTGGTTATTCGACCCGCAGCCGGTTTCGAGATCATAGACAGTCGTCGCACCGGCCTCGAACGTACGTTCCCGGTGTCTGATCGAGCCGAACGCATACCACAGCGCGCGTATGTGTCCTGCCAAAGGTATCGGCCTCCTCATCCATCGACGATGTCGTCTCCAGTATCAGAGGCTTCGCCACCGTGACAGCCTAAAAAGGGGCCCACAAACGCGACACCATCGCATGCGGATCGCGTCGTCACGGCGGCGCTAGCTCGGAGAGATGCCGTCCTGGGGTATCCGCGGCAATCACTTCAGTCGCGCGACTTTGAGTGGTTTTGCAGGAAAGAACATCAATCACGGTATGAGGACTAGTCCCTGCAAAGTGGCTGATCCCCGCAAGTTGGAATCGGCTGCAACTGAGTGAAAACAGCTTCACTGCAGTGAAATGGGCTGCGAATCGGGGAGACAGGACTCGAACCTGCGACCCCTGGTCCCCCAGACTAGTACTTATTTCCAGCCGCACAGCCGAGTTCAGAAAGAGTGGTTTCGTCGGCGATTGGTTGGAATGACGACTAGAGCGCGAGTGTTGGAATCCATTGGATCGGGTGGAATCTCTGCTATCTGTGGGCACGACGCCAGCGGCCCCTCCTCCACGCTCGTCTGCCTTGAGTACCTTGGCCCACTACCGTGCCGCACGCTTACAGGCTCTCGACGCACCTCAGCCTGGGCGATCCATCGATCTGGCTACAGGATGCTGGCGTGGTCGAGATGTCTGCCTCTACGGCATCAGCGGAAGTTGCGTACCCTCACACGATGGAAGCTCCCACTGGGCGCATCGTTGTCGAACGTAATCGCGACTGGTTCGGTGATCCACGGTTCGGCACCTTCGCGGTGTACTTGGATCATGCAAGAGCAGGTCGATTGCGCCCTAAGGACCGCCTGGGACGTCGGTGCGCAGCGGGCGGTCACGTCTTGCGAATTAGGCAGTGGTGGTACCGGAGCAAGCCAGTTCAGGTCACAGTTTCCGAAGCCCGGACCGTCACCCTAACCGCCGACATCCTCCGCGACGGCAACCTGATGCGCCGCATGGCCATATTGCTATTGACACCGAGCGAGGCGTTATCCCTCAAGGAAGCGTCGGAGGGACCTTTGTGAGCCGGGGCGTCTGAGGCCACCGACCGGGGAGCTCTACGAGGACGAGGTATGACAGGCGTCAGGATCGCACAGAGAACCGAGCCGTGTCGTCATAGGAGTCGACACCCACGCGGGTGTCCACCTTGCCGCAGCGCTCGACCCGCTCGGGCGCATGCTCGGCCGTCTCGAGGTCGGCGCCATTGAACGAGACCATCGCAGAGTTGGAGCGGTCGCTCGGGCTCAGCTGATGTCGATCATTTGCTGTCATGTCACTTCGCGGACGTGAATTGTCGGTGTGATCGGGACCCAGGTCGAGCCCGCGTCAGTGGTTCGCCATAGCTGGGGCGGAATCGGGTTGGGGGGCAGCTGGCTGTAGACGGGAATGGAAACGGCCCAGCCGGTTGTTGGAGTGATGAAGTCGAGCTGCGATGTCTCGACGGGCCCGTTCTCGTGAATTGCTCCGTTCAGCGCCTGGCGCCAGGTGTTTCCGCCGTCAGTCGTCGTCCACAGAACGGCAGACGGTTGTCACTGCCGGTGAGTCCCATGGTGAACCCGTCATGAGTGTTGAATACGGTCGCGTCCGTGCACCCGTACCTCGTGAACCAACTCGCAGACGAGCACTTTCTGCAGGCTCAGAGGGCCGGCCTCGATGACCTCGCCGATATGACGTCGTAGATCCGTGGTCCGATCAGGCCGCGTGCCCTCGTTCCGGGATCGACTCGGACAGCACGGCAGGGGCGCCCTCGATGCGGCTGCGGGCAATGACGAGGCACAGCACCGCCTGGATCAGCGCAACCGGTCCCCAGATGAAACGCTCCCAACTGCTCGACGAGGCGATGTTCACCAGCGCCGCGAAAAGGTTTACGCCGACCAGGGTCCAAGTTCCACGTCGAACGAAAGTCTGCGGTAGCGACACTACCCGGAGCCCAGCGCGACCAAGAATGATCCACGCGGCGAACACCCACACTCCGGCAGCAAACGCGCTGGCGATCCGAAGAGCCGGTGGGAGCTCCGTGTACGTGCCGCCCCAAGCCGCGTGACCCAAAGGGGCACCGAGGGCCAGGGCGAATTGAAAGGCCGCGATCGCTAGGAAGCCAGCCGTGGCCACAACGGCTGGAATTCTCGCCGCACTGCGTGAAGTGGTGAGCGTGGTCATCGTGGTCTCCTTTGTTTCGCCCCGCGCATCCATGCGTCTGCTGCGCCGGATGGTGGCAAGGGCGTCCCACCTACTCTGTGCGTCACGGGTCACGATTTGCCAGGGCCAAAGGTCCCGACGATTGCAACACGCTGTCCAACTATTGGAGACTCTGGGCCGGCCCTGCACCGACAGGTAGAGCTTCCTCAGCAACTGGTCGTTGGGGCTCTTCGCCATCCCGTTCGCCACAGGAAAGGTGGTCCCCGGCCCACCCTGATCGTGGCGGGCCGATCGACTTGCCCGTCGCCGCTACGGCGCGGACCGTGTCCTCGCGGCGTCAGCTAGGAAGCGCGCCCTGGCATGGACGTCGGAGAGCTGAATCCGCGGTGGGCGCAATAGGGATCGAACGTATGACCTCTGCGATGTCAATGTGCGGCTCACCGGCCTTGAGATCGGGCTGAGATCGGTCCAAGTCGAGTACCTCCATCCTTCCCCAACAGCAGCTCTTTCGGCGTCTTGGAGCCTGTCGTCGTGCCGCTGGAACACGGTGGCGGGGACCCTACATGCACATATTCGGAATGTCGGCGTGCTTCGTGACCCCGGATCTCACGGTGACACTGACGAACGGACTCACGTTCGCCGGTGGAGGGAAGTGCGCCTGGAAAACGTAGTCACCGGGGGCGAGGGCGAACTGATACGACGCATTCGTCGTGACCGTCTGCTGCGCCTCGACGGTATGGGGGAACACTGCGGATGATGTTCCCGGCCCAATGGTTCTCCACGTCACCACCCCTTCGAGCACCGTGACCGTCCCCGCGGCGTACTGCACGCCGGCTGGCGGACCGAGAGCAGCACACGGGATGATCCCACCCACTACGAGACCCTCACCTGTCGGCGGATTCGGCGACCCGCACGCGCTCGCGCTAACCGCCAGAAGGAACGCCAAGAGGGCGCATGCCCACGAAACAGCACCGGCCGGCGTCCTACTGGGCCTCTTGAGAGCCGCGAGCATGACCATAGGATGAACCCTACGAGCTGGTCACAGTTGAAGACAGGCTAGCCCCGGACTCCGCTCGCCCAAAGTCATGAAGGCTGACCGAGCGGGGGGCGGGTAGTGGGTCAGTTTGAATCCGACGCTACGGGCCGGCCGAACCAGGATGCGTAACCACCCAGATAAGGAAGACGGTGACAGTCGCCAGGACCAGGGCGACGATCGCCACCGGAATCATTAGCCACAAGACGCGCCGCTTCGCCGCCCTAACCTTCCCGTCGTCCACGGGTCAAAGCCTATCCCAGGAGCGCGACGATCTCGTCGATCTTCCAGACGTGGTCGCTGACGCCAGCGGCCATCGCGGGGTACGAGAGTACGGGGACACCAGGCTCATGGCCGCCTCGCGAAGTTGTAATACATGAAGTGGAGGGACACGGCAGCGGCGAGCGCGGCGGCTTGCGATTACCGACCTGAAGGCCTTTGCGGTTTTCAAGTTCGTACCGTGCGACTCCGCTGCTGGTCGCGGACGGCCGTGCCGTTTCGGGTGGGGCGGAGAGCGAAAGACTCCCCACTCCACGCGCGCCGGTGATGCGCGGATCAGTCGCCGTCGTTGACGATGAAGCCGTGGATGGTATTGGAGCTGTCCGCGAGCCTTGCCAACTACCCATCGACGGACGCCAGCCGGCCATCAAGTGGCCTCATGAGCGTCGGAAGGCAGGCCTCGAACCTGCGAACTCTGGTCCCCTCGCCCGGCACTAACTTCCGGTCGCAGGGTGAGTTCGATTTATGAGGGCTTTCCCCGGGAAATGGTTGGAAATGCTGCAACCCCGCGCCGGGTCATCGTGCGCCGAGCTCGCTGAAGACCTCAAGCGCGTAGAAAGCCTCCCACCCGCCTTCGCGGGGCTGTGCCGTGAAATCCTTGTCGAGCATGACGAGCAGGTACACGAGTTCGCTACGCACCGGAGCGCGGCCAAGCAATGCCGGCAGCTCCGACAGATTGATGAGCCAATCCGCGTACCAGGACGCCCAATCCGGATCGTTGCCGTCCACGATGCGGTAGACACGATGGTGCGTCTCTGCCGCCTCGGTCAGAAGCTCCCGAATCCGGGCTGTGGCGTCGTCCATTTGCTGAAACCCACCATAGCTTCAAAGCTCATCGCACCGTTTGGAACCAGTGGAGCAAGAGGGACCACGGACCGGGGGCCTGCGGCTCGGCCTTGCCGAGAATCGCCCGCTAGCACCGAGCGAGTGCGGCCGACGCGGGCGCGACCGAGGGCTCTAGACCGGAGCCGTCGGCCACGGGTGACCGGCGGCCGGTAGCGCCCGGAGGCGGTCTCGGGAGGACTCCGCAAACACCTGTCGAGGTATAATATTCAACTCTATGGTTGAATATGAACCAGCCTTGGACTCGACGTTCGCAGCGTTGAGCCACTCCGCGCGGCGGCAGATGCTGAACTCCCTTCGTGAAGGTCCGATGCGGGTGACCGAGCTCGCGGCACCTTTCACCGTCTCGCTCGCCGCATCGTCCAAGCACATCAGGGTCTTGGAACACGCAGGCCTCGTCAGCCGAAGGGTATTGGGACGCGACCACCTGCTCACTCTCCAAGACCAGCCTCTTATGGAGGCTGATCGATGGATTGGTATCTACCATCGGTTCTGGGAAGATCGTCTCGACGCGCTGGACGCCCGTCTCCGTGGAAGGTCACTGGGATGACGGGCGCACCGCCACCGCCAGCTACAACTGTTCGCCTTGAGCGATTGCTACCTGCGCCAGTCGCCGAGATCTTCGCCGCCTGGACCGACCCGGCGCTGATGGCGGGGTGGCTGGCGCCGATCGGACATGCCGAGGTCGAGGTCGACCTGAGGGTCGGTGGCAAGTTCCGCGTGACCATGATTGGCGACGGCGTTCGCCTCGAACACACTGGTGTTTATCTGGTCATCGATCCACCAAACCGGCTCTCGTTCACCTGGCGCTCGCCGTATACGGGCGGGCACGCCAGCCAGGTCGATCTCACTCTGGCGGCTCGCGGCCAAGCAACCCTTCTTATCCTGACCCACCAGGGCATTCCTGACGAGACGAGGTCATCGCACGAGGGTGGCTGGGTGAGAATTCTCGAGCGCTTGGCCGCAGTGCTGGCGGCTAAGGCGAACGCGACACAGACGCCAACGAAGGACGCTGTTCCATGAGCGTCGACGTGAGCACCCGAATCGAGATGGGCGTCCCACGCGAGCGTGTCGCTGCATACGCGATGGATCCCGAAAACGCCACAAGCTGGTACGAAAACATCAAGTCAGTGAAGTGGCAAACGCCCAAGCCACTGACAGTCGGATCTCGGTTTGAGTTCGTAGCTCAGTTCCTCGGACGCCGGCTTGCGTACACGTACGAGGTCAGGCAACTGGTACCAGAAACGCGGTATGTGATGGCCACCGCTCAGGGACCCTTTCCCATGGAAACGACTTACGAGTGGGAGGACACGACCGCAGGCGGGACTCGCATGACCATCAGGAACCGTGGCGAGCCATCCGGTTTCTCGAAAGCGGCCGGCCCCTTGATGGCTCGAGCCATGCGGCGTGCGAACACTAAGGACCTTCAGCGCCTCAAGGCTATCCTTGAGTCGACAGAGTCCCGGTCAGTTCTGAACGCTACGTAGCGCCCACGAGCGACCGTGAGGTGCACATGGACGAACGGATTCCGAATTCTAGATGTACCTTCTCCCGAGGACTTCTGGAACGAAGCTGGCGACAAGGATGACCATGAACGCCGCCCAGTAGAGATTCCAGCTGATGGCGATGACAGCGGCCACGTTGAGCGCACCGACAAGCGCCAGCACGGGAAGCAACACACCGTCCACGTAACAGTGGACTCGTCCACAGGCGCGCGCGTTCCAGGCGCACCCGAATCCGATCCAGAGCGTGGCGGCTGTCCACAGGACACCGGCGGCCGTCAGCGATAGGGTGTGCTCCCCCTCGAGGATCGATGTACCGATCGCAACGCAACCGGGAACACACCACAGCCAAAAGGCGGATGGGCCGAGCAGTCGGTCGGACGTCTTCCTGAGCCGCTGGTCAGACCTGGCCATGTCTCCAGCCTAGACCCGGGACCGTGGTACAGGGTCAAGGCCGACGGGGCTGCCTCTTGACTCCGTACCGAGGTACAGGGTTTACGATCGGACGATGAGGACTGGTCAGGTGGCCGCAGAAGCGGGTGTGAACGCGGAGACTCTGCGCTATTACGAGCGCCGCGGCCTCCTACAGGAGCCGCCCAGGCGTGATTCCGGGTATCGCGCGTACGCAGTGGACACGGTGGCGACCGTACGGTTCATCAAGGAGGCTCAGAAACTCGGCTTCACCCTCAGCGAGGTCGAGATACTGCTGCACCTTGACCGGGGCGGCCCGGCTGACTGCGAAGCGGCGCGAGCGCTGGCGACAGAGAAGCTGCTCGACCTCGAGAGCCGAGTGGCGAGCCTTACAGCGATGCACCACTCTCTCGAGCAACTCATCGCCACCTGCGAACAGCCGCTCGGTAATCGCGAATGCCCCTTGATCGTTGCGCTGGGTGGGCTTGCCGAGGGCAAGAAAGCGGATCTGAGCGGTCATGGAGAGGGCGAGGGTTCGTGACCATGCGCATTGAGGTCCTGCACATCCCGGGATGCCCGCACGTCGACGCTGCACGCCAGCTCTTGGTGGACTGTCTCGAGGATCTCGGGCTTCCGATGACGGCTGTGGTACAGAGGACAGGGCCGTTCCCGTCCCCTTCCATCGTCGTCAATGGCACCGACGTGATGGGGGCGCCTGAGGTCATGTCTTCTGCATGCCGCCTCGACGTGCCAACGCGTGGCCGAGTCTTGGCGGCGTTGCGGCCGCTGGTGAGCGTTGGCGCGTCGGCACCCCAATGAAACGCAAAGAGCCGTCCGTGACGCGAGACGAGCGCCTCAGATCCGCCCTTCCATCACTGGGTCTTCCCGAGGATCGNNGCGAGCGAGCATGGCGTTCACGATGTCGAAGCTGCGCTTCGACACATGGTCGAGTTCGATCTCATCCAGCGAGACACGGCCGGCATGATCACGTGCGCATACCCGTTCTCAGCGGTCCCGACGAACCACGTCGTCACACTCGATAACGGCGTTCGTTTCTACTCGATGTGCGCCGTGGATGCGCTCGGAGTACCGGCCATGCTCGGGACTGGTGGAGTCATCTCGACGAGCGACCCGATCAGCGACGTTTCGATCGCCATTGCGATCGACGCCGCCGGAGATGCGCACTCCGACCCAAGCGGAGCCGTTGTGCTCTGTGCAGTTGCGAACGGATCAGGACCTCTGTCGTCGCTATGCTGTCCTCTCGTTAACACGTTCGAGTCTGAGGCGAGCGCCGCGGCATTTCTCGAAATGCATCCGGAGCTGCAAGGACCGATCCTGACGATCCCAGACGCCGTTGCATGCGGTGAAGCGGTCTTCAGGGGCGTCCTCAGCTAACGTTGCGGACGAGCGGACTGGAGGGACGCCGGCTCTGTCAAGCATCAGGCGGACGCGCCGCGCACCGTCAAGCATCTCTTGGAGCTGCGGTGTCAAGCAGCTTCCGGACTGCTAAACCACTATGGAGATCGCAAACTGTAGGCGCTATGTATGCGCTGGACTGCCACAATCTCTAACTATGAGCAGTGGCATCCGGCCTAAACCGTGGGGATTGATGCCTTTTGCAGGAAAAGTCATTATTTCTGGTTAGAGCACTAAACTACGTGGGCGCGCAGGCGCCCAAACACACCGCGCAACCACTCGTTGCGAACTCAAGTCGGGCNNTGGAATGACGACTAGAGCGCGCTTGATGGAAGCCGTTGGAATCGCGTCGATATCCACTGGCTTCTAATTGGCCGGAGCCGATCGATCTTCCTACGCTCCGCCATCTTGACTGCGAGCAATCGGCTTGCCATTGTGGCCGTCGGCGCTTTAGCTTTTGGCGCGCCAACGGTCAGGTGACAGGGCGCTCGCATGGTCTAGGTTGTTCGCCGTCGGCGTTGTAGGTGCTAGGAGCAGATGGGAACGGAGGAGCGGTGAGCGGCGACGGCGAAATGCGCAAAGTGACCGGATGCATCCTGGAAATCGACGGTCGTCTCACTCGTTACCGTCAGCCACCCCGCGTCATATGGATTCCCCCAGCCCCGAGGCGGATTCCCCTGGCCATCGCTAAGCGTCGGCTCTGCGTAGAAGGTCTGACCGTTGAAGGTTGCCGATAGCACTCCGCAATGCGTGTAAAGACTGTAGGCTGACGAACTGCCGACCTTTACGGAGACGCCCGCGGCGGTTGCATTGGCGATCCCGGGGAGATCTCCAGCGGATGCGCACCCCCCTAACGCCAGGGGGACCGCCAGGCCAATAAGTAACCCGAGTCGCCTACGCACTTCGATACCAGTACGCCTCGTTCAGCGAATTTGTTCCCCATCGGATGACCGCACGGCTGCGGCCGGGCACTTCCACCACCGGCCGGCGGCAGCAATGCTCATCGATTCCGTACTCGCATCGCGCGGCACTGTATCCGGGACCCACGATGCGCCATCAAATGGGCGCCAGAAGCGAAGGCTCGGCTGCCCCGGCGAGGATCTAAGTCATTCGGTGACAGGCGTCTGGAACCGCAGCTCGCCGCATTCACACTTCGTGTTGGTGAGGGCCAAGCCCAGCCTGCCCCTCCTCTCGTCCTCGCTTATTCCCCACCGCCTGTTTGGTCTTCACAGCGATCGTCGGCTCCTGCTGACCAAGAACGATGCGCCGGACCGCTTCATCGATGAGCTCGTCTAGCGGCGGCCACGGGAAGTTGGGTCGACTGACCCGAAGCGACACGAGTCCGTGTTCAGCCGACCACAGCAATGTGCCGAGCTGGGTCGGATCGGAGTCGGACGGTGCCTGCCCGGCATCCGTGCACTTGGTAATCGCATCAACGAGGGACTCGAACGCGAGTCGCGGTGTCGATCGTTCTGCGTTGTAGGTGAGCGCCCCCGCGTAGTCGGCGTAGAACATCACTCGATAGTGACCCGGATTGGCGAGCCCGTAGTGGCAGTAGGCGCGGCAGCGCGCGAGCAGCGCGCTGGCGGGATCGGGACAGTCACGAATGGCGGTCACCTGCGCCGCTGCAAGCGCCGCAAAGCTCTGCTCGATGACTGCGATGGCGAGCTCGCGCGTGTCCGCAAAGTGGAGGTATACGGACGTCGCGGCGATGCCGATCCGTCGGGCCACGCCGCGCAGCGTGAGCTGGTTCACATCGCCGCTCTCAGCGAGGAGTTCGCTGGCCGCCTCGATGATCTCCTCGCGAAGACGCGCACCTTCACCGCGACGATTGCGCGGCCGTGCCCGCCGCTCGAGCGCCACGTTCATGCGCGATGCCGCAGCATGGCGCCTTCTCGCACGTGCACGCCGACGTGTCCTGAACCGGTGAGCAATCGGGCCGACAGGGCAACCGTGAATACCGAGCCGGCGAGAGTTGCCAACCGCTCAAAGAGGCCGGCCGGGCCATCCACCGCCTGGGCCGCCCCCAGAGCGCCCAGGAACGTGATCATAAGCAGCGCGGTGATCACCGAATACACCGACCACACCCGCCAGCCATGCTCTCGAGCAAAACGTACAGCGAGCACCAAGCACCCCAGCACACGAGCAGTCAACGCCACGTACGAGGCAGCGTTGTGAACGGCTCCATG
>PLDZ01000034.1 GCA_003136295.1 Candidatus Dormiibacterota bacterium
CACGTCCTTGCGTTGCCCAGCGTCGATGCGGCGCGCGAGTTCGTTGCGCTCGAGCCGAACAACCGGGCAGGCGTCTACGGGGAGCACCTAGTCTGGCGGTTCGAGAACCTGCTCGGACGCTCGATGTGGGAGTTCTCGGGTCAACCGACAGAGTCGCGGTTCCTGATCATCGGCCGTTCGCATCTTGGCCGGCCCGTGTTGGCGGAGACCCTCCCTGCGGAGCTGCTTGAGCGGCTGGTCCTGTATGGAGCACTCACGACACTCGATGGTGCCGAGCCGGTCGGGGTCGCGCTGGCCCTTCAGGCGCCGAATCGCAAAGCTGTCGACGCGCTTATCGAGGACGAGCGGACGGGGCTTGGCGCGTTCTCCGAGGTCGAGGTCCACAACTGGGAGTTCGGCGGCCGGCGCTGAAACGCACGGGTACTGGCGCGCGACGGGCGCCGCGCCGAGCATCGGCGCGGCGCCCACTTTCGGGAGTGCGTCAGGTGATGGTGAACGTGGCCGACGCGGCAACGTCGTAGGGTGTCGTGTCGTTCTTGTCGAGTTGGACAATGTACGCACCAGGTTCGACGCTGGGTGGTCCTGACGCATTGATGTCGCCCTGAGTCTCCGCCAGCGTGGAAGCTGGGAAGGAAACGTGCACTGTCTTTGACTGACCGCCAGCGAGGTCAACCCTGGTGAAACCGACCAGCCGTTGCGGCGGCACAACCACGCTGCTGAGCGGCTGGCTCACATAGACGGGGACGATATCCGTGCCCGCCGTCGTTCCCATGTTGGTCACGGTGAACGTGGCCGTTGCCGCACTGTTCCTGGACACGCTTGGTGTCACCGACAGGTTGCTGGTCTGGAAGGAGGTGTACGACAACCCGTAGCCGAAGGGGTAGAGCGGGTTGTAGGCATGACCCTGGCCGGAGCCGGTCCCCGGCAATTGGTCGAAAACCTTCGGCTGGTCGCCCAACGGCGACGGCGCTCCCCCATTGAAGTCGCCGCCCACGGTGGGCGCGTCGGACGGCCAGCTGACCGGTAGCTTGCCGCTCGGATCGAACTTGCCGAAGATCGCGTCTGCCACTGCCTGCCCGGCTTCGGTGCTCCCCTGGTAGGCCATGAGCACCCCATTTGCGTTCTCAGCAGCGGCGCCGAGGCCGACCGGGCGGCCGGCGATGACGACCACGATCACGGGCTTGTGGGTTCCTTCCAGCGCCGCGATCAGGGCTTGCTGATCCGGAGGCAGCTGCGGTGCTGGGTTGTCGCCGAGACCCTCGGCATACGCCTTTTCACCGACCGCCACCACATAGGCGCTGGCGGTGCCGGCGTCGGCCAGAGCCGATGCCTGGTCCGGTGCAAACACCGCGTTCGAGTCGTCTCCCAGGATGCCCTGCTTGACGGTCGTACCGGGCGGGATCTGATTGGGCGGGCCCATGCAGCACACATGACCGGCACCGAAGACGCCTTGCCAGCTGACGCTCCAGCCACCCAGATGATTGGTCATCGAGTCCGCGCTCGGGCCGGTGACCACCACGTGGCTGGACGGTGAGAGCGGCAGGGCATTGCCCTGGTTGCGCAGCAGTGTCATCGACTCGTCCGCCGCCTTCAAGGTCTGATCGCGGCCACCATTCACCGCGGCGTCGGCGGCAGCAGCGTTGACACACGCGACGCTCGGGTCGTTCACACACGGCTGATCGAACAGACCGAGGCGAAACTTCAGGGTCAGAATCCGCCGCACCGCTTGGTTGATCCGGGCGTTGGAAATCGCTCCGGTCGACACGTCGTGGAGGATGGCGGTCTGCCATTGATCGGGGTTGGTGACCTCCATGCTCATGTCAACGCCCGCGTTCACTGCCTTCGCGATGGCGCCGGCCAGGTCGGGGACGATGTGATACGCGGTTTGCAGGGCTGGCACGTCCTGGTAGTCACTGATCACCACGCCCTGGAAGCCCATCTGGTTGCGGAGGACATCTGTCAGCAGGTAGTGCGAGGCAGTGGCGGGCACGCCGTTGATCGACCCGGAGTCGACCATCACGGTTCCCGCGCCGGCGTCAATTCCACCCGCATAGGACGGCAGGATCATGCTCTCGAGGTAACTCAGCGGCAGCAGGGCCTCGTTGCGGTCGTGCCCGTTGATGGACTGCGAGTAGCCGGCGAAGTGCTTGACGGTGGCCGTGACATTGAGCGAGTTCGCTGTCCCGGGCGTCTGCAGCCCCTGCACATCGGCGCCGCCCATCGCGGCCGACAGCACCGGCTCCTCCGCCCAGGTCTCGTAAGTCCGGCCCCACCGGTTGTCGCGGGACAAATCCTGGACGGGCGCGAAGTCCCATACCCAGCCCGTGGCACGGAGCGCGTTGGCCGTTGTGGCGCCCCCGGATTGCGCGGCGGCGGGGTCCCACGTCGCGCCCATCCCGATCGACTGCGGGAACAGCGGTGCCTGCCAGGGATGGCCGAAACCGTGCACGGCGTCGACGCCGAAGATCAAGGGGATATTCAGCCGGGAGTGGGCGATCGCGTAGCTCTGGATCGTGTTGTATTCGTTGGCCCAATCCAAGCCCGTATTCCCAACGCCTCCCGTACCGGTCGTATCGGGCGGGTTGTCGGTGCCCCCGGCCAGCACGGAGCCGACATGCTGGTCGACGAAGAACGTCTGCTCGCACGCCGGATTGGGCATGCCCCACGTGCTTGTGCTGCAGGTGGTGCTGTTGGGGTCGGTAACGTTGTCCACCAACTGCTGGTCCATCTGGCCGACCTTCTCGGGCAGCGTCATAGCGTTGAGGAGGGCATTGACCCGAGCGGGCGTTGACATGCTCTTGTCGAGCCAGGGCCTCGTCGGCGTCGCGGTGAGGGCGCTGCCGGGGCTCAGCCCCAGCGCAAGCGCGCCGACCAAGGCGGTCACGCTCAGGGCCACCCTCGTCCCACGCCAACGCGCAACCGGTCGCGAAGGGTCGGAGCTGACGGAATCCTTTTCGCCAACGTTCACGTCTAGCATCGGGCCGTCTCCTCTATGTCGGGCGTGTTGGTCGAGTAGTGGCTTATGCAATGAACCAGCCGACAGGGCGCGGGGGCGGACTGGTCGGGGGTCGGTGGTCCCTGCAATCAAATTTGGAGTTGGCGGGCCGCTGAGGAGTGCGCTTTCCTCGGGACGCGGCGCCACAACTCCGTCAGGTCTACGCCCCCTGTACCAACCGTGTCAACCGGCTCTGACGCGCCAAATCTGGCCAGCGCGCGGTGGAGGGTACGGCGTGAATCGCCAGCGCTGTCA
>PLDZ01000074.1 GCA_003136295.1 Candidatus Dormiibacterota bacterium
CAGCCGTCGACGCAGATCACCGGGCGGATCCATCCGCCGCCGCCATCGTGAATCCACGCCTCGGCGGCAGCGTCGCCGAGATGCTCGCGCCGGCGGTAGCCCAGGAGATAGGTGTCGAAGTGGCCAAGCAGGCGCACGGCCGGCCGATCGACGTCGGCATTGGCAGCCGGTCCGAGCGTCCAGAGGCCTCGAATCGGTCCTGGGAACTCCATGAGGTCCGTGCCGATCGCCGCCATCGCCGCGCGAATCACGCCGCGCCGCAGGCCGGACCACGCGGCGAAGTCCGCCTCACCGGCGGGACCGTACGCGGCGAAATATCGGCGCGCAAGCTCGGCGAGCGCGGCCTCGCCCCGCGGTCCCTCCGACTGCGGCACCCAGTCATCCAGGAGCACGAAGCTGTCGTCGCCGCCCATGCGCGGTCCGGAACAGACGATGCCCAGGGCCGCGGCGTGATAGAGCAGATGCAGCACCAGTTGGCCGACCGGCTCCTCGACCACGCCGGCGCTGACCAGCTGTTCGCGTATCTGCCGCCGCGCCATCGGGCCGCCCGCGAGCGCTTTGCGAATCACCGCGATGGCTCGCGCACATGTCGCATCGTCGAGGCCGAGGTTCCTGCGGCGACTCGCACCGAATTGGTTGACAGCGGGTCCGAAAACATTGATCAACCAGCGCAGATCATCAGCCGCGCAGAGATGCAAGGTCCCGCGCATCAACCATGTACGCACCACGGAACGCTCGATTTCGAAGGCTCGATCCACCGCCCTGGAGGTGACCTCCAGGCTGCGGGCACGCACCTGATGCCGCGCGGCATCAAACGCCTGCGCCTGGAGAGCGCAGACCGCACGCGTGACCGCTGCCACGTCACCGTCAAGACGGGTGTCATCGGTGAGGTGCTGCGAGCGCAGACGAGCGAGTCGCAGGTGCAGCAGGGTTGGATCGGGCATCGTCACCTGCGTCAGAAGAAATCGGGCATCCAGGGCAGACCACCTGCGATCAGGCCGTCCATGGTGCCGACCGCGGACGCATCGCCTTCCAGCAAGCCGAGCCGCGCGGCGTCCTGCGCGCGCATTGCGCTCGAGTACCACGCGGAGAATGCCCCGACACCGCATCGAATCGCACCGCTTCCTCCGGGTGTGACCCGAGCCGCCCCTCGTTCCACCTCGAGCACCAGGCGGTCGACGCCCGTCACCGGGTCGGTGACCTCGAGTTCGATGCGACCGGAGGCCCGCAACGGCCAGCCGCGTGCAGTCATCGCCGCATCGATGTCGACGATGCGCTGCATCCAGCAGAGGAAGCCGGAGAGTTCCGTGTCACGATGCGGCTCGGGAAGCAGCCACTGCAGCGGCGATGCGTCGACGATCGCGGAGTGCACGAACACCACGTCGGTGCTCTGCGACTCCTGCCCGCCGAGAAATCCGAGCAGACCACCCAGCGCGTCGAGCGTCGTCCAGATGAACTCCTGAACGCGCAGGCGAATCCATCCCCCCGCCTGTCGCTCGGATTCGTAGCGCACGTAGCCGGTGAGCCGGTCTCCCTCGTACCAGCCGTACTCGAAGCGTGGCGTCTCAGCCTCGCCGGGATCCCACTCGACGGACAGGAACCAGTCCGGTCGATCGAGCGGTCCGTCCCATCGCCCGACGTGGGCGCGCCGCATGGTCTCGATGGCACCCCGGTCCGGTTTGGCCCGCACCCTCCCCGAGCCGGAGAGCCCGCTGAGCGCAGCGGTCCGGACCGTCTGCCGGAGTGTCTGAGAGCAGACTTCCCAACCCCAGCGGCGGTAGAGCCGGACCGTGGCCGCGTGGAGCGGCGCGAGCGCAGACCCATGGTCACGTGCAACGGCGACGCAGTCACGCATCAGCGCTCCGGCCACGCCACGGCGGCGCCAGGCCGGGTGCACGGCAACCGCGGTGACCGCCTGCGCCTGCACCGGCCTTCCGCCGAAGAACTGCCCGACCGGCAGGAGCAGATACCCACCGACGACGTCACCCTCCATGCACGCGAGCCGCAGCGTCGCGTGGGGCGCGGCGGCGGCGAGCCAGCGCATGTTGGCGGCGGCATGTCCGGCGAATGACTCGGCGTCGACCTCGGCGAAGTGACGCATGTCGTCGTCACCCTGGCCGTCGCGAATCTCGACTGGGGAGCTGTCTCGTTGCATGAGCGCCCGAGTGTACTCGTGGCTGCCGCGGGGCCCTGACCCTGGCGCCCTGGACCACGGCCCGTTTGGGCTGGGCGTGGACTCGGGATACCCTTGGTGTCATGGACACGATCACCGCTCCTGTCGAGCCTGATCCGGGCCAGCTCGACGCCTACGACCACGCCAAGGTCGAGGCACGCTGGCGTCGGATCTGGAATGAGCGCGGCGACTACCGCACGCAGCTCGACCTGCCCGAGCGACCCTTCTACAACCTGATGATGTTCCCGTACCCCTCGGCTGAGGGGCTGCACGTCGGCCACATCATTCCGTTCGCGGGCGGTGACATCTACGGCCGATGGCGGCGCCTCATGGGAGACACGGTCTTCGAGCCGATGGGGTTCGATGCCTTCGGCATCCACTCCGAGAACTACGCGATGAAGATCGGCGAGCATCCCGCGGTCGTCATGCGCCGCGCGGTCGCCAACTTCCGCGAGAATCAACTCGCGCGCATCGGGTCGATGTTCGACTGGAGCCACCAGGTCAACACCGCCGATCCCTCGTACTACCGATGGACCCAGTGGCTGTTCGTCCGGCTCTTCAATGCCGGGCTCATCGAGTGGCGCGAAGGGGCCGTGAACTGGTGTCCGTCGTGNNCAGGAACTGCTCGATGCGCTCGAAACGCTCGACTGGTCGGAATCGACGAAAACCATGCAGCGCAATTGGATCGGAAGGAGCGAAGGCGCAACCATCCTCTTCGACCTCGGCGGGTGCAGACGCAAGGATGTCACGG
>PLDZ01000217.1:0-4010 GCA_003136295.1 Candidatus Dormiibacterota bacterium
TCGGCTTTGAGAAACGCTTCCACCGCGGCCGCATACTCCTCGACGTCGCCGGTGGTGTACACACGCATGAGAGCGCGATTGTGGCGGTCTCAGAGCGCCAGGCGCCCACCCGTCGCGACCTGCGCCACGACATAGACAACCCACGGCACGATCGCGAGGGTCAGCAGTGAGCCTCGCGCCCGGCCGCCCCAGAGCAGTGCCAGGAGGAACGCGGCTGTCAGCACGGTGAGCGTCGCACTGATGAGCCCCGCCGAGCCCGGGTGCCAGGTTGTGAAGACGACACCGATCGCGGCGAGGACGCACGACTGAAACGTGGCCGACCCGGCGACGTTGCCGAAGGCGAGCATGTCGTCGTCAGTGCGCACCCAGAGCACGCTGTTGAGCGTCTCGGGAAGCTCGGTCGCCACCGGCACGATCACCAGCGCAAGCACGAGCGCCGGGATCTGCAATGCCGATGCGGTTTGGTCGAGCGCGGTCACGAAGAGCTGCGAGCCGACCACGAGGAGCCCGACCGCGATGACGAGCTGGAGCGTGACCGGCACCGGGTGCGGATCGCCCGGCCGCCAGCGCACGATGTGCAACGGTTCCGGGCTCTCACCCGCAGCCGCACTGCCGCGGAGAGTCGCAACCACGTAGACGGCGTATGTGAGCAGCAGCAGCGCTCCAACGGCGATGCGCGCGCCGCTCGGGAGCACGCTCGAGACCACAGCGACGGTGAACGCTCCGAGAAATACCCCGAGGTCCCGCCGCGCCTGGCGTGGGTCGATCACCAACAAGCGCGCACCCCCGCGAATCAACACGGCGATGCCCGTCGCGCCGGCCCCCAGCGTCAGCAGCAGAAACGGCGAACCGAGCACCGCACCGGTGGCGACCGAGTCAGCCGCCGGCGAGTGGGTGGCAAGCGCGACGATCGGGACGACCGTCTCGGGCAGCGAGGTGCCCAGTGCGGCCAGCAGGCTGCCGGTCGCACCGGTACCGAGGTTGAGCAGGTACCCCGCCCATTCGATCGCGTTGGTGAACAACTCCGCCGCCACGACGACGAGGATCAGGCTCGCCACGAAGAGCAGAGCGGTGATCATCGACGCCGAAGCAACCGTTCGATCGGCGCGTGCAGCCACACGGTCGCAAAGCCGAGCACGTGGCGGATCGTCACGGGTTGCAGGCGATGCACCGCGGCAGCACCGTCGGCGACCTCGACCGCGTCGCGCACCCGGTCACGTATCCACGGAAACACCGTTCGCGGCAGGGCGTCGGGTGCGGTCATCCGGAGTGCCCACGCTTCGAGACTGCGTCGAGGGGCGCCACCGATCACCTCACCGAGGTAGACAACGTCACCCGCCGAGCGCAGTCCCCGCCACGAATACACACCGACGATGCCCGCGATGCGCACCTGGTAGCCGGTCTCCTCCTCCGCCTCGCGGGCAGCGGTGACCGCAGGGTCTTCACCGGGCTCGCAATGACCGCCGGGGAGCTCCCAACCAGGCGGCCACGGCCGGAACTGCAGTAGGACGCGCCCACGCTCCACGATCGCCACCTGCGCACCTTCGACGGTCCATTCAACGCCGTTGATCGTCACGACGCTCATGACAGGAGGTGCAACAGGTTCGGCAGCCCGATGAAGATGGGATCCACACCGGGCACGATCAGATGGTCGAAGGTGAGCGACGCCGTGCCGACGGTCATGGCCGCGACCACGTCGACACTGCCGTGGGTCAGCGGCGGAGGCAGCAGTGCTGCCAGCGCGGCGAGCGCATAGAGCACGTAGCGGTAGTGCTCCACGTAGAGGAACACACGCGGCGCCACACCGAACAGGAGGCTGCGCACCACAGCGTAGCCGTCGAGCCCCGGGACGGGAAGAGCGTTGAAGACGAAGAGCGCGATGTTGATCAGAAACCCCTGCAAGAGCACCCCGAGGATCACGCCCTGGACGGTGAGCTGCGCGAGCGTGTCGAATCCGCTCACGTCGAGCCCTGATCCGAGCAGTTCCGCGCGCAGGGCCCCCGCAAAGATGGCGGCCACCACAAGGTGCGCGAGCGGTCCGGCCGCCGCCACCGCCGCGCGCTGTCTTCCCTCGCGGAGATACAGCGGGTCGAGCGGCACCGGGCGTCCCCACCCGACGCCCGCGAGGAGCATCGCGAGGCAGCCCAGGGGGTCCACGTTGCGACGCGGATCGAGTGTCATGCGGCCATCACGGTGGGGCGTCGGATCGCCACAGCGCACCGCGATCGCCGCGTGGCTGAGCTCGTGGATCACCGATCCGAAGAGGAAACCCGGCAGCGTGTAGAGAACGATCGCCAGGTAGGTACCGGGGCTTGTCACCCGGCGCCGGCTACTCGAGCTCGACCCGCGACGGCCGCCGCGAGCGCGTTGTTCCGCTTCGTGAGCGCTTCCGGCCGCCGGCCGTGGGCTCGGCGGATTCCTCCGGTCGCTGGGTGTGGTGCTCGATCATCGCCGCCAGGGCGAGGAGCAGCTCGCGCTGGGCGATGAGCAGGTGTCGCTGCGCTTCGGGAGGGACGATGTCGCTGAACGACGTCCCGAGGATTCGCGACGCCTCGTCGACGAGACGTGTTGGGCAGGCGCGGCACGCCTCGGTCACGGCTCGCGCTCTGAAAAGGTGACCACGAGCATTCCCTCCTCGAGACGCCCCCTCGTGACGCGCTTGCCGTTGAGCACTCGGGGCAGTGAGATCTCGCGCTTGTATGGTCCGACGCTGACGAAGAGCTCGCCCTCGCGATGCTTGATGTCCACGTCCTCCTTGCCGACGAAGGGAAGATGGAGCTGGAGCTCGTAGGTGTTGCCCACCTTGCGAATGCGCTGCGGCACCGAGTGGTAGAAGATCTGCGACGGATCGCGGTTTCCATAGATTGATTCACCCATCTCCGCGAGCGAGTCGAGCCCGACGATCTCGTGGTCGAACAGCTTGGTCTCCAACGTCGGGATCGGCGAGAACGCGGTCTCCACCATCACGGCATAGCGCTGCTGCGCCTCGCGCCACGAGTCGAAATATGTGTCGGTNNGTGGTGCACACCTTGGGATCGCCGAGGATCTTCTTCATCCCCTCGAGGTCGAGGAGGAGATCCTTGACGTTGCCGAAGATCTCGTCGCTCGGCAGCGGGATGCTGATGAATGGCTGCATGACGGGGCGCGCGACCTTGTTCATCATCCGGTGGATCGGGAAGATGCGATCGAGATACCACTTGGCGACGTCGGGAAACGCGAGCAATTGCAGGGTTTCGCCGGTGGGCGCGCAGTCGACGATGAGCACGTCGAACTTGGCTTCGCGCTTGTGCTTCTTGATCCACATGAGGCTCGCGACCTCCTCCATCCCTGGAGGTGACGCCATCTCCTCTGCGACGATGTCGTCGACGCCCTGCGACGCGAAGAGCGACGTCAGGTACATATGGATGCGATCCCAGTGTTCCTCGAGCTCGTGGAGCGCGTTGACCTCCTGTCCCCAGAGATTGGGCGCGAGCTCGGTCGGGTGATCACCGATCTCCTGGTCGACGCTGTCACCGAGGCTGTGTGCGGCGTCGGTGCTGATCACCAGGGTCTTGTAGCCCATGCTCGCGCACTTCACAGCCGTTGCCGCCGCCACAGTCGTCTTNNCGGTCGAACGGGATGGCGGCCTCCTCGCTGTCGAGCGGCTGGAACAGCGCGGCTGCGCTCACCTGTCCCCGGATCGGGCGTGGCTGGGCTGCCGGATTGACACGCTGGACGCGGCGGCGCGACGAGGCGTCGGCGGCTGCAACTGCGACCTCGTCGTCGGGTTCCTCGTCGACCGGCTCGGACTCGATTTCAAGGCCGGTGCCGGGCAGCGGCAGGATGGTCTCCGGCAGCGCCAGAGGAGTCGATGGTCGCGGGGTCACGGGGGCCGGAGCCGCCGCCTCGCGTGTCGTGGCGGCCGGCGCCGCCCTTGCCGGTGCTCCCGGGCGCCTCGTGGCTGCCCGCTGCTTCTGCTTTCGCGTTTTCTTGGCCATGAACTCATCGAAGCGTATCAGGGGGTGCGAGCC
>PLDZ01000217.1:4017-5506 GCA_003136295.1 Candidatus Dormiibacterota bacterium
AACGTAAGGGGTGCAGCCCTACATCTTGTGGCCTGCGCGGAAGGCTAGCACATCATGCAGGGGTATTCAAGACCGGCGCAGCAGCTGCCTGAAGCCCGCCGCGAGCGCCTCGACGAGCTCTTCTCGGCTTACCTCACGACTGAGCAGTTCGCGAAGACCGACGCCACCAAGGGTCGGCGCGGCATCGCCGCGCAGGTAGCCGGCCGCGCGTGGTGATTCGAGCAGCACCGATCCGTGTTGCAGCAACGCTCCCGCCCGCCTCGCCTGGGCGCTGCCGACCAGCTTGCGGCCGCGGTCGTCGAGCAGCTCGTGAGCTGCGGGGCGGGCGAAGCAATCCGCGACCGCCGCACCCTCGCGTGCGTCGCGCCGGAGGTTGGCCGGTAGCGCGCGAGGGGTGACGTGCACGCCGAGTGTCGCGAGGCCGGAGGCGACCGCCTCGTGGATGCGCGCGCACGATTCGAGCACCCGACCGCCGAACATGGGGTCGGTTGACCGACACACCACCGAGTACGTGACCTCCTGGTCATGGAGCACGGCCCGGCCACCACTCGGGCGGCGCACCACGTCGACGCCGTCACGAGCGCACGCCTCGAGATTCACATCGTCGAGCGCCTGCATGCGACCGAGACTCAGGCACGCGGGAAAGAACCCGTAAAGACGCACCGCGCCCGGGATCTCTCCGCGAGCGCATGCATCGAGCAGCGACCGGTCGCGACGCATGTTCTCCTCGCCGGACGCGGGCGCATCGATGATCAGCTCGAGACGATGAGGACCTGCAATGACCAGGCTGTCAGACATTGAAACGCACGTGGATGACGTCGCCGTCCCGCATGACATAGTCGCGACCCTCGAGCCGCTGCTTGCCGCGCTCGCGCAGCACCGCGTAAGAACCCGCGTCGAGCAGTTCCTCGGCACCGGTCACCTCGGCGCGGATGAATCCGCGCGCGATGTCAGTGTGGACGCTCGCCGCAGCGTCGAGCGCGGTCTCGCCCTCGCGGAGGTTCCACGCGCGTACCTCCGTGTCGCCAGCGGTGAAGAACGTGATGAGCCGGAGCAACCGGTATGCGCTGCGCGCGACCCGATACAGCCCGGGCTCCTCGAGGCCGAGGTCGTGCAGGAATGCGGCGCGGTCGGCCGCATCGAGCTCGGCGATGTCGTTCTCGATGCGCGCCGAGACGGCGATTGCATCGCCGCCCGCGAGTTTCGCGCGACGCCCGATCTCCTCGGGCACCGGCTCCCCTGCCGCGGATTCCGCGACGTTGACGACGACCATGAGCGGCTTCCCGGTGAGCAGCCAGAACTCTCGCAACATCGACTGCTCTTCCGGATTGAGCGACATCGTCCGTACCGGTTTGCCCTGGTCGAGATGCTCCTGGACGCGACGCAGGAGCCCGATCATCTCCGGCTCCTTCTCCTTCTGCAGGCGCGAGGTCTTCTCGGTACGATCCAGTCGCTTGGTGATCGTCTCGAGGTCCGCAAGCTGCAACAC
>PLDZ01000168.1 GCA_003136295.1 Candidatus Dormiibacterota bacterium
GTCCAGGCGTAGGCGATGGGAAAGAGCAGTCCCTCGACCGCGGTGATCTGGCCGACGGGAACGTTGAAGCTCACCCATGAGGCGATGGGAACCGCAACCGCCGCTCCGAATGCCCGGGCGCTTCGGGGGCCGAAGAGCCGGTCCGACGGCGCGAACGCCGGGATGGTCGGGTCGAGGCCCGAGAGCCAGGGGAGGACTCTCCCACCCAGCCACCCGCCCCAGGCCAGGAGCACCGCCGCGATCGCGCAGGCGCCGAGCACCGCAGCGCCAGGTGCGCCCCCGAAGGTCGCCGCTGTGGGCGCCAGCCCGGCGGCGAGCAGGACGACCGCGATCGGCACCGCTCGTCTGCCGTCCACCATCATCGCGACCACCGCGGCGATCACACCCGCCGCCGAGAGCAGCGGTGCGGAAACGCCCATCAGTGGATCAGCTGGAGCAGCAGGATGGCCAGGATCCCTCCCCCGAGGACGACCACGAGCTGGGGCTGCACCACGAGCCAGTCGTCGATCTGGCGCAGCCATGCGCTCCCCCGCAGCGCCGCGGGACGCAACCGCCGTGCGACCCCAAGCCCGAGCGGTCGCGCCGTAGCCGCCGGCGCATGGTCCCGGGAGGTCGACCCGGTCACCACCGCCCAGCCGGTGAGGGTCGCGAAGGCCCAGACGCCGGCCGCGACGATGACGAAGGCGACGACGATGTATCCGCCCGACCAGTCGCCGGCGCTGGTCCGGATCGCCGCGGCGCCGATCGGCTCCGTCAGCCCGCCGGCGCTGAGAGCAGTGAGCACCGATGTCGCGGTGGTCGCGGGCAGCACCGCCGCAACCAGCGACGCGACCACGGCGACAGCACCGAGCACCGACGGGTATCGGGAGATCGTCACATCCGTTTTCGAGGTGAGGATTCGCGACCCGGCCTGAACCGCCGCCGCGGCACCCAGCACGCCCGCCAATCCGAGCGCTGCGAGGAGCGCGGCACCGGGACGGCCGATCGAGACGGTCGCGGACAGCTCAAGGATCAGTGCCGTGATCCCGAACCCCATCGGCAGAGACCCGGCGGCACCGAGCGAGAACGCTGCGAGAGCCGTCCCACCGCGACCGCGAGCGATGTGCTCCCACGCCGGCGTGAGCGCGGTTGCCAGCATCAAGGCACCGATGCCTGCTGCGACGGCCGCACCGGCGGCCGCACCGGCGATCCCGGTCAGTGCGACCACCGGCGCAGCGGCGATGACGCAGAGCGCCCTGCCCGCGATGACAGGCACGTCGGATCTCCTCAGGGCGACGACCACCGCCAGGAGTGCGGCAACTCCGCCCACGGCCGCCAGTGCAATCGCGATGCTTTCGGGGAGCGGGCCCGCGGCCGCTTCGCGAAGCCGCAGCAGCACCACGGCGCCGCAAGGGATGGCGCCGGTCGTCGCCCAGGCCGCGGTCGGAACTCGGCTGCCCCGAATCGGAACGAATGCAGGTGAGAGGAGCCGCATGACGCCGGCGGCGGCCCACGGCCCGGCAACGGTTGCGCCCATCGCTCCAGCCGGAATGACCGCGAAGTCGGTGGTGCCTGCGACGCTCAGGAGCTGCACCGCGGCGACGACCAGGCCGAGGGATGCGAGATGCTCGAGGCTCAGCGCGACGAGGCCGCCGCGGCCTGGCCGACCCCTGGTGGCGCTGGTCATGAGCAGCGTGCCCACACCCGCGATCTCGACACCGCCGGCGAGCATCACCACGTTGCCGGCGAGAGCCGCCACAAGCGTGCCCGCGACGCAGACGAGCAGCGCGCTCACCTCGCGGGTCTGACGATCGCTCTCGAGCAGCAGCAGCAGGCCGGCCACTGCCGCGGCCAGCCCAAGCGTGGCGCCGGGCAGATCGAGCCTGAGCAGGTAGGCGATCCCTGCCACCGGCGTCCCGAGCGAGGTCTCGATGCGTCCGCTGCCGTTGAGAAAGGCGGCTTCCACAGCGAGCAATCCGACCGTGGCCGCGATGCCTGCTCCAGCAACCATTCGCGCAAGGGGCGCCTGGCGCGGCGAGAGCGCGAACACGACGATCGCCGCCGCGATCAGCGGCGCGGGTATGAGCGCCAGCTGGAGCCCACCGCCCAGCATCGTGACGCTACCTCCCGGTACGGGCCAGCGCTGGCGCTCCGACCTCGGTGGCGCAGTACGGACACACCTCCCAGCCCAGCCGCAGGCTGCGATCGCACCCTGTGCAACGCCGGGCGAACTGGGTGCGGCAGTACGGACACAGGATGAACTCCTGCTCGATCTCGCGTCCACAGGTTGGGCAGGGCCGTGTGGGCACGCCCTCGAGCGGCGGCTCGAGCAGCACCTGCTCCTCGATTGCGAGCGAACGCACCTGCTCCATCGTGTGCGGCGGCCGCACCATGAAATAGATCAAGGCACCGAGAAACGGCGGCACGAAGCCGAGCAGCATCGCGAAGAGCGTGAAGCCCGGCGACGTCGTGCGCCGGCGAGCGTCGCGTACCACGTAGAAGGCGAGGGCCAGCCAGAGCACGACCAGATAGGCGATGACGACGACCCGCGCTCCGTTGAGGAGCGCCCCCACGTCAACCAGCAGCATCGGCGGATCCTCCTAACGGGCCGCGGCGAAGCAGGTCGAGCTGCGCGATGGCTTCGGCGAGTCGCCGGCGCGTCTCATCCACGACCTGGGCGGGTGCCCCGTGCACGAACGCCGGGTTCGCGAGCTGTGCCTGAAGCCGCGACACGTTTGCCTCGAGCAGGCCGATCTGACGTGCTGTCGCACTGGCGTCGGCGGCGGTGTCGGCGATCACCACCTCGGCGTGGAGCCTACCCGAAACCACGACCACTGGATCCACGCCGCGCTCGTGGCTGTCCAGCACGGTCGCCGGCACGAGGCCCCCGATCAAACGGGTGATGTGTTTGCTCGTCCCCCTCCCGTCAGCGGCACGCACCACCATCCGAATCCGATCGCGGCTGCCGCGCGGCACCCGCTGACTGTGGCCGAGCGCCCGGATTCGCTGCACCAGTTCGATGGCTTCGGCGATCTCGTGATGTGCCGCGGCAGTCTCTTCGTCATTCCAGAGCGGATCCTCCTCCGGCCACGAACGCTGCTGCAGCGTCGGCGCGGCGTTCGGAAGTTGCTGTGCGCATTCCTCGGTCACGAACGGCATGAACGGGTGGAGCAGGCGGAGGAGCACGTCCAGGGTTGTGACCGCGGTCCAGACCGCGGCGCGGCGTGATTCGTGATCGCCGGCATCGGCGAGTCGCAGCTTGATGATCTCGACGTACCAGTCGCAGAAGGAGTGCCACGTGGTGTCGTACAGAGCTTCGACGGATTCGTGGAAGCGGAACGAGGCGAACCCTGCGTCGCACTCGCGGACCACAGCCGCGAGCTCGGCAAGCATCCAACGGTCCTCGGGCCGCAGCGTCTCCGGCCTCGGGGGATGGACATCGAGCTCCGCAACCGATCCATTCCCAACCTTGGCGACGAGGAACCCACTGGTGACCTGCCACAGCTTGTTGGCGAAACGCTGATACGACGCGATCCGGTCCTCGTCGAACCGTACGTCCTGGCCGCTCGTGCATACCGCGGCCGCCCACGCGCGAACCGCGTCAGCGCCGAACTTGTCGACAAGGTCGAGCGGGTCGACGGTGTTGCCCTTCGACTTGCTCATTCGCGAGCCGTCAGTTGCCTGGATGGTGCTCGTGATCAGCACATCGCTGAAGGGATTGCGGCCCGTGAACTTGAGGCCGGTCATGATCATACGGGCAACCCAGAGGAAGATGATGTCGCGCCCCGTGACCAGCAGGTCGGTCGGATAGAACGTCTCCAGATCCTCCGTCTGCTCGGGCCACCCGAAGATCGCAAACGGCCACAGGCCGCTGCTGAACCAGGTGTCGAGGACATCGGGGTCGGCGGTGAGCGACGTGTTCCCGCACTCGGGACAGTCGGTCGGAGGGTCGATCCAGGCGAAGCGATGCCCGTTCCCGCACGTGGATACCGGGATCGCGTGCCCCAGCCAGATCTGCCGGCTGATGCACCAGTCGCGGATGTTGCGCATCCAGTGCAGGTACACGTCGGTGTACCGCGCGGGATGGAAGGTGATCTCGCCACTTTCGGCTGCGCCGATGCCGGGAGCCGCCAGCGACGCCATGCGCACCCACCACTGCTCGCTCACGAGCGGCTCGAGAATGGTGCCGCAGCGGCTGCAGTGCCCCACCTCGTGCGTGTACGGCTCTTCCTTGACGAGCACGCCCAGGGAGCGCAGTGCCTCCGCAACAGCCGTCCTCGCCTGCTCGGCCGGCATGCCGTGGAACTGCGGGAGCGACGGGACATCCATGGTGCCGTCGAGCGCGATGACGTTGACGATCGGCAACGAATGACGCGCACCGATTTCGTAGTCGGTCGGGTCGTGACCGGGCGTCACCTTNNTGCTTGCCGATCAGTGCTGCGTAACGCGAGTCGCCCGGCGCGACCGCGACGCCGGTGTCGCCGAGCATCGTCTCGGGACGCACGGTGGCGACCGTGATGCTCTGGCCGCCCTCGACCGGATACTTCAGGTAATAGAGGGTATCGGTGTGCTCCTGCCAGTCGATCTCCTCATCGCTGATGGCGGAGCGGCAGCGCGGACACCAGTTGACGATGCGCGGGCCGCGGTAGACGAGTCCCTCGTCGAACAGCGTCTTGAACACGAGTCTGATGGCTCGCACGTACTGATCGTCGAGCGTGAAACGAGAACGCCCCCAGTCGCACGTGTATCCCATCCGTCGCATCTGCTCGTAGATGCGCCCGCCGTATTCCGCGTACCACGCGTCGACGCGGGCCTGGAACGCGGCTCTGCCCAACGCCTCTTTGGTCGTGCCCTCTTCGTCGAGCTGCCGCTCGATGACGTTCTGTGTCGCGATCGCCGCGTGGTCGGTCCCGGGGCACCACTCCACCTCGAAGCCACGCATCCTTCGCTGACGGCACACGGTGTCCTGGATGGAGAACGTCGATGCATGGCCCATGTGCAGGACGCCGGTGATGTTGGGTGGTGGGAGCGCGATGACGAATGCGGGTTTGGTGCTTGTGACATCGGCACGTCCGACTCCGAGCTCGCTCCAGCGCTCGCGCCACTTCGGTTCCACGCTGGACCAGTCGAAATGCTTTTCCATTGGGCGATTGAGTATATGGGCCGACCGGGTGTTACTCGCCCGCCGGGATCGTCGCGCCGGATTGCGCGTTGCGCCACTCTGGCGTGAACGGCGACCCGATGTAGACGAGTTGTGGGGTCGAGGTGGCGAGCTGAGCGGCCGCGGCGCTCTCCCCCACCGCGGGGAAGCTCAGCGGAGCGCCCGATCCCCGTGCGGAGATTTCGGTGACCGATCCGAAGTACGCCCGGCCGCTGCAGCCGACGTAGAACGAGATGAGTCCAACCAGTCGCGTGCTGCTGCCCGTCGTTTCCGGGGCTGCGAGCGGCACCACCACTGCTGCCGGTTGGCCGGCGTTGGCGGCGGTCACCCGCACGGGTTCCATGGGGGTGGCTCCGTCGAGGTTCGGGCTCACCACGGCCGCCGCGTTCTGGCCCACCTGCGCCAGCTGCTGAAGGTTCCCGGCGTCATACGACTGGTCGAAACCGCCGAGCGCTCGAAGCGACGCTGGCAGGCTCGCTGCCGGAACCGCAACCGCGCAGCCGGATGCGCTGTTGGTGATGACGTGCGTCAGCGTGATGAGCGTCACTGCAAAGAAGACCACCACGGCCGCCGCAGCCAGAACAATGGCTCGGCGACTCACCCTCAGGCCGTACGCCCCTGCGCCGCCTCCTCGGTTGCACCGACGCGACGCTTGGGCTCCTCGGTGAGGAGCAGCGGTTCCACCCCTTCAAGAATCGCCTGCTCGGTGATCACGCAGCGCTTGATGTCCGGCCGGCTCGGCACCTCGAACATGCTGTTGAGCAGGACGTCCTCGATGATCGACTTGAGCCCGCGAGCGCCCGTGCCGCGCGCCAGGGCGCGTTCGGCGATGGCACGCAGCGCTCCCTCGTGGAACACCAACTCGACGTCATCGAGCGCGAAGAACTTCTGGTACTGCTTGACAAAGGCGTTCTTCGGTTCCGTAAGGATGCGAATGATGTCCTCTTCGTCGAGGTAATCCAACGCGACGGTGATCGGAAGGCGGCCGACGAACTCGGGAATGAGGCCGTACTTCAACAGATCCTGAGCCTGCAGCTCGCGGAGCATCTTGGTGGTCTCCTTGGTCCGCGTCCCTCGAGGCTTGCTGTTGAAACCGATGACGCGCTTGCCCAGGCGGTGCTCGATGATCTTCTCGAGGCCGTCGAACGCCCCGCCGCAGATGAATAGGATGTTGGTGGTGTTGATCTGGATGAAGTCCTGGTGGGGATGCTTGCGGCCGCCCTGCGGCGGCACGTTGGCGACGGTGCCCTCGAGGATCTTCAGGAGCGCCTGCTGGACGCCCTCGCCACTGACATCTCGCGTGATCGAAGGGTTGTCGCTTTTGCGGGCGATCTTGTCGATCTCATCGATGTAGATGATGCCGCGCTCTGCGCGCGCGATGTCGAAATCGGCAGCCTGAATAAGGCGAAGCAGGATGTTCTCGACGTCCTCACCGACGTAGCCGGCCTCGGTCAGGCTGGTGGCATCGGCGATACTGAACGGGACGTCGATGATGCGCGCGAGCGTCTGCGCGAGGAAGGTCTTGCCGCACCCGGTGGGTCCGACCAGCAGCACATTCGACTTCTGCAGCTCCACGTCGCTGTTCGTCTTGGCATGCGCAATTCGCTTGTAGTGATTGAACACCGCGACCGAGAGCACCTTCTTGGCGTGCTCCTGGCCGATGACGTATTGATCGAGCGATGCGGCGATGACCTGCGGGTTCGGGATCGTCCCGGGCTTGCCCCGCTTGGTCGTCGTCGACCGGTTGTCCTCTTCGAGGACCTCCTGGCACAGGTCGATGCACTGGTCGCAGATGTACACGCCGGGACCCGCAACGAGCTTCCGGACCTGCTCCTGGCCCTTTCCACAGAAAGAGCAACGCGTGTGTCGCCGCCGGTCGTCGCGCTCAGTCACGGCATACCCCTCGGATTGTCTGCATTGCTACCAACGACCGTACGGTCTTCCGTTACGCGTGGGCTGTTGCACCGCCACCCGCCTGGGGTGTCTCGGTCTCGGGTGGGGCGCCGGGGGGCCGGCCACCGTTGCTGCTCTCACCGTTGGGGGCCCCACCGCTCTTGATGCGGCCCTGGATGATCTCGTCGATGAGGCCGTAGTCCTTGGCCTCCTCGGCGCTCATGAAGAAGTCACGATCGGAGTCGTGGTTGACGACTTCGATGGGCTTGCCGCTGTGATGCGCGAGAATCTCATCGAGGCGACGGCGCACGCGGAGGATCTCCTGCGCGTGGATCTGAATGTCCGTCGCCTGACCGCTGAAACCACCCGAAGGCTGATGAATGAGGACACGGGTGTTGGGCAGGCTGAGACGCATGCCCGCCGCACCACCGGCGAGCAGGATCGCCGCCATCGACGCGGCGATGCCCATGCAGATGGTGCCGACACGCGGCTCGACGTACTGCATGGTGTCGTAGATGGCGAGGCCCGCATACACCGAACCGCCCGGTGAGTTGATGTAGAGCCAGATGTCCTTCTCAGGATCCTCGCCGGCGAGGAACAGCAACTGCGCCATGACGACATTGGCCACCTGGTCGTCGATGGGCGTCCCGATGAAGATGATTCGGTCTTTGAGCAACCGCGAGTAGATGTCCATCCCGCGTTCGCCCCGATTCGTGGTCTCGATGACGTACGGGATCAGATTGGTCGGATTCATACCTTTTCCATTATAGGTGGCCTTTTTTAGTCGCGCTGCCGGAATCCATAGACCGCCAGGCTCATCATCAGCACCCCAAAGGCGAGCAGTACCGCCTCCTCCGGCCATACGGAGAGCGGGTGACCAAAGATGGTGAGGCCGAGGCTGTCCAGAACGCGTGAGGGGACCCCTGATGCGGTGAGCACGGTGCGCCGGAGCCCATCGATGCCGTAGCTGGCGGGGTCAAAACGCGTCAGCACGGAGAGCCACGCCGGCAGGTTCCCACCGAGAGGGAAGAGCGCACCCGCGAGAAAGAACAAGGGCATCATCAGGAAGTTCATCACCATCTGGAATCCCTGCATGGTGCGCATGCGTGCCGCCACCGCAACGCCTAGCGCACTCAGTGCGAAGGCGAACAGAAAGATCATCGGGATCAGTTCGACGACGCCGAGCAATGTCAATTTCACGCCGACAAGTGGGGCGAGAATGAGGATGACAATGCCCTGGAACATCGCTTGGGTCGCGCCACCGAGCGTCTTGCCGATCGCCACGGCGGAGCGATGGATCGGAGCGACGAGCACCTCCTTTAGGAACCCGAACTCGCGATCCCAGACGATCGACATCGCGCCGAAGATCGACGTGAACAGGACGGACATCCCAATGATGCCGGGAAAGATGAACTGCACATACTGCAGTGAGGATCCCGGGCCCCCGAACCCGCCCGTGCTGCCCCGCAACGACGAGCTCAGTCCGCTTCCGAAGACAAACAGAAACAGCACCGGCTGCGCGAGCGATGCAAACACCCGCATGCGGTCGCGCCAGTAACGGATGAGGTCGCGCTTCCAGATGATGTATATCGCGCGCATCGTGGCGCCGCGAATGTTCACGGCGCGTGCCTGCGGAATCGTTTGTGCGGTAAGCGCCTGTTCGCTCATCGGCGTCCGCCTCCCCATATCCTGCCGAAGTTTCGCATCGTATCCAGTGAAGTGTTGCCCTGCTCACGAATGGCACGACCGGTGAGCTTGAGGAACACGTCGTCGAGGCTCGGACGTCGCGCGCTCACCGCGCTGATCGGCACGCTCAACTCGGCGAAGAGGCGCGGCATGAACGACGCGGAATCGGCGACCTCCACCAGAAGGGTGCCGTCGACCTGCGTCGAGTCGAGATGCATCAACAAGCGGAGTTGCTCAGCGGCGGCGGCGGTATCCGGGGTGGTGATGGTGACCACGTCGCCGCCCACCCTCGCCTTGAGTTCCGAGGGCGTCCCGAGCGCGACGATCTTGCCCTGGTCGATGATCGCGATCCGGTCACAGAACTCGGCCTCGTCCATGTAGTGCGTGGTCATGAAGATGGTGATGTGCTCGCGAGTCCGCACCGCGTGCAGGTAGTCCCAGATCTTGTTGCGCGTCTGTGGATCGAGACCGAGCGTGGGCTCGTCAAGGAACAGGACCTGCGGGTAATGGAGTATGCCCCGCGCGATCTCGAGACGCCGCCGCATCCCGCCCGAGTATGTGAGCACGGTCGACTCGGCACGATCGGTCAGCTCGACAATCGAGAGTGCGTCATCGATGCGCTGCTTGCGGGTCGCGGCGGGCAGACCGTAGAGGTACGCGTGGAAGTCGAGGTTCTCGCGCCCGGTGAGCTGCCCATCGAGCGACGGGTCCTGGAAGACGAGGCCGATCCGCGCCCGGACGGCGCTCGGATCCTTGAGGACGTCGATGCCGGCAACCTGGGCGACGCCAGACGTCGGCCGGATCAGCGTGCACAGAATGCTGATCGTCGTCGACTTCCCAGCGCCATTCGGCCCCAGGAACCCGAAGATCTCGCCGGCGCCGACGTCGAGGTCGATGCCGCGGACCGCCTCGACCTTCCCGTAAGTCTTGACGAGGTCGCGGACGCTGATCACCGGCTGGCCCATGCGCGGGTCAGCTTACCCACGCACGCCCGAGATCACGCCTCAGGTTGCGACGAAGTCGGAGCCTCCCTCCGGGGTGACGATTTCGAGCAGCCGCTGACCGGCCGCGCGACGGCGCAGATCCCGGCGTGCAAGATCCTCTAAACGCCTCCGCTGGGCGGCATCGATCCGGCGCCCCTCGGCCACCGATCGAGCCTCGCGTTCCACCTGGGTCTCGTCGACCTCGATCCCTTCGGCGAGGGCAAGGGCGTCGAGTGCAAGTTCGAGCCGGACCCGGCTCGTCGCCGACTCACGGCGTTCGGCACGCAGCGCATCCATCGTCTGCCCGCTCATCTCGACATAGCGGTCAAGGGGGAGCCCCAACGACGCCAGCCGGTATTCGAGATCCGCAAGCTGGCGCTCGATCTCCCGCTCGATCATGGCCTCGGGAACGTCCACGCGGACGTAGTCGCGAAGCGCCTCGAGCGCCGCACCTTCATGACGCTCGCGATCCTGGTCGGCGGCCTCGACGGCGAGGGCTGTTCGATAGTGCTCGCGAAGATCCTCCAGCGTGGGACCGTGCCCGTCGAGCACCGCGAGCGCGTCGTCTTCGGGGAGCAGGGTGCGCTCCCGGACGGCGTGCACGGTGACGTCGATCGTGACCGTGGCGCCTCGAAGCTCCTCCTGACGGTAGTCCTGGGGAAGGGTCGTCTCGAAGGTGCGCGATTCCCCCGCGGTCAGCCCGATGACGCCATCGACGATCGCCGGGATCACCAGCTCGCGATCCAGCTCCAGCTCCCGTTCCGCGCCATCACCGCCGGTGAGCACCTCGTCGCCCCGTCGCATCACCAGGGTGCAGCGGATGACGTCGCCGGCCTGAGCGGCTCGTTCGACGTCGGCGAGCTCGGAATGACGCCGGCGCGCCTCTTGGATCGCTTGGTCGACGCTCTCTTCCGTGATCTCGGTGGTCTCCATGGGCACCCGAAGCGAGAGGTAGTCGCGCAGGTCCACGTCGGGCTTGACCGTGACCGTGGCCGTGAACTTCAGCGGCTGGTCGCGCTCGAGTTCGCCGAGATCGAGCTCGGGGTCGCCGACCGGCTCCACGCCCGTCTCGTCAACTGCGCGCCGGTAGAGCTCGGGGACCAGGTGGTCGACGGTCTCGTGCCGGATGGTCTCCCAGCCGATCGCTCGCTCGACCATCGCGGTCGGCGCCTTGCCGGGGCGGAAACCGGGAATACGAACGCGCCCTGCGAGACGGCGGAGCGACGCCTGGACGGCGGCTTCGACCTCGTCCGCGGTGGCCTCGACCTGGAGGGCAACCTGCGATGCGGCCTTGCGCTCGAGCGTGACGGTCATCCTCGGAGTGTCGGTCATCTGGGTGCTCATATTTCTGGGTGGGGCCGTGCGCGGACCGAGACTCGAACTCGGACGGGTCACCCCACGGGATCCTAAGTCCCGCGCGTCTACCGATTCCGCCATCCGCGCCCGGTCGGTCGAACCGGCCAGCGCCAGTTTAGTGCCTGAGCCTCGAGGCCGACCTGCAGAGTGCGCCTCGGAGGCTGGAGTTCAGGCCACCGTCCGGCCGATGTCCCGGGTATGGAACGTTGTATTTCTGCGACACGATGATCGCTGGACAACCCCCTCCCGGGTGCCTACTCTGATGACATCCACCTACCCGCAAACGGAGGATCTGGATGGAACCGAATCACCTGGCCGCGACGGCAGGCCCGCAGGAGGTCGTTGCGAAGATCGACCAGAAGGCGCTCCGGTTGTCAGCGCTGCTGCGGGAGATAGACAACCACCCAATCGAGCTGGAAACCGTGCTGCGGGACCAGCTCGATGACGTTCTGGAGATGTTGGCGTGCCGCATCGCCGCCACCAGGACGCTGCTTCACCGGTCCAGCCTCGAATTGACGGGGGCCGGATCACCCGCATAACGGGCGTCTTTGGGCGCCTCAGGACGGCGACTGCAGCAGAGGCTGCGGCCGCCGTCCTGATCGTCATCGCCGCGATCGTGGTGCGCTTCTGGGCGCTCCAGAATCAGCCCGGCGGTCTGTACCCCGACGAGGCGGCTGAAGGCCTCAGCGCTCAGAGCCTGCTGACGGTTCCGGGCTATCACCCGGTGTTCTTCAACAGCGACGGCGGGCGCGAGGCGCTCTACGCATACATCGTCGCCGCAGTCTTCAAGGCATTCGGGTCGTCGGTGCTCACCCTGCGCGGCACCGCTGCGGCGGTCGGCGTCGCAGGGGTCATCGCCACGTACTTCGCTGTCCGCCGCTTCGGCAGGGGGCCGGCGCTCATCGCGATGGCGTGGACCGCCGGGTCACTGTGGATGATCGCAGTGTCCCGCGACGGATTCAGAAACATCCTGACCGTGCTCGTCGGCGCCGCCGCGCTGGCGGCGCTGCTGCGCTGGGGAGACCGGCCGTCGCGATGGAGCGCCGCGCTGGCGGGCATCGCGGTGGCACTCGGGTTCTGGACGTATCAGCCACTGAAGCTGCTCCCGCTGCTCGCAATTCTCTGGTTGCTCTGGGTGCGCGCCCGTGACCCCGAGCGGTTTCAGGCGCTCCGTGCAACCTGGGCCTGGGCTGGGCTCGCATTCGTTGTGGTCATGGCGCCGATGGTGTACACGGCGATCACCGACTTTTCGTCGTACTTCGGCCGCGCCGCCTTCGTCTCCGTCTTCAACAGCGGGTCGGGATCGACGGACAGCTATCCCGTGCACATCTTCAGGACGCTCGGGATGTTCCTCGTGACCGGGGATCCGAATCCGCGCCACGACGTGTCCGGGTTGCCCCTTTTGGGTCCTGTGCTGGTCGTGCCCTTCCTGCTCGGCATCTGGCATTGCTGGCGGCGGCGCGACGATCACGGCTACGCGCTCGTGCTGCTCGGATTACCCGTCTTCCTGATCCCGCCACTGATCGCCAACGAGGGGGCCGCGCCGCATTTCCTCAGATCGCTCGGCCTCGAGCCCTACGCTGCCGCGTGCATCGGGCTCGGCTGCCTCGAGGGCATCTCGATCGCCCGGAAGCTTGCCTCAGGAATCCCACGTTCGGAGAGGTCGGTGACGCAGACGGGCTGGATGGTCTGCGCGATTGCGGGGACCGCGCTGGGAGTCGCGTCGGCGGTGACCTACCTCAATCGCCCCGTGGCCGATCGGTACGCGGCCTTCACGTTCGCAGA
>PLDZ01000095.1 GCA_003136295.1 Candidatus Dormiibacterota bacterium
TGTTCTGGTTCTACTCGCATCCCGCCGTGTACATCATGATCCTGCCCGCGTTCGGGATCATCAGCGAGATCATCCCGGTGTTCAGCCGCAAGCCGATCTTCGGCTACAAGGCGATGGCGGCATCCATCGCTGCGATCGCCGTGCTCGGATTCATCGTGTTCGTGCATCACATGTTCGTCACCGGTCTGCCGCTGGTGGTGCAGACGTTCTTCGCCTTCACGACCTTCGTCATCGGCGTGCCCACGGGGGTGAAGATCTTCAGTTGGCTTGCGACGATGTGGGGAGGGAGCATCAAGTACGACACGCCGATGCTCTTCGCCTGCGGCTTCTTGCTGATGTTCCTCATCGGGGGCATCGACGGCGTGTACCTGGGCAGCCTGGCGGTCGACCGGCTGGTGCACGGCACGTACTGGGTGGTCGCGCATATCCACTACGTGCTCTTCGGTGGCAGCGTCTTCGGCGTGTTCGCAGCCTTCTATTACTGGTTCCCCAAGGTCACCGGGCGTTTCCTCAACGAGAAGCTCGGCAAGCTGCATTTCTGGTTGATGTTCATCGGTATGAACCTGACCTTCCTGCCGATGCACGCCCTCGGTCTGCTCGGAATGCCGAGGCGGATCGCGACCTATCTCGACAATCGTGGCTGGGGCGACATCAACTCATTGATCACCTTCGGCGCGTTCGTCATCGCCATCTCGATCACCGTCTTCATGATCAATTTCGTGATCAGCATGCGCGCTCCCAAGACGGCACCCGATGATCCATGGGAGGGCAACACCCTCGAGTGGGCGACAACGTCGCCGCCGCCGGCATGGAACTTCGACGATGAGCAGGAGGTGCTCAGCCTGAGGCCGGTTCGCGACCGGCGACTCGCGCGCAAGAAGGCGTCCGCGGGAGCACCCGCGTAACCCTCGTGGCAGCGTGATCCCCGCGCGGCCGTCGGTCGGGTTCCGCCGCCTCGCGGTGTGGACTGCGGTGCTCACCTACCTGCTGATCGTGTGGGGCGGCATCGTGCGCGTCAGCGGCAGCGGCAACGGGTGCGGGACCTCCGACCAGTGGCCGCTGTGCCACGGGTCGCTCCTCCCGGCATGGCAGATCAACACGCTGATCGAGTTCACGCACCGGTGGATCGCCTCGGTCTGCACGCTGCTCGTGATCGTGCTGACCGTCTCGACATGGATCTGGCACCGGCACCAGCGTCGGATCCTGGTCGGGACCAGCATCGCCGCCGGTCTGTTCGTCCTGCAGATCGCGCTCGGAGCACTCGCCGTCGAGTACAACCTTCCCGGCGGCGTCGTGATGATCCACCTGGCCAACGCGCTGCTCCTCTTCGCGGTTCTCATCTACGTTGCGGTGATCGCGTGTACGGTTGGCACGCCCGCACGCAGCCCGAGCCTCTCCGCGGCGCGGCTGCCGTCGTTGAAGGGACCGGTGATCGTCGCCGTCGCGGCGACCTACCTTGTCGCTCTGAGCGGCGCATTCGTTGTCGAGACGGGCTCCGGGTCAGGCTGCACCAGCTGGCCACTCTGCGGGAGCGGGTTCTCGCTGCCGTCAGGACAGGCGGCGACGATCAATGTCGCTCACCGTCTCGTCGCGCTGATCGTGGTGCTGCTGCTCGGCGGGCTCATGGCCGTGATCGCGCGCCGCCGCCGCGGCGATCGCTCCGTGCGCACTGGCGTCATGGCGGTCAACCTGCTCCTCGTCCTGCAGGTTGCCGCCGGCGCGCTGGTCGTGCTCCTCGGCCTTCCGGCGTGGGTGCGCGGTCTGCATATCGCGCTCGCCTCGCTGCTGTGGGGTTCGGTCGTGGCGGTCGCGGTGTTGAGCATGTTGCCGGTCGACGCAGCGGCGCCTGTACCGGCCACCGAGCGCGGTGACGCTCTCCGGCCGCAGGCGAAGGTGGCGCCGTTGTGACCGTCGCCGTCAGCCTCGAGGCGCTGCCGCGCCGTCGCATGGCCGACGTCGCCCGCGACTACGTCGCTCTCACCAAACCGAGAGTGATCCTCCTGCTCGAGGTCACCGCGGTCGCCGCGATGGTGATCGCCGATCGAGGCTGGCCGGGCTGGCGTCTGGTGCTCCTCACCGTCGCCGGCGGCTGGCTTGCAGCGTCGGGCGCGAACGCCATCAACTGCTGGTTCGATCGCGACATCGACCGGACCATGGGCCGCACCAGGACCCGGCCGCTGCCCTCGGGGCGCATCGAACCCCATCAGGCGCTCACCTTCGGCGTCACGTTGGGGGCCGCGTCCTTCGCGCTGCTGGCCACAACGGTCAACCTGCTGGCGGCGAGCCTGGCGCTGCTCGCCCTGCTCTTCTACGTCTTCGTCTACACGATGTGGCTGAAGCGCTCGTCGATGCAGAACATCGTCATCGGCGGCGCCGCCGGCGCGATCCCGCCATTGGTCGGGTGGGCGGCGGTGACAGGGAGCCTGAACATCACCGCCGTCTTCCTCTTCGCCGTCGTCTTCTACTGGACGCCGCCGCATTTCTGGGCGCTGTCACTGCTCATCAAGAGCGACTACGCGCGTGCCGGCGTCCCGATGATGCCGGTTGTCCAGGGCGATCGCCAGACCCGCTATCAGATCGTGCTCTACACGATCGTTCTCTGCCTGGTGACGGTGCTCCCCCTGCTCACCCGATCGTTCGGGGCCGTCTACCTGGGGGGCGCCGCGGTGCTCGACGGGATCCTCCTGGCCGACGCAGTGGTCGCCGCCCGGCGCCCGACGGCGCGCTCGGCACGCCGGCTCTTCTACCATTCAATGATCTACCTGGCCCTGCTCTTCGCGGTCATGGCGATCGACCGGGTCACAGGGCTCTGAGGAGGACGCGCCGATGAACCGAAAGTTCGCCCGCAGGAACATGCGCATGGGCGCCGCGATGTTCATCATGCTGCTCATCCTCATGGGAGCGGCGTTCGTCTGGGCGGCGATCTTCCTCGCGGTGACCAAATGAGCGAGCGCTGGTGAGCGACGACGCAATCGCGACCGCGACCCACGACGAGGACGCCGAGCACGCGACACCGCACCTGCCGCCGCCCAGCTTCGTCCCCATCAACCTCGCACTCGCGCTCGCGATCACGCTGACCGGCTTCCTGACCGACATCCGCGCGGTCGTCGGGCCGGCGATGTGGGGCATCGGTTTGCTGTACCTCATCGTCACGTGTTTCTTCTGGGCTCGCGGCGCGAGGAAGGAGTACCTGGATCTCCCGGAGGACGGAGGGCACTGACGGCACATCTGGGGTTCGGCGACTGGACGTGGGATCCCACCGTCATCTGTGGCCTGGTCGCCGTCGCCGCCGGCTACATGATCGCGGTGCGTCGCGGCACGATCGGGCCGGACGACGACGTCACTCCGTGGTTTCGCCATCAGCGCTGGCGGCCGGTGCTCTTCTGCGCCGGCTTGCTGCTCACGTTCATCGCTCTGGAGTCGCCGATCGACCGTGGCGGCGACGATTACCTCTTCTCGCTCCACATGGTCCAGCACATGGTGCTGATGATGGTGGCGCCGCCCTTGCTGCTCCTCGGGATCGCGGGCGCCCGGCCGGCGCCGCGACAACGCCACAGCACGTTGCGCAGCGTCTGGTGGGCGGTCACACGTCCCTGGCCGGCGGTGGTCATCTTCAACGCTGTGCTCCTTCTCTGGCATATCCCATCGCTGTATGACACGACTCTGACCACGGTGCCGGTGCACATCGTCGAGCACCTCAGCTTCATCGCTGTCGGGATCATCGTCTGGTGGCCGGTGGTCGACCCCATACGCGACCTGCGAACGGTGACAGTGAGCCCGCTCACGAAGATCGCCGCGCTCGGCCTCGCGGGGATTCCGCCCACGGTTCTGGGCATCGTGTTCGCACTGGCGCCGGCCCCCCTGTACAGCTTCTATGAACACGCGCCCCGCCTCTGGGGACTGTCGGCGCTGACGGATCAGCAGTACGGCGGGGTGATCATGCTCGGCGTCGGCAATGTCGTGTACTTCATCGCCATCATCGTCGTGTTCATGCGCCTCTTCTCGGACCCGGGCCGGGACGAGGAACTTGCCGCGGATCGCATCGCCGAGGCACTCCGGTGAGGAGCGAGGCGTATCGACGAACCCATCCTTTAAGATCCGACTGAGATGCACCTGACTCATCTGCGCACGCTTGCAGCCGGCTTGGGAGTGTGTGTCGCGATCGGAATGTTCGCCTGTGGCAACGGCCCGCCAGGGGGCGGCTCGAGCTCTCCGACCGCGTGCAATGGCTCCGCCGCAGTGAGCTCCCTCGGGACCGCCACGATGACCATCCAGGCGACCGACAATCTCGTCTTCGTCCCGGCGTCCTCGAATGCCGCCGTCGGGGATATCGTCGAGTTCAAGAACACCGGCCAGGTGACGCACACGGTCACATTCCTGGACAACAACGACGCATGCCTGACCGACGGCACGCTCGCACCGGGTGCCACGTGGGAGGTCAAGTTCACCCAGCCCGGCACCTACAACTACCTCTGCACGATTCACGCTCCGAACATGAAGGGCGTGATCAAGGTCACCGGGTCGGCTGCAGCATCGTCCGCCTCCGCATCGCCCGGAGCGTCTCCGTCTGCGTCTCCAACCTTGGGTCCAGCGGCGTAGCACCCGCCCTCCGGCGTCGGACCATGCCCATCAGCCGGCACGGGTCCTGAGATGCACGTCGCCGGCGAGGAACCGATGCGTCTGACCTGACGCCTCGACGACGAGCGCGCCATCCTCGCCGACATCGACTGCCACGCCGTTGATGACCCCCGCGGGCACGGCAATGCTGACCGGCCCACCCAGTCCGACCGCGCGACGGCGCCAGTCGCCGAGGATGGCGCCGATCCCACCCCGCTCGAGGGTGGCGATGCGGTCGGCGAAGGCGTCACTCCATCTGACGAGCAGGTTCTCCGCCGCCGGAGTCTGCTCGACAAGGGTGTGCAGGCTCACCGCCTCAAAGCCGTCCGGAAACCGGTCGACGCGGAGGTTGACGCCGAGACCGAGCGCGATCGCCACTTCATCACGGCTCGACTGTCCAGGTTCGACCTCGCAGAGGATCCCGGCGAGCTTGCGGCCATCGACCATGAGGTCATTTGGCCACTTCAGGCGTGCAGTGACGCCATGGTCGGCCACCAGCACGTCGACGAGTGCCAGACCGGCGGCGAAGGGGATTCCCGCTGCCACGAAAGGGGAGCGGCGAAGCAGTACTGACGCGAGCAGCCCCGCACCGGGAGGAGCGATCCATTCGCGTCCCTGACGCCCTCGACCCGAGGTTTGCTCTGCCGCGAGGCAGCAGAATCCCTCGTGCGCACCATCCCGGGCGGCCTGGAGCACGACATCCTGGGTGCTCCTCGTCCTCGCCACCCGCATGATGCGCAGCGCTGGAAAACGCACTTCTTGACCGGGTCGATGCTGCGACATACGATGGAAGTTATTACAGGGATAGAGGTGTGAGGGTGGTGGTCCAATGATCCAGGAGACTTGCGTGGAGATCGGTGAGCTCGAAGCTCGCTGGACCTCCTTGCGCGAAGCGCGCAATGCGCGCCGCCAGAAGATCCGCTATATCGACGAGCTCATCGACCAGTTCGAGAAGCTCAATCTCGCAGACGAGGTCGAGGTGCCGTACGAGCTGGTGGGCCGGGCCGTCGCACTGATGAGCAACGACACCCAGCTGGCGGGGCGCTCACCACAGGAGCTGATGATCTCGGAGTGGATGGACGCGCTGTACGACGTTCAGGACAGTCTGATGTTCACCGCCGAGGACGATTCCGACTGAGCCGTATACTGGCCACGGTTGTCCCGGCGAGCCGCGACGGGCGCCCGTAGCTCAGTTGGATAGAGCGCCGGCCTCCGGAGCCGGGTGCGGGGGTTCAAGTCCCTCCGGGCGTACCACGATCTGCTCTGACGGCATGCCCATCATCCTGAGCATGCCGATGCCGCCGGTCCGCAGGAACCGGACCAGGAGCAGCGCGATCACCGCAACCACGGCGATGTTCAGGAATGTCGTCGCATCCCATGAGATCGCCATCGCGTAGGCGGCCACATTGCGGCTCCCNNGGCAGGATGATCAGGTCGCCGAAGATGAAGGCGATCGCGCCGCCGAAGCCGATGCCGTTTCGCCAGAGAACCGCCGCGAGCGGCACGTTGCCGACCGAGCAGACATAGCTCAGGAGCGCCACCAGAGGGCCGATCAACGCGCTCGAGAGCGCGGGGAGGAGTCCGCTGCCGCCGACGAAGAGGTGCGACCACACCGCCGCCGGCACCCAGGCACCGATCGCTCCGGCAATGAGGAACCCGAGCAGCAGGTCCCACCAGAGGCTGTAGATGTTCATGAAGAAGTAGTGGCTCACCGACGTGAGCGCCCGGGGCGAAAGCAGGCGCTGGAGCAACGGGCCGTCGGTGACCGTCATGTCCATCGCGCCGTGGCCCTCCATCTTCCCGGGGATTCCCCGGTCCGCCTGGCGTCGGGCGCTCTCGACGAGCCCGCCCCGCAACGTGATCCTGAAGAGGAGCGCC
>PLDZ01000080.1 GCA_003136295.1 Candidatus Dormiibacterota bacterium
CGCAGCTTCTGGTACCGGCAGCTCTGGGACCTGGCATTCGTCGGCGGTTGGCCGATGGCGCGAGCCGAGGGCGTGCGCTCTGCGGGGCGCCGCGTTGCCCGGATGCCGCGTGTCCTTCGCGACGGCCTCGTCGCGGGTCTGGCAATGGGAACGAGTCGCGTTCGCAGGCGTCCCCGCCACGTGATCGTCAAGTCAGTGAACTCGACCTTTTCGCTCGACTGGATCGCGCGCCGCTACGCACCCAGGATGGTCATCATGCGCCGCAACCCGCTCAACATCGTCTCGAGTTGCACCGTCCTCGGCCTCTACACGAAGCGCAACATCGGCGATCTCCCGGCGGTCAACCGCCTGGTTGTCCGGCCGCTCGGCCTGACGCCGCCCGGCGATGAAGCCTCGGAGGTGACGAGAGTGGCCTGGAACGTTGGACTGCTGACCACCGGCCTGAAGCAGGCGGCCGACCGTCACCCGGACTGGATCGTCGCCTCGCATGACGACCTCTGCGCCGATCCGATCGAGCGCTTCGACGCCCTCACCACACGGATCGGTCTGCGCTGGACGGGCGCGATGGAGGAGTACGTCACACGATCTGACGACCCGAAATTCACCGTGTTCGGCGGCAGCCAGCGCGTGCATCCGAATGCCGCGACATCCACCACCGGGAGCAGCCGAAGGAGCGAGGCGACCACGCAGTTCGTCCGCCGGCTCAGCCCAGCGCAGGTGGCCGAGGCGCGCGCCGTTCTGAGCGAGTTTCCCCTTGGTGACTGGGGACCGGACGCCTACTGACCCGCCTGCTGATCCTTTTTGGCGGTCTCGATGTACGCCTTGATTCGCGCGCGGGTGTCAGGCGCGGGCCCAGGCAGCGACTGCAAGGCGGTTTCGAAGTCGGAGATGGCCGCACCAGTCTCCGCGCCGCCGATTTGGATCTCGATCCAGCCGCGGGCAGCGTAGAGGTTCGCCAGTCCAAAGCCATCCACCCCTTCGGGCTGGGCATACGGGCCGACGTTGCCGATGAAGTTGCTGATCGCCTCGGTAATGCTCGTCAAGGCAGGGGTGAGGGAGCCGAGAGCAAGGTCGGCCTCGGCCAGATTGTCGTAGGCTCCCGCCCCCGAGGATGAAAGCTGGGCGGCGTTCTTACAGTCGGTGACCCCCTGGATGTAGAGGTGCCGGAGCACGTCCGCCTGGCACTCGTGGGAAAGAACCTGGGTCGTATTCGCCTTGTTGTTGCCGGCAAGCGCTGTGGCCGTGGCGAAGTCCTGATCCGCGAGCTGCTGGTTGCCGCGAGCGACGGCAAGGTCGCCCCCCGCGATGTAGAGCAGCGAGGTTCCGGGATCAAGCACGAGCGCGCGGGCATAGACAGCCTGCGCATCGGCGTAGTCCGAGATTGCAACCAGGCCATCGATGGCCGTGAGCTGCTGTCCTGCGTTCGCCGAAGGTATCAGCGCCGCGTGCTGGTAGTCCGCTGCAGCGGCGGCCAGGTTGCCGATGACGCGATATGCAACCGCTCGCCGAAGATACAGGTCGGGCTGTAGCGGCGACAGCTGGATGGCAGCCGAGTAGTCGTGCACCGCGGCACCACCATTCTGTCCGCCGTTGAGGTAGCAGTCACCTCGACCGACGTAGGCGGGGACAAAGGTGGGAAATTCCTGCAGCGCCTGCGTGTAGTCGGCGATGCACAGGTCGGGTTGGCGCGCCGCGCGTTGCAGGCGGGCATCGTCCAGTGACGAGCCGAGGATGCTCGGTGCAACGGAGCCGGCCTGCGTCGCCTCGGAGATCAAATTCTGGAAGTCGCCGGCGGACTGTCCGCAGGACGCCAGGATCAACGCGATTGCAAGTGTCGTCGCGACGCCGGCGCCCACGTGTGCGGGCTTTCGAGCCGGCGGTGCCGATGGCGCGGGCGCAGATGCAGGTGCTTCCTCGGATTGCTCAGTTGTGGCGCCGAATACTCCGGCAATGAAGCGCACCACAAGAGAGAGGAGCAGCAGACCGACCGCGACGCCGCCGTAGCCGATATCGATCGAGTACGGATCGGGAGCCACAGCCACCTCCGGGATCGCCGACGGGACGCCAAACCACTCGAGCGCAATCGCCACAGCCGTCACCGCCAGCATCGCCATGCCGACGCCAGCGATCCATGTGGCAACACGCGACGGCGGGAAGGTCCTGTCGCCACCTGGGACCACAGACGCCGCAGCAGCGAAGCGGAGCCGGCGAGGTACCCGAATCGCGAGCCAGACAGCGGCCACGAGCACGATGAGCGCGATCCCCTCGCCGATGCGCTCGTACGGGAGTGTCGAGTACGTGAAGGTGAGCGTGGCAGCGGAGCTCTGGGCGGCGTTGAGGTGGTAGAGGTTGAACAGCCCATCGCCGAGGCTCACGGGCTTGTGCGTGTCGAGCCGCCAACCTGGGTCGAAATAACGCCGCAGCTCAACCCACGTCCCGTTGACCGAGTCGGTCGAGGCCGTGACCTGCTCGTTGGAGGCCGTGAGGGTGATCACGCTGACGGCGTTCGGATGGGCGCCGAGGGCCGTGGCCGTCAGCGATGACCAACTCAGGCAGGGTCCGAGTACCAGCGCACTATCCGTTGTCGTCGCCCCCCCAGCGGTCGTGATCGTATTGGTGCCGGCAGTTGCCTGGAACGGGCCGTAGACACTCCAGCCGGGTAAGCGCGGCAGGCCCTGAGCGGTCAGCGAAGACAGCGTGAGTGGTGTGCCGCCTACGGTGAGCTGTATCGAGGGGGCAGTGCTCTTCGCCATCACCGCAGCCGTGCCGGCCGCGCTGGCAATGCACGTGTTGTTGACGTAGGGCATCACCGCGACGGCATCGGGAAGGTTGGGCGGAGCGATGGGATACTGGTTGCTGGCGAAGCTCTCGCGATATGCCGCGGGTATGTCCAGGGCTGTGAGCGCGGGCAGCGACGCGGTGGTGGCCCACGTGCCTGAGTCGACCACTGCAATCGCCGGCCCGGTGGTGACGGCGGGCTTCGGTGAGCTCATCCGCCACACCCACAGCGACGTCGATCCACTACCCAACACCATGGGCTTCCCGAACATCGAGGACATCTGCTGCTGCAGCCAGCCTCGCGTGATCCCTGCCGGGAGTGAGCCCGCACCCTGACCGCCGGGGACGACGACATAGCCGGCGCCGGCCATCTGCACGAGGTACGGAAAGAGGTTCTGGTCGACGTAGCAGAAGGCGATGACGTTGTCGGGGCAGTAGAGCTGAAACGGATCTCGCTGGTTGGTTCTGCTTCCGCCGAATTTTCCGGTGAGGTTCACCGCGGGATGCGTCGGTGAAGCGATGAGGAAGTGGTGGTTGTGCAGGTTGTTGCCGATCAGTGGCTGGCCGAACCAGAGCACCGGTCCCGGCCGCGAATCGGCTCCGAGAATTCTGGAGAACGCCGTGAGCGCCGCCGGTTCCGGAGTGGGCTGCGTCGTCGATCCGAGTGTGCCGGTCTGGAGGATGACCACGGACCATGCACTCAGCGCAACGACACCCACAAGCGCGGCTGCCGCGCCGGCACGGAGCATGCGCGCTCGCAGCTGGGTCAGATGCGCGGCAGTCCACTGGAACACGCTGGACAGCGCGATGGGTATCAGGATCGCGTACGCCAGGGTGACGATATACAGGAACTTCGAGCCTTCACGGAAGAGCTTCCACCCTGGGAAGTGGATGTACATCCAGTCGTAGATGCCGCCGAGTGGGGCATTGTCTGTCTTGGCAAAGAAGGCGAAGAGCAGCGCGGCGACCGTCAGCCAGAGCACCTCGGGTCGCATCCGGCGCGCAAGCAGCGGCATCAATGCGATCAGCGGCAGGATCATGTATGCGGGATTCAACGGTGACTGAACAAGCTGCGCCGGCGTGCCTCCAGTCCAGAAGGCGTCGACCCCGGTGAGTCCGTGCCCGAGCGTGAGTACGTTGAAATTTGGCGCCTGGGGTATCGGAAGGCCGACGCCGCCGTGATACGTCGCGAGCGGTAACAGCCAGTACGCCTGGGTACCCGCGAAAACAATACCGGCGACCGCGCCGAGCGCCGTTCGGCGCAGCAAGACGCGCCAGTTCCGCTCGGCCACCGCAACGATGACGAAGTACATCGCCATGAGCAGGACGCAGAGATACGCGGGGCGCACGTCATAGAGGGCAACGACCGCCAGCAGCAGGCCGGTGATCAACGCCCAGCGAAGGGAGAGCTGGCGGACCGTCTTGAGAAATGCGACGAGGACGAAGAAGGAGATGACCTCACCGAGCGCGAGCGGGACCTCTCCGTTGGCCTCGAGCATGAAGTACGTCGCACCAACGAGCACCACCGGGGTCAGCAGTGCCCACTTCGTCCGCCCCATGATCTCGCGCGCCAGCAACCATCCCCCAACGGGAAGAAGCACCGCGAAGGGAACAAAATACAGAAGCTTCTCCGTGAAGGTCCAGCCGATGCCAAGGACGGCGAAGAGTCCCGAGACGGCGTAGACGGGGAATCGGAACGCCGCCGAGAACCTGTTCTCCCCCCCAAGCCCGAGATTGCTGTCCCACACGGCGGGCCACGGACTGTAGCTGGCGAGCACCGCATTGTCAGGCCAGTGCCAGTCGCCCGCGGACAGGGGTTGTGTCGACAGCCACGCATGTCTGATGCCCAGACCGACAAGCGCCAGAACGGCAACCGTTGCCCACGGTCGGTCAGTGACCCATCGACTTTTCAGGCTGAGCCAGGCGACGACGCGCTCAGCTCGTGCCGTCATGGATTGATACATAGCACCAGACTAGCCCGGCGACGGAATGATCGAGCCTGAAGGTCCGCCCGCTGGTGGCTCTTCCGGGGTCCCCGGCAACGCTGCGGCAAGACGCTCTCGTCGCTCCGTGAGCAGGTACTGCACCACCAGGGCCACGAGGACCGCGGCGATGGCGACATCGCTCATGAGCGAGACCACCAGCAGCGTGCCGTGGAAGAAGTAGATGAGGAGCGGCTTGATCAACGTTCCCGGGATCAAGACCCAGAGGAGTTTGAGATCGGCAAGCGACTGCTGCGTGTTGCTGAGCATGACCACCGCGGCCAGCAGCGGCATCCCCAGCGCGTACCAGCCGATGTAGCTGGCGCCACTCTCGTACTTACTGCCGGAGAAGGCATGCAGGATTGTGTGGCTGAACACTGAGAACACCAGCAGCCCCAGCAGGCCACCGACCAGCGCAATCCCCACCGAGGCGAAGACGACCGTTCGGGTTCCGCGCTGCCTGGCGCGGCGTGCGGCCACCTTTGGAAAGAGGACGCTGGTCACACTCCCCATCGCGAAGAACAGCGACCTTGCGGTTACTGTGACAGCGCTGAATTGGCCGGGCTGCGCGCCGTGGTAGAAGTGCTGCACCAGGACGACGTCGCTTCCCATCAAAACCGCAACGGTCACCGTCGACCCGACCGACACCACCAGGAACCGCCACACGGGACGCCACGATGATGGCGCGCGGCCGCGGCGCCAACGCGGCCAGACCATCGCAAGTGCGGTGAAGTAGAGCACGGCGGCCGCGACGCTGATTCCGAGCAGCACACCAGCGGGACCGAACGTCGAGCCGAACAACCAGACAAAGAGGATGACGAACACAATTCGGCTCAACGAAATGCCGATGCTGAGCAGGCTCCACGGCACCCAGCGCTGCTCTCCCTGGAGTGAGGCGAGCATTGGTGACGTCGCGAACATGAACGGCACACCGACTGCACCCAGGAGGACATACTTGGCTGGGACCCCGAGATAGAGGGAAAGTGGCCACGCCCCAATCGCGAACACCAGCCCGAGCGCGGTTCCGAGCACTGTGAGCCGCATTACAGTCATGCGCAGCATGGCCGCGCTTTCCAGGTCGGAGGTTCCGTGGGTTGTGGCCAGCTCGCGGCTCGTCGTCCAGGCAACCAGGCGGCTGAAGCCGGCGGCGGGTTGGGTCAGAACGGTGAAGAAGCTGAAGACGGCGAAGACCTCGCCGTACACCATCGGCTTGAAGTGATGGCTGACCAGCGCCTGCAGGAGCAATCCAAGGATGCCTGCTATCCACGTCCCTGAGGCCGCCAGGGCATTGTGCGTGATGAACTGCCGGCGTTCGTGCTTGGCCCCATCTCGCCCGGTCACATGCTGACCCTTTCCGGATTCAATGGGTTGAGTCTCCTGGGCAACCGCGAGGTGCGTGGAAGGCTCGGAATTACTGATCGCCACGCAACCTCCAATCCTTCCGGCGATGTCCCTGCGTCCCGCCCCCTGTCCAGTCTACTAGAAAGCTGAATATGGTCAGACGTTCCAATCGCCGCTCGGCGGAATCCCTGAATGTGTCCGTCAGGACGCGGTCACCGGAGGACGGATCCAGCCCCGCGTCGGGAATGCCTGCAACACCTTCTCGATCTCGGCAATTTCCTGAGTGTTCAAACGTTCGCGCCATCTGGTCGGCTCCTCGGTGGCGATTCGCACGGGAGCGAGGCCCTCGCCGCGGCGATTGTTCTCGTTGAGGAAACGATCGACATCGTCGGTCCATGTCAGTCCGACTTGATCACAGATCGAGCGAATCGTGGTCGCCGGGTCCTGGCACAGATCCTCGTGGGTGACGAAGCACCACTCAGGATGTTTCTCCAGGGACTCGGCAATCACATGGGTGAGAAGCCCGACATGCCAGGCGATCCGAGCGACTTCAGGCGCGTCGGCACCCGGCGGTTCAATCCCCAGCGGATCGATGTAGCGGCTCCGGATGATCGGACGCGTGGCGAGGTCGAACAGTGGGATCCGGAGTTCGCGCCAGCTCGAGACGACGTTCAGGGGGTTCCGCTGCATGGCGATGACCTGAGGCTCGTACCGGGCGACGAGCCACTCCAGGCTGAAGGTCGCATAGATCGTCTTGACAACGATGCTGCCTGCTCGACCGGGTCTGCGAGCCGACAGCGCGGCGGCACCGCGAACGAGGGGATCGCGCAGGGATCGAGGCAACCGCAGGGCAATCATTGCGGCCGGCCGGAGGCGGCGCCGTTCGCGGAGGGCGAACGGGAGTCGACCGGAGAAGACGAGATCCCAGAGCGGTGCAAACTGCCCGGCATCCTGGTCGTCATCGATGACCGGGTAAGGACCGAATCCACGCCGGCCGGCGTCGGCAACCGCAGAAGGGTCGGCGTCGACGTTGTCGGGCTCGTAGTAGAAGCGAACGCCCTGGGCTCTGCCGAGCGCGTGGCCGAGCCACGAGGTACCTGAGCGGGCGACCCCGACGAGCACAAGCCGGCGTGCCCCGGCCTCGGCGGCGGGCTCGGTCATGTGCCGTTGACGCATGTGAGCACGTTCCTCCACTGGTCGATGATGAGCGGTCGCCCGTGGTGCAGGGTCAGCCACTCGTGCTGCGCCGCTACACGTGACCGCGTGACGTCGGCGGTCTCCGGAACAGCAATCATACGAGCTACCAGCTCTGGCAAGCCCTCGAGCGGCGCAGCGACCAGCCCCGGTGCTCCATCGAGCCCTTCAAACGCGATCGGCGTTCCGGCAACTCTTCGGCCATGCGCCAGATAGTGCAGAACCTTTGTCTTGACTCCGGCGCCCGTGGCCAGAGGGGCGAGGCACAGATCGGCGGTTGCGATGACCGAATCGATGTCGTCCACCGCGCCGAGCGACAGGACTGGCGCTCCCGCCTTGCCGCTGCCGACGAGTCGATCGCTCCCCGGCCCGCAGATGATGATCGTTGCTGTATCCGCGAGGGCCGGAGCGAGGACATCGATAAGCCAGCGAGCAGCGGCCGCATTGTGCTTGGCGGTCATCGTGCCGACGAACAGGAGGACCGGACGGCGTGGTGATCCGCCGACGCGATCGCTCAGCACCGCGGGATTCCCTTCCGACGTCAGGCTCGGCACGAACGCAGCATGGTCGACGGTCATCAACTTGTTGCGCAGCGGCGGGTGAATGCGCCGCCATTCCGTGGCTTCAGCATCGCCGATGGCCACAGCAACGACGCATCGATTTGCCGCCCAGCGTTCGAGCCCCCACCAGATCAATTGCTTCGCTCTGGTGGATGCAGAGCGCTCCATCCGGGCGTAGTGCAGCGTCTGGCACTCGTTCGTGTCCCAGATCATCGGCAGTCGCGTACCCGAGAGTTGCAATGCAGGCATGAACATCGCGTTGGCCACGATCACGGCGTCAGCATCACGCGCGTGTTTCTCAATCAGCCGCGCCCACTCCTTCGAGAACCCACGCCAGGGCCGTTGACTGGGGACATGGATCGAACGCGCCCACGGTGGCGTGGGATCGAACCCCTCCGCCTCGCGGGTGCTCAAGATGGTCGGCGGCATACCCAGGCTTGTCAGACTTTCAGCGAGAATCCGGGACCGAACCTGGAGGCCACCATCCGGCTCGATGACCGAGCCGAAGGTTACGAGCAGCGGCCGAAAGCGAACCGGTGCACGATCATCGTCGTCGGCTCGCGTCACCGGTTGCTGCTGCGATACGGGTTCGTTCTCTGTCATCGACTACTGCGTAAACCTCATTACTGCGATCGCGGACGCGCCCGCGAAGCTTTGTGTCGGCGGCGACGTCGAGAATCGCGGCGAGCTCGACCGCCTTGAGCATGAACATGCCCGCCGTGAGCAATGGATGGCGCGCCAACGTGCGCCAGTTGCGGACATACGCCGCTCGAAAAATTGGGTTTCCCTGTGCCATCGCACCACGTCCGTGCTTCCGTGCGAAGGCGAGATAGCCTGGCGCGTAGTAACGGCGCTTCTTGTAGACAGTCCTAAGGCGGGTGCGACCCTCATCATGATGAATGATCGCGCGGGTTCGTGGCAGTCGGTGACCGCGTGCAACTCTTCGTGACAGGTCCCAGTCTTCTCCGCCGTTCAAATCGATGTCGAACCCACTGGCCTCGGCGAAGGCAGCGCGGTTGTAGAAGCGGGCGGCTTCGATGGTGTCATCCCCGTTGTAGCACCCACGCTCCAGGGAGCGACACGCCGTCCAGAATCCCTCCCCGACCGTCTCCTCGGGGATGACCACAGCCGGAGCCGTTCCGGCCCCGAGGATGCGGGCTCCCTCCGCCACGACCTCAGGGTCGAGCACCATGTCAGCATCGATGAAGAGGAGGAGCGCACCGGAGGCGAGCGATGCCCCGTGGTTCCGCTGAGCGCTGCGTTCGGGGCCAATCGTGGACACCTTGTCCGCAAAGCGGTTGGCGATCTCCAGAGTGCGATCGGTGGAGTGGTTGTCCACCACCACGAGCTCGGTCGCGGCATGCGTCTGACGCCGGATGCTGCCCAGACACGCTTCCAGGGTCTGCCCGGAATTACGTGTGGTCACGATGACCGAGACGGCCTCCTGTCGGTCAACCGACATTGGCGATCTGGACATCCTCCACCGGTTCGCTGGTGATCGCGGTGCTCGATTGCGGAGCCGCGACAGGCATCTCATTCTGACGGTGGGCGTCGACCGTGCTGGCAAGAACCATCCGAAGCTCGTTGGTGCTGCGCTCCCATGAGTGCGCCGCGGCCCACTCAATACCGGCAGCGCTCATATCCGCGCGCCGTTCGGGGTCGCCCAGCAGGCTGACGAGAGCGTCAGCGAAGGCGCGATGGTCGCCATGCGGGACGAGCAGGCCTGTGATGCCATCGCGAACCGAATCGCGAAGACCATTGACGTTCGATGCGATCACCGGCAGGCCGCGCGCGCCGGCCTCCACGCATGAGACGCCCCAGCCTTCGAACGCCGATGGGCAGACAGCGACCCACGCCTTCGCCGCAAGCTCGTCGCGGGCGTGTCCGGGCAGATAGCCGTGGAATCGGACGTGTGTCGCGAGCTTGAGCGACCACGCCAGGCGCTCGAGGCGGGTGCGATCCGGGCCTTGACCGACGATGTCGAGGTGGGCGTCGGGCAGGGCCTTGAGCACAAGCGGCATGGCTCGGATGATCACCTCTACACCCTTCTGCGGGGTCAGGCGTCCGGCGCACAGGATCCTTGGCTCGGGTGCCGGCTCGCGCTGCAAGGGCGCGACCTCAACGACGCCGTTGTGAATGATGTGAATGTTCTCTGACTTGAAGCCAAGCCCGACCAGGTCGTCGCGGGTGCTCGCAGACACGGCGACGATAGGCGTCTTCTTGTAGACCGTCGGCATCAAGCTTCCTTCGAGCCAGTACCCCAGCCAGCGAATCGGCGGGTGAGTCTCACGACGGAAGATCTCGCGGTGGACGTGGTGGACGAGGAGAACTTTCGGAATTCGCGCGAACAGCGGCGTGAAGAACGGGATCCCGTTCTCACAGTCGACGATGATGTCGTACCGGCCGCGAAGCTTGAACAGGTACGAGATCGCCACGCGCAGGTACAGCGTGAAGCGGCCCCCAACGCGGCGCACGCGTATCCCGTCGAGGAGTTCGGTGCGGCTGCTGCCCTTGTGGCGCTGCGTCAACCAGCCGACGTCCATGCCCATCTCAGCAAGGCGCCTGCCGATCTCGTGCATGTAGATCTCGGCGCCCCCGGACCAGGGGTGGCTGATGTCACGCCAGTTGATGATCAGGACGCGGAGCGGGCGTCGCCGGCCGCGGAGCGGCGAGATCTCTCCCAGACTGGGACCGAAGAAGCCGCGCATGAACGCCATGCCATAGGTCAACGACACGAGCGGCAAGCCCAAGGTTGCGAGGATGCGGTCGCCGGGACCCGATCGGCCCTTGGCGAACAGGACGCCCACGGCCTGCACCAGCCAGAGGACGAAGAGGAGTGCGCCAACCACCATCGCTGCCTTCCACGGGTGGTGGGGCACGGGGATGACGAGCAACCCAAGCTCCGCGATCACGATCAGCGTCACGAGAGTCGGCAAGGCGTATGGAAAGAACGGAGCCACCTCGCGGAACCGACGCGCCATGTCACCTCTCGCACGGCCGTACGCGGCTGTGTCAGCCAGGAACGGGCCCGGGAACCGACGCGTTGTGGCGACCACGGCGAGGTCGGGCTCGTAGTTGATGTCGCAGCCGAGAATGGAGCGAACCTTGTAGCAGAGACGCACCGCCTCGCCGCCGACGCTCGGTGACTGGAATCCGCCGACGTCCCGGAATACGTCGTCGCGGATCAGGAGGTTCGAGCCGGTGAGCTCGGTGACTGTGCGCGGGCGCTCGGCTCTCGACACATGCCCGGACGGGGTGGTGCCGAGATGGCTGTTCAATATCAGTGCGCTGATGCGTTCGGGCCGCCAGCGGCTTCGGGGAAGAACCGGGCCTCCCGCGACGGAAACCGCGGGATCTTCGAAGTATTCGATCACACGCTCAGGCCAGCCCTCGGAGAGGCGGACACGGTCATCGAGAAACGCGAGAATCCGACCGCTCGCCTGTGCCGCGGCGTGGTCGAAACGGTCACCCCGAGAGGCGGCGTTGTACGCAACCACCGTGACGCCGTCCGGAGCATCGGGCCAGGCCTCTCGTGAGGCGGCGATGACCTCGCAGGGCGTGTCGCCGACGATCCTCAGCATGTCGCAAAGCGATCGAGCCGTGCCGTCATGCACTTCGTCGACGGCAACGATCAAGCTCAGCACGGGCGCCTCGTCGAGGGCGTGCGAATCGCCTTCCACTGTGGCTGTTCCCCCCATCGCCCTTGGCCCCTTTCCCGGCACGAATGACCCCCACGGACGGTATGTCTTCCGTCCACGACCCCCTTACTGTGGCCCCCTCCCTAGTGGGGGTCGCAGTTGATTTCGTAAGTATGTGGCACCTGGGCTTAGGCCGTCAAGCGGGCCGAACGGAGCGAACGTTCCGTCGGGCGAGAGGGATCACTTGACGACCGACAGCTTCACCTGCGCCGATGCCGACCCGCTCCGAACCATCTGGCCGAAGGTGCAATGTGAGATCGTCCCCTGGGCGATCGCCTGAGCGTTGATGACGATGTTGTTGTGGCCGAGATTGCAGCCCGTGAGCATCAGGTTGCTCACGTCGCCGATGGTCAACGTGTACCCGCTTGCGGTCATGATCAGGCCCTGAATGGTCACGTTCCGCGCAACCTTTCCCACGCCCGTCGGCCCGATGATGCCGACCTTGCCGCCTTCACCGGTGCTCGTGAAGTCGACGATCGTGATGTTGTCAGCCGGTGGTGTCAGCCAGAAGCCGTTGCGGGCACCGCATTGCTGTGTGCCCGGTGTGTAGCGATAGTCCGTCACCGTCGTCGACTGATCGACGTACAGCGCAAGCCGGGATCCGGTATGCGTGACGTTGGTGATGGAGCTTTTCTCCTGAAAGCTCCATGAGAATCCGTCGTTGCAGTCGAGTTCGTTGAGAATGAGGTTGTTGACGACGTTTCCTGTGTTGTAGAGCGGTGCTAACGGTTTCGCACCCTTGGGGCCCGCGTAGTAGATGGCGAAATGGTTCGGACCGCCCAGGATTGTTGTGTTCAGCAGGCTGGTGTCGTTGGCTTGGACGAACAACGCGGCGCCACCGCCGTTGGTCTGCGTATCGAGCGTCAGATTCTCGACGACCGTGTGGTCGACATGCACGCCGAGCAGCCCCTTGTTGGCCTTCGCCTCGATCAAAAACGTCTGGTCGCGACCCGCGCCTTGCAATGTGATCGGGGCCGTGCCCGCGATGACGACGGACCCGCCGGTACCGGTCCGAGATGCACTGAACACATACTTGCCCGCGGGCACGTATACGACACCGCCGCCGGCGGCTTCAGCGGCCTGGATCGCGTCCCCGAAGGCGGTGGTGTTGTCGCTCTGATCGTCTCCGCGAGCGCCGTACTTGGTGACATCGAACATGTGACCACTGGGCGTTGGGCTCGCCGACGGGACGGATTGAACGGGCGTCGGCGATCCACACGCTGCGGCAAGACAGGAGAGGAGGCCAGCCGCCACGACGAACTTCATGCGCACGCACGGCGTGCTGTGATCCGCGTGATTCCTCCTCATCGACCTTTCCTTCGTTTCGAGACCGTCTGGCACACCCTGGTTACGCCCGGGGGTCTCTGTGATGTGCTTTCCGATTCCATGCTGTCGAGTCGATGACCTCGAGGCCATGAGAGATCACTGAGAAGAAACCCAATGCCTCATCACTCTCCTCTAGCATGCGGTCCAGTATGCGGATCCTGATCGCTGGAACGCACCGATGCGGTTCGACGTGGGTGGCCAACGTGCTCGGCCAGTCACCGGGGATCCACAACGTGTACGAGCCGGACAGCCCGTACACAGACATTCTTGGCACAGTCGTGCGTCACCGCCTTGGGGCGTATCCGGCACTGGAGCCGGATCAACCATCGTCGTGGTACTCGATGGTCTGGGACCTTGCGTTCGCCGGGGGATGGCCCTGGAGCAGATCCCCGGTCGCGCGAACAATCGGCCGCGAACTCTCCAAATCCCCGCCCGCCTTTCGAGATCAGGGCGTCGCGCTGCTGGCTCGCGGCGTGTCAGCGGCGCAGGTGCGACACCGGCCGAACGTCATCGTCAAGTCGGCCAATTGCGCCTTCTCCCTGGAATGGATCGCGCGTCGTTACCACCCTCGTGTCGTGATCCAGAGGCGTAATCCGCTGAACGTCGTCTCGAGCTGGATCGCACTCAACATCGACACTGACCTGCTTGACGATCCCGCGATCCGGCGGCATTGGCTCACTCCCCTGGGGATGGCTCCGAAAGCCAAGTTTCCCTCGCGAGTCGCCGAGGTGGCCTGGACGGTGGGTGTGCTGATGGTGGCGCTCAAGGAAACCGCGGCGCGCCATCCAGACTGGATCGTCATCTCACACGATGAGTTGTCGTCCAACCCGTACGAGGGCTTCGTCACGCTCTTCGCCCAGCTTGGTCTGCCATGGACGCCGCGCGTCAGGGCGTACCTCGATGCTGCCGATGATCCATCCTTTGTCGTGACCGGGGCAAACCCGCGGTCGCACCCCAATGAACAGACGGCCTCCGCCGACGGCGCCAACCGGCGGTCCCAGCAGGCCACGCAATACCAGCGTCGCCTGACGCCTGCCCAGATAGCCGAGGCGCGCTCGGTCCTGAACGACCTTCCCCTCGGTGCCTGGGGCGTGTCGACCGCGGAGGTTTGACTCTTGCCAAGGCGCGGCGGGCACGTTATGCTCAGAACCTCGAAGAGAGGCGGGGCGATACGCAGGCTAGGGGGTTTGAAGTCGGTGGCATGTTTCAATTCGACGCGCGGTGGCACGTGCGCTACCGCGACGACAACTGGTGCACTCGTGGTCCGCAGGTGCGACGAGTTCCTGAGGACTTGCAATGATTGACGAACAGGATTCGGTGTCTGGCGAGCGCGTCGCGTTGCCGCGGGTCCATACGGACAGCGGGCCGTGCCTGCTCTACCTGGTACGGCATGGCACCACGACGATGAATATCGAGAACCGCTACCGCGGCCGGCGAGATATTCCCCTTGATGCGCAGGGGTATCAGGACGCTGTCGATGCGGCACGGTTCCTCGGCACCCGCGGTATCTCGGCGGTGTACACGGGTCCGCTTCGGCGCACCATCGCCACGGCGCAGATCATCGCTGACGCGGCGGGGGTCCCTGACATCCGCATGCTGCACGGCCTCATCAACCTCGATTACGGCGCGTGGGAAGGGATGACCGCGGACGAGGCCGCGATGTACGACCCGCTCGCCTTCAGCCTCTATCGGAATTCGCCCCTCGAGTGCGTGTGCCCGAACGGTGAGCGGCTCAATCAGGCGCAGGAGCGGATGCTGGAAGCCCTGCGCTTGATCGGTGGGCGGCATTCCGGCGAGAGCATCGTCGCAATCTCGCACGCGGTCATGATCCGGCTGGTCATGGCGTCGATCCTCCATCTCTCGGGCGAGCACTGGCGCGTGCCTCTCGGCAGGGGGTCGATTACCGAGGTCATCGTGGACGGCGGCAATATATCGATCGGGCCGGGCCCCGGGTACGCGGGCTCAGCAGATGAGCCGCAGCCCTCGCCGCAGCTACGCACCGCATCGTCGAACTGACGGAAGTGCGGGGGTCCTTCCCCGCACTTCGTAGTTAGGGAGCCCGTCCGGCGCGAGGTCTGACCCACCCCCCATTGGGGAATGTCGCCAGCACCGCGCGCAGTTCCACTACTTGGTCCGGCGTCAGCCGGGTTCGCCAGGCGTCCACCTGCTCGCGCCGCACCCTTGTCGCTTCAGCGGCGTCGCCTGCTGAAGCCGAAAAGGTGTTCCCGCCTCCGCGAAAGAGCGGTTCGATGTAGCCGCCCTCACGCAGATACGTCTCGGTCTCAGAAGTCCACGTCAGGTCGAGGCGTTGATAGAGATCGCCGAAGCGCGCCTCCGCGGCTTCGCAGAGATCCTCGTGGGTCGCCAGAATCCAGTCGGGATGGCGCTCGAGCAGCGAGCTCAACTGGGTCGCGAGCGCGCCGATCCACCAGCCGACGAGCGTCACGTTCGATGCCCCCTGGGGAGGTGGCTCCACACCGAGAGGCCGCAGGTGTCGGTCCACGATGGCCGGGCGAGTGAGAACGTCGTAGGCATTGATATCGAGACGCAGCCAGCTCGAGGCGATGCTGAGCGGGTCGCGTTGCAGCACCACGACCCGCGGCCCGAACCGACCGTGAATCCACTCAACAGAAAAGTGGGCCATGACCGACGAGACCACCACGTGGGACCGCCGCGGGGCCACCACGCCGAGGCCGCGTGCGGCCATCGCCAGGAGGGGATCGCGCATCGGACGAGGGAGCCGAAATGCGGCGCGCGCGACACGCCTACCCCAGCCATGGCGCAACCGCAAGGCTCGACGCCCCTGGAAAGCGAGGTCCCACAGCGCCGCGTACTGCGGCGCGGCCTGGCCGGGCTCGAGGACCGGGTACGGGCCGAAGCCGAGCCGCGTCACCGCTGCGTTCACCGAACCCTGCGTGTCCACGTTGTCCGGTTCGCGAACAAACGACGCACCCTCGGCGCAGGAGAGTGCACGCAAGGTCCACGTGCTCCCCGAGCGCGGCGAACTGACAATCAGCACGCGGCCGGCGCCAGGATCGCTCATGCCGCGGCACTCCGGCTCAGGCGGATCCTCCCGACCAGCCCGCCACCGAAGAAGCTGCTACGGGGTTGGAGGCGAAGACCAGCGACGCGAGCTACGCACGATCGCAGCGATGCCGAGACCGATCAGCGCGAGGCCCGTGAGCGGAAGCAGCGGGCCGCCACTCCCGGTGCCCGGCGTCGAGATGGCCTGGACACCCCCGACCGGGGTTGGGGAACTTGTCGCCGGCAAGACTGAGGCCGTCGGAGTCGGCGTTGGCGGCGTGCAGGCGGCCGAGCGGTTTCCGACCTGACCGTCGATCCAGCGGTGCTGGTCGCGGTAGTCGCCGATGTTCATCGACGTGAGCGGCTCTCCGTAGATGAGATCCACCTGGAAGCCGCAGTCCGGCACATGAACCGTCAGCACTTGCGTCGTCGAGGCAAGGCACGGATCCGCGATGGAGTCAGGGTCTGCCCCAACGCTGAAACTGGCGCAGTCGAACAGGTTCTGCTTGGTGGTGCTGCTCGAAGCCGTGTTGCTCGCGAGCGTGATCTCGGGACTCGTCGACCCCGCGGGCGTGGACGAGTCGAGTGTGAAGTGTGCTGTGACGATGTCACCCGACGAAACGTTGCCAAAGAGCGTGCAAACCGTGGTGGTCTGGCCCCCATGCTCAATGACGAACCAGTAACTATCGAGCACCTTGGTGGTGGAGTTGGTAGGGTCGTTGAGATTGGGTTGGTGCGCACATGAAGGCGCCGTGGGAGCTGATTTGGTATGACCCGCGGCAGCTTGCACCGGCAACATGCCAACCGTGAAGACAGTAACGCCAGCAGTCAGAATGGAGACCGCGCCAGCCTTGCGCAGCACTGCTCCCGCCCGGACCCCCATGAGTTTGCCTCCAGTGCCTCTTCCGCCACGCCGTGAAACTTTCGGGGCGTATGGAGCGTGATCATATGCCAGGGGCACCCAAGAACTCAACCACGATCTCACCAAGGAGACGAGTGATGACTGCAGCTGACGAGACGACGCCCGAGGAATCCACCTGGACGGATCATGAGGTTTCTCGGGAGATCGCCTCGGAAGCCGGCCGTCTGCTCGTCGAGCTGCGCCTCTCGGTCCCTGAGTCCGCCGACGGTCGCTGGCTGCGCGACCAAGGTGATGCTCGCTCCCACAGGATGATCATGGCCCGTCTGGCCGAGCTGCGACCCGATGACGCCATCCTCTCCGAGGAGGGCAAGGACAACCAGGAGCGCCTGGGTCACCAGCGTGTCTGGGTGATCGATCCCCTCGACGGCACGAGGGAGTTCGGGGAGCCGCCGCGGGACGACTGGGCGGTGCATGTGGCGTTATGCGTCGACGGACAGCCGGTTGCGGGTTCGGTCGCGCTACCGGCGCAGCAGCGTGTCTTCACCACGGCGGACCCGTTTGCAGATGCCCGGTCGGACTCCGGACCCCTGCGCATGGTCGCGAGCCGGACCCGGGCGCCGCTGATCGTGACCGAGGTCGCCGCAGCACTCGGCGCTGATCTTCTCTATATGGGATCAGCGGGCGCCAAGGCAATGACGGTGGTGTCAGGCGACGCCGACATCTATCTGCACGCCGGCGGACAGTACGAATGGGACTCGGCAGCACCGGTTGCAGTCGCGATCGCCGCGGGTCTGCATTGCTCACGCATCGACGGCTCGGCGCTCGTGTACAACCAACCCAATCCGTATTTGCCCGACCTCCTCATCTGCAAACAGTCCGTTGCGCAGAGAGTTCTCGACTTGCTTGCGGCGCGTGTCGACCCCGCCGACGCAGCGTCCGATGCAGTCGCGTCGGGGTCTGGATTTTGACCAGATGGTGTATGATCAAAACGCTCAGGGCGTGACCTTGGAGCCTAGAGCGTGGGGTGTGGTAAGCCACCCTGGGGTGGCCTGGAATGACGTCGAGTTCAAATGAGCCGGGTGGGGCGAGGGAAGGACGTACCGAAATGAAAAGGCAAACGCTGCTCCGTAGACTCCTTATTGCGGCGGGCGCGATCGTTGTCCTCGTGATCATCGCGTTTGGTCCTTCGGTCATCGCCCATTTCAGTAAGCAACAGAAGACTCCCGCTCTCGAGACCGTGGCGCGTCGAAGCTTCCCGGTGCTTGCGTCGGCCTCTGGATCGCTCCAGCCCGGGAACCTGGAGAACGTGAACTTCACGATCGCAGGGCAGGTGTCAGGGATTGGGGTGCAGACTGGCGAAAAGGTCACAGCTGGCCAGTTGCTTGCGACGCTCAATGACGCCAACGAGCAGGCTGAGTTGAATGCCGCCAACCTGGCGGTGAGCGCTGCAAACGCGGCCATTGCCCAGGCGCAGGCGACGGGATCGAGCGCTCAGGTAGCCCAGGCAGAGGCGCAGCTCGCAAATGCACAGGTGGGGCTCATCACGGCAAGGCAGCATGAGGCTGAAACGCAATTGCACTCACCCGAGACCGGCACCATCCTCCAGGTAAACGGTGTCATCGGCGACACCGTGAGTGCCGGTAACTCCGGTGTCACCAACCCGGCGACCAATGGTGGTTCTGCGATCGCCAACGGTTTCATCGTCATCGGCGACAACTCGAGCTTTGTGTTCTGGGCTGCCTTCAGCCAGTCGGAAGACGTGCAGATCTCCAAAGATCAGGTGGCAACGGTCACAGTCGATGCGATCCCAGGCTTGTCGCTGCCGGCCAAGGTCCTCTTCCCCGAGCCCAGCGCGACTCAGGTCGGCGGCGTTCCCGAGTACTACGCGGAGGTGCAGCTGACCGCATCGGACCCGCGTCTGCGCAACGGCCAGACGGGAACCGTGAACGTGACCATCAACTACGCGAACAACGTGCTGGCAGTTCCGTCGACGGCTCTGTTCACCGGCGCGAACAACCAGTTGCAGGTTGACGTCTGGCTTGACGGTCAGGCGTACGCAACGACGGTGACGACCGGCTTCCAAGGCAACAACCTGACGGAGATCAGGTCGGGGCTTCAGGCCGGCGAACAGGTGGTTCTATCGCCTGCGGGGCAGTCGGTGTTGCCGTCGTCGCCGGCGCCGTCCCCGACGTGATCTCTCCGGCGTACTGAGGCGACAAGCCGCGCAGCATGATTGAACTCGCCTCGGTCGGCAGGACATACGGCAGTGCTTCGGCGCCGGTCACGGCACTCCGCGATGTGAATCTGGTGATCCAGCGCGGCGAGTTCGTTGCCATCGTCGGGCCGTCCGGCTCGGGAAAGTCGACGCTACTCAACCTGATCGGCTGCCTCGACCAACCCTCATCCGGGCGGCTGCTCTTTCTCGGCGAGGATACGAGCACCCTCAACGACACGAAGCTGTCGCGTATTCGCAATCGCTCGATCGGGTTCGTGTTCCAGATGTTCAACCTGGTGCCCGAGTTGACCGTGTACGAGAATATCGAACTACCGCTCGTGTATGCGGGGGTGACTCGCCAGCGCCGCGCGCTGACGACCAAGGTGCTCGAACGAGTCGGCATGGCCCATCGCGCCGACCATCCCGCAAGCCTGCTATCGGGCGGCGAGCAGCAGCGGGTGGCGATCGCGCGGGCACTGGTGAATGACCCCGCCCTCATCCTGGCGGACGAGCCCACCGGTAGCATCGACCCGGTGAGCGCCGAGCAGGTGATGGAGCTCCTTGGTGAGCTGCACGACCAGGCACGGACCATCGTGCTGGTGACTCACAACATGTCGGTCGCGGCTGTGGCCCAGCGGGTGGTGCGCATCGAGGCCGGCACCATCAACGAGATCGGTCACAGCCCTGTGGCCGAAACTCGTGGCCCCGCAGCACAGGTGACGGCCGCAGCGATTTCCGCGACTGTCGAATGAAGTTCCGCGATGCGATTTTGGTCGCCTACCGCGGCCTGACCCGGCATTGGGTTCGCGCCACGCTCAACGTGCTCGGGATCGTGGCAGGCGTCGCCTCGGTCATCATGCTGGTGTCGGTCGCACACGCGGTGGGAGGCACCGCCAAGGCAGCGGTTGCTGGGTTGGGTGCCAATCTCGTCGTGGTCTACCCCGCAGGTGCGTCGACGTCGGGAGTCCAGCTCGGCATCGGTACCCCGTCGAGTCTGACGTCGTCCGATGTGACAGCTCTGAGCAATATTGCGAATGTGCCTGATGAGGTTCAGAACGCGGTCGTCCCGAGCGCGGGCGTCCGCCAAAACGTCAGTGCCCTCGACCACTCCTGGCAGACGGATATCATCGGCACCACAGCCGGGTTCGGGATCGAACGCGGGTACACGATCAGCGAAGGCACAGCCTTCGGGCCGACTGCGGTAAGCGCAGCCCAGCTGACGGTCATCCTCGGCCAGACCGTGGCACGGCAGATCTTTCCCGATGTCGACCCGATCGGCCAGAACGTGCTCATCAACAACGAAAGCTTCAAGGTCGCCGGCGTCTACGCGGCGCGTGGATATTCCGGGGTGTACAACCAGGACGATCTCGTCGTCGTCCCGATCACGACGCTCTGGCAATGGGTGCTACCCACCGGGTCGGCCCAGATCCAGCAGATTCTCGTACAGGCATCGAGTACGAGCACCACGACGAACGTGGCGACTGAAGTCACCAATACGCTGCTGCGTCAGCACAACATCACCGACCCGGCGCTTGCAGACTTCCGCGTGGTGACACAGCAGGATCTTGTGGCCAGCGCCGAACGTCTGGGCACGGTCATGCAGTGGATGCTCGGTGCCGTCGCCATCATCGCTCTGCTCACCGGCGGGATCGGCATCATGAGCCTTATGCTCGCGACCGTCGGCGAACGCGCGTACGAGATCGGGGTGCGCCGAGCGGTCGGCGCCAGCCGCGAGGACATTCTCGGCCAGTTCCTCATTGAGGCGCTGCTCCTCGCCGTGGTGGGCGGTATCGCTGGCATCGCCCTCGGCTTCGGTGGGGCGACGTTCATGGGAGACGTGTTGACGGATATCCCGGCACCGGTGGTGACCGGGCTTGCGGTGCTGATTGCGGGTGGCGTGGCGTTGGTGATCGGGGTCGGGGCGGGTCTCTACCCCGCCGTGCGCGCCTCGCTTCTGCAGCCCGTCGAAGCCGTACGGCGACAATAGGCGCCGTAGATCGATGACCAAGTTCCTCAGCATCCCCCGTTCGCCCGCCAAGGCCGCAGCCGGCTCCGCCGCGCTGATTCTCGTGGCCCTGGTCGGAGTGCTCTTCGCAGCAGGCAGCGCCGGTGGGGCGTCCCCCGCATCGGCTCAGGCGTCGGCGACGTCGGCACCATTCAATGCAGCGCCGCTCGTGCTGCCGAAGCCGTGCGTCGCCACCAAGCATCACCAGGCGTGCGGCGTCGCGACCTCCAAACAGCGCAAGGCGAAGCAGGTGAAGAAGCAGCCCAGTACGCTGCCAGTGCCCACAGCCGTTCCGACCACGACGGGCCCATGAAGGTACTCGTCGCAGGGGCCGCTCGCTGCGGGAGCACGTGGGCCGCGAACGTGCTGGGACACGCCACCGACACCCGTATCGTCTACGAACCGGACGGGCACAACTCCGATGTCCTCGGCGCGGTCGCCGCGAGGCGCCTCGGGGAGTACCCGGTACTCGAGGAGGGCGACTCCAGCTACTGGTATCGCCTCATCTGGGATCTCGCATTCGCGGGCGGCTGGCCTTGGGACAAGGTCGAGTCGGCTCGCGCCGCGGGCCGCCGGATGGTGCGCATACCCCCGGTGATGCGCGACTACCTCGTCGCCGGGCTTGCGGAGGGCACGCGGACGGTTCGCCGGCGCCCGCGCCACGTCATCGTGAAATCCGTCAACTCGATCTTCTCGCTGGACTGGATCGCAGAGCGGTACTCGCCGACGGTGGTGATCCTTCGGCGCAACCCGCTGAACATCGTGTCCAGCTGGCTGGTGCTCGGAATGTGGAGCGAACATCCCATCGGCAGCCATCCGCTGGTTCGGGAGCGCTACCTGAGCTCTCTCGGCCTCCACTCGCCCAACGGGACGTCCTCACCGGTGAGGATCGCGGCCTGGAACGTCGGGTTGCTGACCCGCGCCCTCAAGGACGCGGCCGACCGCCATCCGTCGTGGATCGTCGCCTCGCACGATGACCTCTGCCTGGACCCGATCCGGAAGTTCCAGGCATTGACCGATCAGATCGGTTTGCAATGGTCATCGGACATGGAGCAATACCTCACCGAGTCAGAGGACCCGAAGTTCACGGTCCATCACGGCACCGTGAAGGTGCATCCGAACGCCGTCACCGCAACCACGACGGGCAGCCGGCGTGAGCAGCAGGCAACCCAGTTCACCCGCCGGCTCACTCCCGATCAGACCGCCGAGGCGATCGCGGTGCTCGAGTCCTTCGATCTCGGCGACTGGGGACCTCAGACCGTCTGACCCGCTCGCTCAAGCGTGAGCTCGGATCACACCGGTCGTCGACGATGGCCGGGGCGTGGGCACACTGCCATCGCCAATCACGAGCCCCTCGGCTACGGCCGCTTCGCGCCCAGGACTCCTGTGCCGCACCCGCAAAGCCCACAAATGGCGAGGGACCCCGCCGCATCACTCGGCGGAGTGAGCGGCGAGGTCCCCCTGGTGTCAGCCGGAGCGGCTCCAGCGCCGGCGGCCTCCCTTCCTGTGTCGCGTGCCTAGACCAGGCGGCGCTGCCTCCGAATCTCAGCCGCTGCGATGGAGCTCAGACCGAGGCCACCTAGCAGGAGCCCGATCGCCGGAGCGGCCGGGGATCCGACGCCGGTCCCTGGGGTCGTGATGCCCTGGACACCGCTGGTCACTGCGGTGATGTGCACGGGCTCATCGCCGCACTTGTCGTTGGAGCTGATGTTGTTGGCGTCGCCGCTGTAGACGGCGATCCAGTTGTACGTCCCAGCAGTCTTGGTGCCGGCAAAGCTTGCCGACTTCGCTGTGCCGTTCGCCCCGAGCGCGACGGTGCTTGTGAAGATGGCCGCGCTGCTGCACGAAGGATCAGCGGGGCTGTACAGCGAGAACACGACCGTGCCACTGGGGTCCATGCCGTTCGAGATCGTCACGGTGTCGAAGATCACAGTTCCGGTGACGCCGCCCGGCGAGGGGGTCGACGTCAGCCCGTCCGAGTGCTTGCCGATGGTGACGACTTCCTTGTCGCACCCACTGCGTGCCTCGGTGTTGTTGCTGTCACCGCCGTAGTCGGCAACCCATCGGTAGGAGCCGGTCTCGGTGGTGGTGTATCCGGGCGCCGGCACGCTGGCCTTGCCATCAACGAGCGCGATCGGTCCTGCCATGAAGATCCAGCCGTGCGGGGCGCTGGCGGTCTTCTGGTCGAAGCTGCAGGTCGCGTTGTCCGGTCCGAACAGGTAGAAACGGATGTTTCCGGTCGGGTGGTCGCCGATCACCTTTGCCGAATCCGTGATGGCGGTACCAACGGGTGCGCCGTCAGCGCTCGAGGGTTGCGTGTCGATGCGCGTCGGCATCTTGTCGATGGTGACGGCTTCCTTGCCGCATCCACTCCGCGCCTCGGTGTTGTTGCTGTCACCACCGTAGTCGACGACCCATTGGTAGACGCCGGTCACCGTGGTGGTGAATCCCGGCGCTGGAACCTTCGCCTTGCCCTTGTCGAGCGCGATCGGTCCTGCCATGAAGATCCAGCCGTGCGGCTCGTTGGCCGAGGTCTGATCGAAGTTGCAGGTCGTGTTGTCCGGTCCGAAGAGGTAGAAACGCACGTTTCCGGTCGGGTTGAAGCCTTCGACGGTTGCCGAATCGGTGATCGCCGTACCGACGGGCGCGCCCTTGGCATCCGACGGTGTCGTATCGATGCTGGTGGGAGTCTTGTTCACCGTCACCGGCTCATCGCCGCAGGTGGTGGGACCGGACTCAACAGCTCCGCTCGCGGTGATGATGATCTCCGCGGTCCACTGGAATGTCCCCGTCGACTGCGGCACAAACGTGGCCGAGGTGACGGTGCTGTCGGTCAGCGAGGCCGTTGTGACCGCCTCGCTGTCGGTGAAGACAGGGCTGGAGCCCTGCACGCCGCAGGTACCCGGGGCCCAGAGGAAGAACTCCACGTGGCGGGAGCTGTCGGCGTAGACGAGCGCCTGGTCGGCGAGTGCCGTCGTGCCCACCACGCCGACCGCCGGCTGAGGCGTCGTGCTGAGGATGTAATGCGCCGACGCAGACATCGTCGTGGCAAGGCCCGCGACCGCCACCCCGAGGACGGCGCTACCGCCAATGGCCAAGGTGCGAGCGCTTCTCGCCCAACTTCGCTGCCGCATGGATGAACCCTCCTGATCCGGCGCCTCCCAGCGCCCCCTGCTACCCTGACCCGCCCACTACATCGATGTAACGAACGCTTCTAACACGTCGTTCCAATCGAACGGCGTTATTGTAACAAACGCTCTGCTATGCCGCAAGTTCTGAGATCGGACCCGGCGGGAACAGGAGCTTTACTCGGCTTCGATCGAGGCGCGACGGGGGCCATACGCCCCTCGATGCCGACCTGCCCGCCCTCGAGCGACCCGCGAGCCTGGACCGGTACCGGGTAGTCAGCCGTGCCCGGGAGCGGGGGCGCGGCCCCACTGGGCCGCGCGCCGCCTTGACCGGTCGTGCCCTCAGACGGGCAGTACGGTTCGCTTGAAGTTGGCGTTGGTCACAAACGCGAACGAGCAGTAGATCGCCGCGATCGCGGTGAGCAGGGCGAGGATGCCGGAGATCTGATTCCATCCTGCGCTCGGCAGGCTCTTTGCCCAGAATGCAATCGCCAGCGTGATGAACGTGAGAGCGAGCAGGAAGAACACAAGCGACACCCCACGCGAAGCCCCGCCCAGCGAGGCGACGAACATGTAGGCGGTGAAGATGCCCCACGCAAGCGCATACAGGCCGAGGATCGGGGTTGGGTCCTTGGGAAGACCCGGTGCGAAGGTCGTGTTGATCAGCACGAAGCTGATCCAGAACAACCCGTAACTCGTGAATGCGGTTGCTCCGAACGTGTTACCGACACGGAACTCCCACATGCCGGCCAGGATCTGTCCGGCTCCCCCGAAAGCAATCGCAAGGGCCAGGACAACGACTGCCGAGCCGGCAGTTGGTCCCGGAGCTGCCGAGATGAAGCCCGCGTTGATGGCCCCGAGCAGCAACGTCGTCATTCCGAATCCGATCAATCCCAGCGGTGCTGGGTTTGCCACCGGTGCCACCGACTCCGCTATATAGGGGGCGCCGGGTGAAACTGCGGTTGCCATAGGTTTGTAGCCCTCCAATGAGTCCGGAGTAGATCGCACTCCGGAGCGTGTTCGTAATCGAACTGTCCCCCACTGCGACGGATCTACTGTTCTTTGGCTTCCTCCTCCGTGGCGCGGCGCTGGAGATCCGCGACGATGCTCGAATCTGCGAGCGTCGTGGTATCGCCGAGCTTGCGGTTCTCAGCGATGTCGCGGAGCAGGCGGCGCATGATCTTTCCGCTTCGAGTTTTGGGCAGATCTGGCGTGAACGCGATCCACTTCGGCTTGGCAATCGGGCCGATGAGCTTCGAGACGTGCTCGCGCAACTCGGCGATGAGCTCCGTTGATTCGTCATACCCCGCACGCACGGTGACGAAGGCCGAGATCGCCTGTCCGGTCTCGGGGTCGCTCTTGGCGACGACGGCGGCCTCGGCCACCGCGGGGTGATCCACGAGGGCCGACTCCACCTCGGCGGTCGAGATGCGATGCCCGGCAACGTTCATGACGTCGTCGACGCGACCCATGAACCAGAAGTAGCCGTCCTCATCGATGCGCGCGCCGTCGCCGGCGAAGTACTGGGTGCCGAATCGGTTCCAGTACGTCTCCTTGTAGCGCTCGTCGTCTCCCCAGATGCCACGCAGCATCCCCGGCCAGGGCTTGGTCAGCGTGACGTAGCCGCCTCCGCCGAGTGCCACCTGGTTCCCCGCCTCGTCGACCACCGCCGCCCCGATGCCTGGGAGCGGCTTGGTTGCCGAGCCCGGTTTGAGCGTGGTCACGCCCGGGAGCGGCGCGATCATGATGCCGCCGGTCTCGGTCTGCCACCACGTGTCCACGACGGGGACACGATCGCCGCCGATGTGCTCCCGGTACCACATCCAGGCCTCCGGGTTGATCGGCTCACCGACGGTGCCGAGCAGGCGGAGGCTGGAGAGATCGTGGGCCTGAGGAAACTCTGGCCCCCACTTCATAAAGGTGCGGATGGCCGTCGGAGCGCAGTAGAGGACGGTCACCCCGTACTTCTCGATGATCGACCACCAGCGATCCTTGGCCGGATAGTCGGGGGTGCCCTCGTACATCACGGAGGTGACGCCGTTGCCGAGTGGCCCGTAGACGATGTACGAGTGCCCGGTGACCCAGCCGACGTCGGCGGCGCACCAGTACACCGTGTCCGGCTGGATGTCGAACACCAGGTCGTGCGTGAACATCGCGTAGAGGTGATAGCCGCCGGTGGTGTGCTTGATGCCCTTCGGCTTCGCGGTCGTGCCCGAGGTGTAGAGCGTGAAGAGGAGATCCTCCGACTCCATGTGCTCCGGCTCACAGGTGTCGGACTCGCCTTCGACGAGCTCGTGGTACCAGTGGTCACGACCCTCGGTCATGGGCACCTCGTTGCCGGTGCGGCGGACGACCACCACGTTCTTGACGGTCGGCGAGCCCTCACAGGCCTCGTCGACGCTGCGCTTGAGCGGGACCAGGCCGCCGCGGCGCCAGCCCTCGTCGGCGGTGATGATCGCGACGGCGGCGGCGTCATTCATGCGGTCGCGCACTGCCTCGGCGCTGAACCCGCCGAAGACCACCGAGTGGGCCGCCCCGATGCGCGCGCATGCCAGCATCGCCATTGGCAGCTCCGGGATCATCGGCATGTAGATCCCGACCCGGTCACCCCGCTTGATGCCGAGCTTCTTGAGCCCGTTGGCCAGCCGGCAGACCTCCGAAAGCAACTCCGCATAGGTGATGGCGCGGGTGTCGCCCTTCTCACCCTCGAAGTGATACGCGACCTTCGCGCCACGCCCGGCCTCGACATGCCGGTCGAGGCAGTTGTAGGAGACGTTCAGCTGGCCGCCGACGAACCACTTCGCGAAGGGGAGNNGTGTCGATTGTCTTGGCCCTCTCGCTCATCGCGACCTCCTGGACGGCGCCCTGACGGAATTAATTGCCGCGCATTAATTGCACTACTGCGACAGCTTAGGCAAGCACTTCCCGGCCTTCGTCCGAGGCTCGAAGAATCTGGATTCCCCAAATGCCCTGGTTGGGCGACCGACCAGCAGTCGGTCTGCGTCGGCGATATCGGCGTTCCGTCACGGTTTGCAACCAACTCTTCACACATTGCAATCGAGTGAGGACCCAGATCGCGTCGATACTGGCATTCGGGGTGGACAGGTCGGTGTCGCCAGGCACCACCGCCTTGGAGGATCCAACCATTTCTACGCGGGTGAGGCGACTGCGCAGGCGCCGGTCTTCGGGCCAGGGGCTGGTTGAGTTTGCCATTGTCGGGGGGCTGCTGTTCTTCCTGATCTTCTCGGTCATGAACGCAGGGTTCTACCTCTATGGCGCCAACGCCATGCAGTACGCGGCCGACATCGGCGTCGCGGCCATCGCCGCCGAGGGCAACTACGACAACACCGGGATCCCGCAGCCGAACAACGCCGACACGGTCGCCATCGCGCGGATGAACACCGACGGTCTGAGCAGCACGCCGCTGGTGAAGGTGACGCAGGTCGACATCTATAAGGAGACCGTCACAGCCGGCATCTTCTCGGATGCGATGACGTGCGGCGGGATATGCGAGAACCAATACCAAGCGAACGGCACGGCCAACTTCGTCAACTGGAGTCCCGCCGTGCCCAACGTCGGCCCGACGCCTGACTACGCGAAGCTGGTCATCCATTTCAGTACACGCTGCTCATCGGGACGACGACCTTCATGAGCTCGACCATCAACCTGTTCCGTCTGGAGCCGCAGCAGTGATGCGCCTGCGCGACACAAGGCGCGGCCAGGCGCTGGTCGAGATGGCCATGTTGCTCCCAGTGCTCCTGCTGCTCTTCCTCGGGGCGTGGACTGCCGCAAACCTCATCGACGACAACAACTCCGCCGCCCAGGCAACGCGTGCAGGAGCCCGGCTCGCCGCCGAGCTGGGCAACGCGGGCTATCCGACCAACACAGCGGCCGGTTGCCAGGCGACCAATGCGGATCCGTGCCAGATCGACAAGGACATCATCGACCAGGTGCTCCCGATTGTCTCGCCGCAACTGACCAACGCGAACGTGATCGAGATCGACATCTATCAGCCCAACGGCTGCATAGGTGTCACTCCGTTTGCGGCCGGCACTTGTCCGCCGACAACGGCGCCTGTTGCACGGCCGGCCCTGCCCCTGTGAACAGCTACACGCCGGTCTGTCTCGGTGTTACTGAATTGATCGACAGCTACAGCGTCAACGGCCTCAATCCGACACTCATGAGCGCGACCTTCCCCCTCAGCTCTCGAGGGCAGTCACACCCAGCTGAGGCTGAGCTCGGCGTCCGGCTGGTGTTCACGTACAC
>PLDZ01000239.1 GCA_003136295.1 Candidatus Dormiibacterota bacterium
ACTGGGACTGTGACTATAAAGTTCAAGTCGGGCAAGGGGCCTTTCTACATCGGTCTCAACTTCTCCTCAACCAGTGTCGTTGGCGAGGCCACGCCGCAGCCAAGCACGACGGTTCAGTACATCTTCGGTGCAGGACTGGTCGGCTCCACGAGCGCCGTCGATCTCAAAGAAGTCTAGTTAGTGGGCAATACTCGAGAGGGGTTAGCTCACGACCGGATTTGGGCCTTCCGTAGCGGGAATCCCGCAGTCGAGAGACGTATTGGATCCCTGCCTAAAGCTCGTCGATCAAGCGTAGCTGGCTAGTATCGCAGGATTAAATTCCAAAGACGGACATACGGTAGCTACGACGACCAACTGATCGTCTGTTGCACCGCCGGGGCGGCGCTGTAGTTGGCGTTGCCCGCCTGATTCGCCTGGATCGTGCAGGACCCAATGCCTGTCACCACGATCGTGTCGCCGGAAACCGTGCAGACACCCGAGACCCATATGAACGTCACTGGATTACCCGAGCCCCCGCCCGTTGCCGAGACTGTTTGAACCTGCCCGACGCATGGGCATACTATTGGCGAGTAGGTAAACGGGGTCGCGATTGTCTGGGACGCCTGCGCAACATCGAACGACAACTGGCGTGGTTGCGCCGCGCTGTAATCCTGGTTGCCAGCTTGTGTCGCGTCAATCACGCAGGTACCGGCTGCCGAGAAGTCGAACCGGCTTGGGTTGCCCGAATTCTGAACGCATCCCGTGCTCGTAGGATCGGCCGCGAGCACGACTTGGTTGCCTGATCCGCCACCGGCGGCGGTCTCGATGAAGAATCCGCCGTACGTCGGGGAGGGAGGTGCCGATCCGAGAGTGACCGCTTGCGTAGCCTGGCCGACCGTGAACGACTGCGCATTCGTCGCACCGCTGTAGTGGGAGTTGCCCGCCTGAGACGCCTGGATCAGGCAGTTTCCGACTCCGACGAAGTCGAACGTATTGCCGACTCCGGACTTACAAACGCCAGTCGACAAGCTGCTGAACAGCACAGGATTATTCGATGCGCCGCCGTGGGCAGCGACCAGGTAGGAGCCACTGTAGGCCGCGCCGGACGGCGGGGTGGTCGTGAACGTGATCACCTGCGAAATNNGCCACAACCGTCCCCGAGTTGCTGCTGCCTGCGGTTGTCGTCGGGCCTGGGACCGCGCCCTGGCTTGGCGTTGCCGACGGGGGCGAGCCGCCGAAGAACGGCAATCCGTTCGATGGGAAGAAGCCCGACGCCAAGCCCGAGGGTCCAGACACTCCCCGCAGGAGCACAAGAACCGCCAAGAGGACCGCGAAGCCCAGCGCACCGACACCACCCCAGATGCGCAGGTCTCGCGGGGCGGGAGACCGTAGCTGCGCCACCGCTGCCGACGCGTCGCTCATCCCATCCGCGGGGGGATCTGACGGCGAACTCACGCGGACGGCGCGCGTGGCCTGCGCGGCGGCCGCCACGACCAGGAGCGCCCGACCGTCCTTGCGCCAGCTTTCGCCGATGGTGGCTCTTGCGTAGTCATCGAGCTCGCGTCGAAAGTTGTCGAGCGTCGCGCTGCGCTTGGAAGGATCCTTCGACATCCCCTCCGAGAGGAGTGGGCGCAGCTCGGCCTGCAGGGCCGTTTTGGAGGCGCGGCCGCCGAGCGATTCAACAAAGACTGCGGCGGCGGCGTAGAGGTCAGAAGCGGACGTGGGCGCCCCTCCGGCGAGGACCTCGGGGGCTCGGTAGGGTTGCTGCTCAGCGAGCAGGCCGACGGGCGCATCCGGCGCCGACAGCCCCGCATCGCGGAGCAGCACAGCCCCAGTGGTTTCAACCACCACGGAATCGGGAGTCAGGTTGCGGTGCAGGACGCCGACGTTGTGGAGCGCCTCGAGCCCGGAAATGCAGTCCTCGAGGAGCACCAGGCTGGCCGGAAGCTCGAGCGGCCCCTGTGCCCGGAGCAGCTGCGTCAGCGTGCTGCCGGGGACCGCCTCGTAGACGACGGCACCGGCGCGCTTGTCGAACTGCATCACGGAGACGAGGTTGGTGTGGCGAACCTCGCGAAGCACACCCATGTCTCCCCCGAGGCGGCGCATGAAGGTTCGGGCACTTTTCAGGGCTGGAGCGAGGAGGCGGATGTCGACGAGCGCGCCGCTCGCCTCCGAGCGTGCGGCGATCAGCACGCCTGCTCCATCCGATCCGACCTTACCGAGGGGCGTGAATCCGCGCGCGCTGGAGCGTGACGAAATGTGCAAACCCCTCCTTCTCAAGCTCCCCATGGATCAATTATGCCGATTCTGGACAGCTGACGTCGTGGCGGAGAGCACGTCGCGGGACTGGCCTGGGCGCTCCTTTTGACCCATTTGACGCGCTACGTACCGTTGTTGTAGCATTCCCGGCCATGAGTTTCAGAAGGGGAAGCGGCGTCACAGCTGCGATCAGCATTCTGGCTACCATCGCTATCTTCGGGTCGCAGCAGGCACCCGCCATCGCAGCAGTGAGCTCCGCCGGCGTGGCCATGGCTCCTGGCGTTCCGGCCACCGTCTCGGCTGCGAGCAACTACACGCCGATAACACCCGGCTTCAGGATTCTCAACACGACGAAGGGCGTCTGTGGCGGCACTGCTGGCGGCTGCCATGCGCTGGGAGCGGGAGGAACGCTGACGCTCCAGGTCACCGGGTACGTTGACCCGGGCAGTGGCAACTCGGTCCCCGCCGGTGCAACCGGTGTCGTCATCAACGTTGTCGCGGTCAACGGTTCGTCCTCCAGCCTCCTGACGGTGTATCCCGCCGGCACTTCACCTCCGACCGCTTCGAATCTCAACTTCCAGGCGCAGACGATAGTGGCAAACTTGGTCACGTCGCAACTCAGTGCCGGCGGGGCCGTCACCATCAAGAACGCGCTCGGGACGGTGAACGTCATTGGGGACGTCGAAGGCTACTTCGCTCCTGCGGCTGCGAGCACACACGCCGGGGAGTATCACCCCATCCCACCGCTCCGCGTCTGCGATAGCCGGGTCTCCCAGCCAACGAACGTGTGCAATACCCCCAACAACGGCAAGGATCAAACGATCGGGGCCAACACAGCCGTCAGGGTGAAAGTGGCGGGGATGCCGCTGTGGTGCACCGTGCCGGCCAACTGCCCCTCGATCCCGACTGACGGCACAGAGGAGTTCGCGATCATCAACCTGACCGCGATCGCCGGGACCGCCAGCACGTATCTCAGCGTGATTCCGTACTCCATCAACACCGGCTGCTTGTGGGGGGGGAACAAGGGCGCGCCACCGTTCTCGACCATCAACGTCAGCGCGGGCCAGGCTCAAGCCAACCGTGTGTTTGTTGACCTCGCTCCGAACACGTCACCCTTGTACGTGTGCGTCTACAACGCCGTGGGCAGGGCAAACTTCATCATCGACGATGACGGCTGGTTCGGCGGTCCGACGGCTGCGCAGGGCCTCCAGTTCTATGCCACCTCGCCCACGCGGATCTGCGACACACGGTCCGCTCAAGGCACACCCTGCGCCGGTCACAAGCTGACCCCGGGAGGAGTATTGACAGTCGCGGCGGCAGGACAGGATGGCATCGCGAGCGGCGCCAAGGCGATCATCGCGAATCTCACCGCGGTCGTAGGATCTGCAGCTACCTACCTGACCACGTATCCGGCAGACGCGACCAGTCACCCGAACGCATCGGACATCAATGTTGGCGCCGGTGAGGTCCTGCCCAACCTGATTGCTGTCCAGCTGGCTGTTGGTGCACCTGTAGGTGACTTCAAGATCTTCAACGCCGCCGGGAGTATCGACGCGGTTGTGGATGTGGAGGGCTGGTTCCAGTAGCCTCAACCGGGTGGGCGGGCTAGACGTCGAGCCCGCCCACCCGGATCGGCCTGCCGCGTCCCACCGCGACACACGCTGCGGCGGCTGGAGGACCAGTCGCCTCAGGGATAGCCCACGAGGCCGCTCACCGTGTACGTGGCGGCAGCTCCACCAAAGAAGCCGCCCGGTCGATTCATCCACACGCCGCCGCTCACGGTGAACGACGGGTGGGCCGAGTTGTAGTTGTAGAACGTCTGACGGTGCAGCGCTGTCCCCACCGGGACGCCTGAATACGCATCGGCAATGAACGCCGCTCTCACGATCGCGCTTCCCTGAAAACGAACCATGGGAAGCGCGGCGCAGTCCTCGACAACCACCGATGTTGCTGCCATCGATCCTGTGAACATCAGGGTGCTATCGCTGCCGAAGTTGCAACCCCGGATTGTCAGGCCGGTTACCGCGTCCACCCGCAACGTGTTGCCCGGGACCATCAGCCTCTCGTTCGCGATGGTGATATTGGTGCTCACGTTCGCTCCGTTGTTCGAAATGATCCCGCCCATGCCGTAGCTCGTGAAGTTGTTGATCGTGATGTGGTCCGACGGCGCGGAGATCCAGAATCCGGCGGTACCGCCACCCTGCGGCCCCGGACGATACGTCTCGTTCTGGACGGTCACATACCTGTCGACGTAGAGCGCGAGGCGGGAGCCCGTGTGCTGAAGGTTCTCGATGAGGCTGCTCTCCTGGAACGACCACGAGATACCGTCGTTGGCCACGAGATCACTGACCACGTCATTCAGCAGCCTGTTGCCGGTGTTGTACGCCGGTGCGGAAGGTGCCGCACCGGCCGGGCCGGCGTAGTAGATGGCGAAGAACTGCCTGCCGCCGAGGATCCGGCAGTTCTCGACGGTGACATCGTTTGCGACCGCCCCCAAGGCCTGCCGTGTGTTGGACGACTGGGCATCGAGGGTCAGGTCCTCGACCACTGTGTGATCCACCCGGATACTCAGCAACCCCCCGGAGACATTGGTGTTCGTGAGGGTGACCAGGTCACTCGCGGGTCCGGCAAGGGTCAGTGGGCGCCCCTCCCGTATCTCGATTGCTGAGCCGATGCCCGATCCATGCACCATGTAGTGCCCGGCGGGGAAGTACAGGGTGCCTCCTCGCGCTTCGGCGATGGACGTGGCCTTGGCTAT
>PLDZ01000001.1:0-1976 GCA_003136295.1 Candidatus Dormiibacterota bacterium
GCCATATAGCGGCCCCAGGTGTACCATCAGCTGTAGAAGCCATAAAGACCAGTAAGTTCTTTTAGGGGCGACTTGCGGACATGATCCCTCGGCCCCTCGGGAGAGCGTTATGAGCACTACGAACCGCCACCTGGTCGCAAGCTATCTCGGAAGACGGACCGAAGTGACCTCAACCAAGGCAATCGCCTCGCTCGGCGTTGTGGTTGCTCCAGTATCGGACACGGGCCGGACCCAGCTCGATGCGATGGCCTCCCGGGCGCCGGACACTGGCCGGACCCCGCTCGACGCGATGGCCTCCCGGGCGCCGGACACGGGCCGGACCCCGCTCGATGCGATGGCCTCCCGGAGGTGAAGCGTCTGCGGGCCGGCGCTGGTGCGATGCACTCGAGTCGTCACGTTGGTGCTGCAACGGGTGCCTGATGAGGCCTTGCCGCGGCCGACGGGTCCATCCGTCGGCACGAGGCAGAGTGAGAGGTGGCCGGTCGGCGAGGTTGTGTCGACGTCCTGGGTAAGCAAGCAAAGGCGACCCGTAGTGCTTGCCACGCACAAGGGCCCGAGGGTCGAGCGGAAGACGCGGTCGAGCTTCCACACAAGCACGATATTGGCGTTGAGCGCGGGCGCGGCAGCTCTTATTGCGCTGGTGGGATGTGGCACCGGCAGCAGCCCGGTGACCAGCTCCGGTGGTGGCTCGGGCACGTGCCCCGGCACGGCCGCGGTGAGTGGGCTTGGAAGCGTCACCGTCACCATCAATGCGACCGATGGCCTGGTCTTTGTCCCAGCCGCCGCAACCGCACACACCGGCGACGTCATTGAGTTCAAGAACACAGGGTCCATGGCGCACACGGTTACGTTCCAAGACAGCAATGACGGATGTCTTACCGACGAGACGCTCGCTCCGGGCGCGACCTGGGAAGTGACGTTCACGGCTGCGGGGACGTACAACTACCTGTGCACCGTCCACGCCCCTAACATGAAAGGCGAGATCACGGTCTCATGAGCGGCAGACGGCACGTCGACTCCGCTTCAGTGAGCGCATGATTGCGACTCGGTTTGCTCAATGAGGTGGTGACATGTTCAAGGCTATCCTGGTCGCGACCGACGGTTCCCAGGCAGGCGATCTCGCCCTGGTTTACGCACGAGAGCTCGCCGTCGATCAGAAGGCTCGTCTGCTGGTGGTCCATGTGGATGAACTGGTGCCTGGGCATGGCGGTGCGCAGCACGTTCAGGCGCTCGAGCCAGAGATCAAGACGCGGATTGGCGAGCAGGTTGCCGCGCTGAAAGCAGACGGTCTCCATGTCGACTTCGAGGTCCATCGCGTCACATTCAGCGGCCCCGCTCACGCGATCGCTGACGCCGCAACTGCGGCCACAGCCGACCTGATCGTTCTCGGCAGCGTCGGCAGCGGACCCCTGAAGGGGTTGCTGCTCGGGAGCGTTGCTCACCGCTTGCTACAGATCGCGCCCTGCCCTGTACTGGTCGTGCCTGCGAAAGACCGATAGGTGCTTCGCCCACCCCGAGCCGCGGGATGCGAGCACCCCACCTCGCGATCGGCCGACGTCCCGTCGGCGGGCCAACCAGTTCGCCACTTGGACGCCGAATCACTTGCATGGTGGACTCGTCTGCACGGCCCCACTAACATACGCGAGCGCGCCGTCGCCGAGCTCCATGAGCGCCTCCGGTGTGAGGCTCGNNGCCCCGGTCAGCATCCGCCGGCGCATGGGCCGCGATCAGGTGGCGACCGACGCGGAGCAGTTGAACGTAATCTCTGGCACGACGTGGTCGCCGGAGGAGCGCGCCGAGGTTCAGGAGATGCTCCGGACGGTCCGGGACTTGATCGTCGGCCAGCTGACGACCCGACAGCGAACCGTGTTAGTGGCTGTTGCGATCGACGGCATCTCGGCTGCCACCCTCGCAGAAAAGCTCGAGACCACAAGCGGGGCGATCTACAAGACACTGCACGACGCCCGCAAGAAGCT
>PLDZ01000001.1:1991-3085 GCA_003136295.1 Candidatus Dormiibacterota bacterium
CCTTGCCCAGCGTAGCGTTCACTGAAGTGGTGAACGAACTCGATCTCACTGATCCATTTGACCTGTTTGAAACCCAGCTGATTCTCGACCCGGAGGCGCAATGGTCGGCCGTGCAGGATGGGGAGGCGTTCGCCATTCATTTCGTATGCCAGCAGACTTTGAGGGTGGAGAAGATCCTTTATTGAATGCGAGTCATAGTAGGGATCGCTTCCCTCGCCTCCCTTGGCGAACGAGTAGAACATCACCCACTCTGCTTCAGGCGTGGGTCGTACCAGGTCGATGAGATCGCGAAACGGCAGGCCGCTCCATTCGGCGATGCCCGACCACCCCTGGATGCAGTGATGCAACGTGATCTGAGACTTCTTCGCCAACTCCGTGATCTGTGCGAGAGAGAGCTCGACCGGATTCTCGACCAGGCCATAGACCTTCAGTCGGTAGCTGCGGAAGTCATCGTCCCGGAGTGCGCGCCACTCTGGACTGTCGGGCAGGCGGGAGTGATTTGGCCAGAAGTAAATGCTGATGTCGTCCCGGTTGTACTCCACGCGAGGTGCGAAGTGGTCGAAAACGAGATCCATAGGACGGCCAACGGCTACGTTGGCGATGCGCTGCAGGACTCGAGTGTGCTTCCAGGAGAAGCGGATCGCCCAGATGTTGAAGGCGATCACGAGCGCAATGACGACTATCCAGATCACGACCCCATCAAGGTTGGTGTTGTTGTTTCCCAGCGTGATGTCGTTGAGATTGGCCGTGAACCCGGTGAGGGCGATCAAAGCCATGTGTCCGATGAAGAACAGAACGAATCCGACCATCACGAGAAAGTGGATGGATCGTGCGATTTGACGGTTGCCGAAGAGATGTGCGAACCAGCGGAAGCGGTTATCCAGGGCAGGGGACATCGCCAGACCCGTGAGAATGGCCAGCGGTGCAAGGATGAAGATCACAGCGAAGTATGTGAGTTGCTGCAGCGCGTCATACCGGAAGAACCCACTCGCGCCGCTCGGCAGGTGAATGCTCAGGTAGGTGAGGGCGCAGGATGCGGCCGCTGGCAAAATTGAGAGGTCGGTGGGTACAAGCCGGTGCAGCCATGGGGTTGA
>PLDZ01000016.1 GCA_003136295.1 Candidatus Dormiibacterota bacterium
GTCTTCTCGAACGTCAGCAACGGCCTGAACGCCTAGATGCGACAGCGATCCTGCGGCAGCGCAGGCATCGCCGGGCGGCTCTGAGGTTCGGGTAGGTGGTGTCTCGTAGAGTTGCGCCCAGTGGAGTCACCACCCTGGCCTGACCAAGACGTGGAGCCGGACGACCGTGCGCTCGTGAGCGCCGGACTCGCCGGCGTTGTTCTGTGCGGCGGTCGCAGCACGCGCATGGGCGTCGACAAGGCGACCATCCGTTTCGAGGGAACCACACTGCTGGCGCGTGCGGTCGCCCGACTCGACGAAGTGTGCGACCCCGTGCTCATCGCTCCGGGTGGTACGTCAGCGAAAATGACCGGCCGGGAGTCGATCGCCGATGCGGTTCCTGACGCGGGACCTCTCGGCGGAGTCGTGGCAGCGCTGCGCACATCGCCGCACCGGCTCCTGGCGGTCGTTGCGGTCGACCTCCCCTGGATCGATCAGCGGCTCATCAGAATGCTGGCCGATCTCATCGGTGACCGCGACGTTGCGGTGTGCGAGGCCGGCGGTGGTATCGAACCGCTCCACGCCGTCTACGCGACATCCATCCTCGCAGCGGCCGAGACGGCGCTGGCGGGCCCCGATCGATCGCTCCGGGGACTCATCAGCACGGCGAATGCGCTGCGTGTTCCTGAAAGCGAATGGCGCCGCGCGGGCATCTCCGAGAGGTTCGCGCTGAACGTCAACACGCCCGAGGACGTGGCCGAACTCAGGCGGGAGGCTCGCCGATGATCGATCGCACCACCGACGCCGCCTGATCGACGGCGTCGCTCTGCGACATGCCCGATCGCATCGCCTCCTGGACGGAGCGGCCGATCAGGTAGGCGGCGAGGGGGGCATTCTGCCGCTCGGTCGAATGCGCGACATCTCGGGCGATCCGAAGCAGGCGCGCTCGGACCTCGAGATCGATCGGCTCCAGCGCACCCGTTCCCCCGCGCGCGGCGTTCAACTGTGCCGCCAGCTTGCCGAGCAGGTCGCCGGTGCCCAGGGCTTCGCTCATGACGCAATGATCCCGCCCCACCACCCTCGAGCGCGTGCACGTCGGTATGGTGGTCGGCATGACCGTGCGCCACAGGCGTGTGATGCAGGTTGCGGCCGGGGGCGCCGTGACCTGGCGGAGTGACGACGTCAGCACCGAGGAGCCACTCGAGATCCGGATCGGCGAGGTCTCGCTCTCGGTCACGATGCGAACGCCCGGCGATGACTTCGACCTGGTCGCCGGGTTCCTCATCACCGAGGGCATCGTTCGCGAGTCGAGCGAGATCACTTCGATGCGCATGTGTCCCGACGCCGCGGCTGCGACCGGGGAGCTGAACATCGTCGAGGTCACGCTCTCTGCCGCCGCGTCGTCTCGCGATGTCACGCCGCGTGCCTTCTACATGACCTCGTCATGCGGCATGTGTGGCAAGGCGAGCATCGAGGCGGTGCGGACCAAGTCCGCATACGACGTGGCCGGCGATCCGCTCCGTGTCTTGCCGTCGCTCCTGCTCGGCCTCCCCGCACTCCAGCGCTCCGCGCAGCGACAGTTCGCACGCACCGGTGGCCTGCACGCCGCGGCTCTCTTCGACAGTGCCGGAGCGTTGCTCTGCCTCCGTGAGGATGTCGGCCGCCACAACGCATTCGACAAGGTGATCGGGTGGGCGGCGACCCAGGGACTGCTGCCGCTTCGATCGCACATCATCCTCGCGTCGGGCCGCGCCAGCTTCGAGTTGACGCAGAAGGCATTGATGGCGGGGATTCCATTGCTGGCGGCCGTTTCCGCGCCGTCCAGCCTCGCCGTGGAGCTCGCGTCCGATTCCGGGATGACCTTGATAGGCTTCCTTCGCGGTGAGCAGATGAACGTGTACGCGGGACACGAGCGGATCGCTCGCGAGTGAGCGATGCCATGCACGACGAGCACCGCTGGCGCGCTGCTGAGATCACAGTCAGTGACAGCCGGCGCGGAGTCGACGCGGACGACCGCAGCGGCGATATCATCGTTGCGCGATTCGCGCTGCTTCCCGCTGATGTGATCGCGCGTGAGAGCGTACCGGACGACATCGAGTCGATCCGTGCGGCGGTTCGGCGGTGCGCCGAGCACGCCGACGTGCTCATCCTCACCGGTGGGACCGGTCTCGGTCCGCGCGACGTGACGCCGCAGGCGCTGCTGCCGCTGTTCGACTACGAGGTGCCTGGAATGGCCGAGGCGATGCGCCACGAAGGACTCAAGTCGACACCGCACGCGATGCTCTCTCGCCAGGTTGTCGGTGTCACCACGAACTGCCTCGTGCTCTCGTTGCCGGGAAGCCCGAACGCGGTGGCCGAGTGTCTCGATGCGGTGTGGCCCGCACTGCCGCACGCGCTTGCGCTGGTCTCTGGCAACACGCGGCATCCTGAACAGCCCGAACGCGTACGCTGAAGCGCGCTCTGCATGCGCCGTCCGGCGGCTCGAGTCGATGGCAATCGCGACGTCGCCACTCTGAGCGGATCGGCGGTCATCGGAGCCGCCTGTGCGTTAGCCGAAGGCCAGCCAGATGTAACGGATGCCGATGGCGAGCACAACGACGCCAAGCAAACGACGCACAGCGAGTTCCGGAAGCCGGCGCTGTAAATGCGCGCCGGCGTATCCGCCGCACAGCCCGCCCACTCCGAGGGAGATACCGACGGGCCAGTCAGGGCTGATTGAGCCACGGCTCTGTGCCGCAAGCAACACGAATGTCACCACGCCCGCAATCGACGTGAGAAACGTGGACGCTAGCGTCGCAGGTGCGACCTCGGACGGGGAACGCCCAGTACCGATGAGGATCGGAGCAAGGATTGACCCTCCGCCGATCCCGTAGATACCGCCGACGCAGCCGACCCCGGCTGCGACGAACACGAGCGTCGCGCCCGTGAGTCTCGATCGATGTCCCAGCGGTTCAGGGCGAGGAGCGACCAAGAGCCAGCTGCCGATCGGGAG
>PLDZ01000077.1 GCA_003136295.1 Candidatus Dormiibacterota bacterium
GACCTCGGCTATGTCGGTGATGTTGCGCAGGTCAACCCGGAACCGCTCCTCGCGATCCTCGACCAGGGACGCATTCCGGTGATGGCGTCGATCGGTCTCGGCTACGACGGTCAGGCGTACAACGTGAACGCGGACACGGTGGCCGCCGAGGTTGCTGTCGCGATCCACGCGAGCAAGCTCATCCTCATGACCGATGTCGAGGGTGTCCGCGCCGGAGACGGCACGCTGATCAGCGCGCTCGACGCCGTTCTCGCTCGCGAGCTGCTCGCCGCGGGGGTCATCCGGGACGGCATGATCCCCAAGGTTGAAGCGGCGATCAGGGCCACCGACGGTGGATGCGCGACCCATATCATCGACGGACGGGTGCCGCACGCGCTGCTCCTCGAGCTGCTCACGGAGCGTGGAGTCGGCACCATGCTGACCCAGGGAGAGCAGGAGTGACCGCGGACGCGACGACGGTTGCGGCTCGCGCCAGGAACGTGCTGATGGACACCTATCAGCGCCAGCCGATCACATTGCGCCGCGGCCACGGTGTGTGGGTCACCACCGATGACGGGCGTGAACTCCTCGATCTGGTCGCGGGCATCGCGGTGAACATCCTCGGCCACAATCACCCGGCACTGCGGCAGGCGATCGCCGAGCAGGCGGCGACGCTGATGCACACGAGCAATCTGTACTACACGGAGCCGCAGCTGGAGCTTGCCGAGCGGCTGATCGCGTCGGCATTCCCGTCGCGTGTGTTCTTCTGCAACAGCGGTGCCGAGGCGAATGAGGGTGCCATCAAGCTGGCGCGCAAGTGGGGCAAGCTGCATCGCGACGGCGCGCACGTCATCGTGTGCGCGCAGGGGGCGTTCCACGGACGCACCATGGGTGCGCTCGCGGCAACCGCGAACCCGCGCTACCGCAAGCCGTTCGAGCCACTTCCCAAGGGCTTCGTGCATGTCCCCTTCGACGACCTCGGCGCGCTCGAGCAGGCGATCGACAGCGCAACGTGCGCGGTGATGCTCGAGCCCATCGAGGGTGAGTCCGGCGTGATCCCGCTCGAGCCGGGCCGGCTCGCCGCGATCCGGCGGCTCTGTGATGAGCGCAACGTGCTCCTCATCCTCGACGAGGTACAGACCGGGATGGGACGCACCGGCCGGTGGTGGGCGCACCAGCACGAGGATGCCGCGCCGGATGTGATGACGGTCGCCAAGGCACTCGGCGGTGGTGTCCCGATCGGCGCCATCCTGGCCGCGCCGCGCGCGGATGTGTTCGAACCCGGCGACCACGGTTCCACGTTCGGCGGCGGACCGCTTGCGTGTGCGGCCGCGGTCGCTGTGATGCGCACGGTGGAGAGCGAGGGTCTCGTCGACCATGCGGCTGATGTCGGCGACTATCTCGACGAGTCGTTGAGCGCGCTCGCGGGCGCGGGCGCGCCGGTGGCGGGCGTCCGTGGCCGCGGACTGTTGCTGGGTGTGGCGCTGACCCACGACGTTGCGCGTGATGTCGCAGCCGCGGCGCTCAATGAAGGTGTGATCGTCAATGCCATCGGCGATCGCACGCTCCGTCTGGTGCCGCCCTTGATCATCACGCGCGACGAGGTCGACCTGGCGGTGGAGCGCCTGAGCAGAGCATTCGACTCGGTGGCCGTACCCGCCGGCGACGCATGAGCGCGAGTGCCACGCGGCTCATCGGTCCCGCGGCGAAACCCGCGCGCCACCGTGTAATCCTCGCGCTGGTTCGCGGTGGGGTCATTCGCACCCAGGAGGACCTCGTCGCCGAGTTGCATCGCAGGCGTTTCCCGGTCACCCAGGCGACGGTGAGCCGCGACATCCGCGAACTCGGTCTGCTCCGGGTCCACGACGAGGCGGGGCCGCGCTACGTGGCGCCGGTGGCCGAGCTCGACGTCGAGCAGACCATGCAGCGACTCCGCAACGCCATCCGGGAGCACGTCCAGGGGATCGAATTCGTCGACCTGTTCGGCATCGTGCACACGGCGCCTGGATGCGCGCCGCTTGTGGGCGGCGCACTCGACGGATCACGCTTCGAGGAGGTCGCCGGAACCATCGCCGGCGATGACACGGTGCTGGTGATCGCACGCTCGAGGCCGGCGGCACAGCGTCTGCTGCTCCGCCTCAACTCAATGTCCGAGGACAACGCGTGAGCGCGCCCGAACGCTGCGTGCTCGCCTACAGCGGCGGCCTCGACACGTCGGTGGCGATCCGCTGGCTCCAGGAGGAGCTCGGCTATGACGTCATCACGCTCACCGCGGATCTCGGCGAGTCGAAGGACGTTGACGCGGTCGCGACCCGCGCGCTCCGCACGGGCGCGATGAGCGCCCACGTCGCCGACGCACGCAGGGTGTTCGTCGATTCCTTCTGCTTTCCGACACTGGCAGCGGGCGCGATCTACGAGGGTGTGTACCCGCTCGCCACCGCGCTCGCGCGCCCGCTCATCGCCAAGCTGCTCGTCGATGTCGCCCGCGAGGAGGGTGCTGTCGCGGTGGCGCACGGATGCACCGGCAAGGGCAACGACCAGGTGCGTTTCGATGTCGCCGTCGGTGCGCTCGCTCCCGAGCTTCGCGTGGTCGCACCGGTACGTGACTGGGACATGGGGCGGCCCCAGGAGCTCGACTACGCCGCCAGCCACGGCATCGAGGTTCCGGTGACCAGGGCTTCCCCGTATTCCGTGGATGCGAACCTCTGGGGACGCAGCATCGAGGCCGGGGTGCTCGAGGATCCGTGGATTGCGCCCCCCGGCGACGTCTTCGAGTGGACCGCGAATGAGCCTGCCGCTGGTGTCGTCGTGGAGATCGGGTTCGAGCGTGGCGTCCCGGTGTCGCTCGACGGCCGCAGGCTCGAGGGTGATCGTCTCGTCGCCGAGCTCAACGCAACTGCCGGAGCGCGTGGCATCGGTCGCATCGACCATGTCGAGAACCGTCTCGTCGGCATCAAATCCCGCGAGGTGTACGAGGCGCCGGCGGCGGTCACCCTGCATGCGGCGCACCACGCGCTCGAGAGCCTGACCATCACCCGCGACGTTGCGCGATTCCAGCGCATCGTCGGCGACGAGTGGGCGCGACTGGTGTACGACGGTCTCTGGTTCTCGGCACTGCGNNAGGCGTGCGGAGCGATCGCTGTACAGCAACGACCTCGCGACCTACGACCGAATCGGTGATACGTTCGACCATGCCGCGGCGCGCGGCTTCATCGAATTGTTCGGCCTGCCGCTGCGCACGCAGACGCGCGTGCAGGGCGCTCTCGAGGACACGGCACCACTCCACGTCGAGCGGCGCACGCAACGGCGTGGCGACGCCTGACCGGCGGGCGCGCGGCGCTGCGCGCACAAGCAGAGGCGGGGCTGGTCGCAAGGTCTGGGCCGGCCGCCTGAGCGCGCCGACGTCCGAGCGAGTCGAGCGATACACCTCGAGCGTGGCCGTCGACCGGCGTCTCGGCGCCGACGATGTTGCCGGCTCCCGTGCTCACGCGCGGATGCTGCGCAGCATCGGCGTGCTGACGGCTGCGCAACACCGCGCCATCGACTCGGGACTGCGCGCAATTGCGGCGGAACTCTCCGGCGACGTGTTTGCCGTGTCGCCCGAGGATGAGGACATTCACACTGCCGTGGAACGCCGGCTGTTCGAACTCGCGGGGCCCGTCGCAGGCATGCTGCACACAGGGCGCAGCCGCAACGACCAGGTGGCAACCGACCTGCGCATGTGGGCACGACGGGCATGCACCGATCTGCTGNNTATACCCATCTGCAGCGCGCGCAGGTCGTCTCGCTCGCGCATCACCTGCTCGCGTATGTGGAGATGTTCGGGCGCGACGCACTCCGCCTCGGCGCGGCTCGTCATGCCTGCGACGAACTTCCCCTCGGCAGTGGCGCGCTCGCCGGCTCAACGTTGCCGCTCGATCGGGACGGGGTGGCCCACCTGCTCGGCTTCGCACGTGTCGCCGCCAACAGCATGGACGCCGTCGCCGACAGGGACTTCGCTGTCGAGATCGCCGCCGCCTGCGCGCTCACCATGGTCCACTGCTCGCGACTCGGCGAGGAGCTGGTCCTGTGGTCGAGTGCCGAGTTCGGTTTTGCCAGCCTTCCCGACAGCCACGCCACCGGGTCGTCGCTGATGCCCCAGAAGAAGAATGCCGACGTCGCCGAACTGGCCCGGGGCAGGAGCGGGCGAGTGATCGGGGACCTGGTCGCGCTGCTCACCGTCCTCAAGGGTCTGCCCCTCACCTATAACCGCGACCTGCAGGAGGACAAGGAACCGCTCTTCGACGCGGTCGACACCGCGGGCGCCACCCTGCGAATGCTCACCGAGGTCGTCACCGTCGTGCGCTTCGACGTCGAGGCGATGCGCCGGGCGGCCTCCGACCCGGCACTCCAGGCCACCGACATTGCCGAGCACCTGGTCGCCAGGGGCGTGCCCTTTCGCGAAGCGCACACGATCGTCGGTGCGCTGGTGGCGCGCACGCTGGCCGAGGGGCGAACGCTCGCCGACCTCGACCTCGAAGAGTGGCGGGCGGCCTCGGACCGCTTCGACCCGAGCGTCGTTGAGCTCTTCGATCCCGACGCCGCGCTCCGCCGCCGCGACGGTCCCGGAGGCCCGGGTCCGCGTTCGGTGACCCGGCAGCTCACCCGGGGGCGGGCGCTCGTGGCGCGCACGCGAAAGGCGGCCGCCGGCGGCTGAGCCCGCGGGCGATCGTATCCTGACGCGGTGACCCGGCCCACCCTGATCGTCGGCGATGTCCAGGGAGACGTCGGCCGGCTCATCGACGCGCTCGAGCCCTACCCCGACGACGAGGTCGACACCGTCTTCCTCGGTGACTTCTTCCAGGGAGGCGAGCCCGGAGCGGGTGGTGGGGCGGCGGCCGCGACGCTCGCCATGGAGCGCCGCAACGCGCGCTCGGTCCTCGGCAACCACGATCTGTTCCTGCTCGTGATGCTCGAGCGCTCCCGTGGCGGCGACCAGCTCGGCGCCTGGCGGACACGCGACGGGCTGAGCATTGAGGACCTCTGGCTCAGCCGTCGGGGCGACTGGGCGGACCTGGACGCCGTCGCATCGGATGCGCAGCTCGAGGCGTGGTTGCGATCGCTGCCCTTCCTCGTCGAGCTCGAGGACGGCACCCTCGCCCAGCACACCGACGACGACCGCTACGCGGAGATCGGCGCCACGGTCGATGCCGTCAACACGGCTGTGCGCGCCTGGCTGGCCACCCGGGGCGGTGCGTTCCAGGCCCTTCGGTACACCATCGGGCGGCACGGCTTCGACGAC
>PLDZ01000036.1 GCA_003136295.1 Candidatus Dormiibacterota bacterium
ATGGTCACTGCCGTCGGCACCACCACGATCACGGCATCCACCTTCGTCGGCAACAGCGGTCCCGGCGGGGGGGCCATCGACAATGACGCCACGGTGTCCGTGTCGAACAGCACGTTCTACAAGAACACCGGTGGGAGCAACGGTGGGGGTGCAATCCAGAACTTCGGCACGGCCACGGTCAGCTACTCAACGTTCTCCCAGAACGCTTCACAGTACGGCGCCGACCTGCACAACTACGGCACGTCGACCCTGTCGGTCAGCACGAGCATCGTGGCCAANNACGTCCTGCGGCTTCTCCGCGGCCAACCAGTCGCTGAACAACACGCAGCCGATGCTGGATGCGCTGGCATCGAACGGGGGCTCGACCCAGACCCTGGCCCTTCCCGCGTCCAGCCCCGCGCTGAACGTCATCCCCGCGACGGTGAGCGGGTGCACGGCCGGCACGGATCAGCGCGCCACGGCCCGTCCGCAGGGCACCGGCTGTGACGTCGGCGCATACGAGCTGATCTCGTCGAGCGGCGACACCCAGCCACCCACCAAGCCGACCGGATTGACCGCAGGGCCGGTGACCGCCAACGCGGTCACCCTCAATTGGAAGAAATCCACCGACAACGTCGCGGTGACCGGCTACACCATCTACCGCAACGGCATCGCGGTGGGGACCACCGGCGGCGCGCTGGCGACCACCTTCACCGACGTGACCGTCGCGGCCTCCACCGCGTACTCCTACGCCGTCGATGCGTTCGACGGCAGCGGCAACCATTCGGCGCGCTCGACCGCGGTCAATGTGACCACGCCGGCGCCGTCGGCAATCCAGTACGTGCAGGGCGGCGCGGTGTCCACCGGGGGCCGCGTGACCCAGACGACACTTCCGCTTGCGGGCCAGGTGTCTGCCGGCGATCTCCTGGTCGGCTGGTTCGCCCAGTACGATGCCACCGGGCCCGTGCAGGTCTCGGACAACGTCAACGGCGCGTGGACACGGAGCTCGTCGACGACCTTCTCGAGCGGCGGCGGCGACATCGCGATGTACTACGTGCAGAACGCAGCCGCGGCGCCCTACGGCGTGACCGTGACCATCAGCGCCTCCAGCGGTACGTACCTCGAGGGTGCGGCGGGCGACTACAGCGGCGTGGCGCGCACCGCGGCCCTCGACCAGACGGCCGTGGGGAGCAGCTTCAGCACCGCGGTCGACACGGGAGCAACGGGCGCGGTGGCGGCGGGCGAACTCGTAGTCGGTGCCATCGTCACGGGCGGATCGCCAGGAAGCGTCACCCCGGGGACATCGCAGGGGCTGGCGTTGACGCTTCGCGCACAGACCGCATCCGGCTCGGCGGATCTTCAGGACATCCTGGGCGGTGCGGCCGGCACCCAGGACGCTCTCGCCACCCTGGGATCAGCCACGGACTGGTACGCGGTCACCGCCGTGTTCCACCACTTCTGATCTCGACGCCCGCACGTCCTGCGTCGAGGGTGAAACCAGTGCTCAGAATCCGAGTTCGTCGACGCTCACGCCGAGGACCTTGGCCAGGCGGCGGCGAAAGAAGAGGCGTGGCACGGTGTCGCCGGCCTCCCACGCCTTGACCGAACGCACCGAAGCTCCCACCCTCCGAGCCAGCCCGTCCTGNNTTCTGCACCATGTTGCCTAATACTGCATGTACGGGCTATGGGCTCGTGTCATAGGAGGCACCCTCGATACGGAGTAGTTTCACCGTCGCGACAGGTGTCCCTGTCTGTGCCCCCCCTTCGGGCGCTCCACCGAAACGCGCGGCGGAGCGCCTTCTTATAGCCTCGAGTACGAGCGCCCTGGTCCCTCGGCCTCCGGAGGCGTCAGGCGCTCGCCCCGCATCAGCGCGCTATAGGGACGGCCTGGGAAGGGTCCGCGATCAAGGAGATCGAAATCGCCTCCCCGCACGTGGGGCAGTCGCGTGGCCGCTGGACAAGATGCCGACGCCCGTCGGAGACCCTGCCATCGGTGATGGAGACCGGCACGGTATTAGCGCATCCGGCACAGTCGTACGCCAGGTGCATCACGCTGATGCGGCTCCCAACCAGGTTGACATCCGCCGCCATCAATCGATCCTCCTGAGGTCGTCGAGGTGCTGGTGACATTGTGTCGCGCCGCGGTGATGCGCGTCAGACCCGGCGTGTCAGCGGAGCGCCACGGATTGGGATTGTCGTCCACGCGCCGCCGCCGGGCGCCCGGTCATCTCAACCTCAACCTCGGGAAGGCTGGGCAGGTGACCCGCCTCGTAGAGCACCTGGCGCTCGAGCGCGCTGATCCTCTCTTCGATCGCGCTCAGCGCCACACGCAATGAGAGACGTTGCGTGGACAGCTCCGCGCGATCAGGGGGCGGCGACCCGGTCACCGAGCGCAGCAGGTCAATCAAGGTCACGGCGCTTTCCAGGACCTGATCGTGAAGATCCTGGACAGCGAGCGAGCCAACCGCCTGCAGCTGGGCGCGCGATTCCAGGACGGCGGCGAGGTCGCGCGACCCGTGGGCTGGAGGGCCTTCCTCGGGGTAGATCAAGGTCCGAACAGCACGAAGATACGAATGCCATGCGACCGCGACATCGAGGTACGCCACCGCCTGGCGCTGCGTGGCCGGCATGGCACTCGGCGCAAAGTGGAGTTCGTGGGCGCCGCGTCTCGCGGTAACCCGGCCGATGACGGCTCCGATGACCCCGAAGGCCACCGCCACCACCGCAAAAAGGAGCACCCCACGCCAGAACGTCATATTGAGAGAGTAGCCGAGCGCTCATGGTGATGTGGGGCCCAGGAAGACGGCCACGTGCCGCCCTACACTCACTCTCATGGACTGGACGCCGATCATCGAGGCGAGCACGGCAGCCGTGGTTGGGCTCGCGGTCATTGTCATGGCGGTGTCGATCCTCCGGCTGGCGCGGCACAACCGTGGTCTCGGCATCGAAGTGCGGCGGCTCGTCAGCCACAACGTCGCGCTCCAGGAAGCAGCCGCTGAGCAGGCCGAGGACGCCCGTCGAGAAGGCGCCCTTGCCAGCCAGCCGCTGCTCGTGCTCCTCGACGAGCCGCC
>PLDZ01000062.1 GCA_003136295.1 Candidatus Dormiibacterota bacterium
GAGCTGGGTTTAGAACGTCGTGAGACAGTTCGGATCGTATCCGCTGTGGGCGCAGGAGATTTGAGGAGAGCTGACCTTAGTACGAGAGGACCGGGTTGGACGGACCGCTAGTGCACCAGTTGTTCTGCCAAGAGCATCGCTGGGTAGCCATGTCCGGATGGGATAAGCGCTGAAAGCATCTAAGTGCGAAGCCCACTCCAAGATAAGATCTCCCACCGGATAACCGGGTAAGACCCCAGAGAGACCATCTGGTTGATAGGCCGCGGGTGTAAGAGAGGTGACTCTTTGAGCTGAGCGGTACTAATCGGTCGAGGGCTTGACCTCCTATCCCACTTTTCAGCGACTAGTGGGATGGCGCCAAGGGTGGCGCCGCAGGAAAGTGCAACGCCTGGCAGAGCGCTCGAGGAGCGCACTAGGATTCTCCGACGGACAGCGCATGCGCGTCCGTGGACCAGACTCGCATTCTCACTCGTCATGAGAGAGATATCCGGTGATCATAGCGGTGGGGAAACACCTGTTCCCATCCCGAACACAGCAGTTAAGCCCACCAGCGCCGATGGTACTGCCCTGGCAACGGGGTGGGAGAGTAGGTCGTTGCCGGGTATCTCTCTCTTGTTTCCCTGCCTTCTAACCTGATCTGTATTCAAAACTGAGTAGATACTCGATTCGGACCTTCAAGCACAGCGCTTAGCGTTGATACGGCGTGCCATCAGGACCTCCTGTGTATCTCCTCTCTCCGGAACGCGTCTCCGGAACGCGACCTGAAACCGAGTACTTAGCCTAGGGCGTTGTGAGTGGCTCCTCTGAGAGGGTCCGGTCGGCGCTCGAAGGGTCGAGGCAGCCGTAACGGGGCCCGCCATCGCTCGGTTCCATCGATGCACCCTGATCGTCCGGCGACTCTCTGTCGACCGGCCTGAGGGAGAGGAGCACGCATGAGATCCGCAATTTTCACCGGGGCCATAGTCGCAACAGCGCTCGCGACGGGCTGTGCGGGCGCCACGCTCAGGCCACCGTCTCCCACAGTTCAGACGTCCCCGTCGTCGACAGTGCGCGCGTCGGCGACACCGCCAACCAACCCGACGCCGACACCGACCACGTGCCCCGCGACAACGAGCTCCGATGCTGCCGTCGTGCTCACGGACTGGGTGGACAGCCCGACCTATACGGTCAATCTCGTCGACACAGATGGTTGCGTCGTCGCGTCGGCCACAGCCCACACGTGGCCTGGGTACACCCCCCCCGACGCGACCACGGAGACGGCCACGATGCCGACGAGCGAGTCCGCGACGCGGGTGTATTTCCTCGACGGTGATTCGACGGTTCGCTATCTGGCTCTGGACGGAAGCACCGGAGTTGCCGCCGAGCTTCCCGGATCCGTCACCGCTAGGGTCTCGTTCAGCGTTAGCCCCGACAACTCTCGAATCGCCTTCTCGGTCATGAGCTGGGGATCGGCCGGTTTCGAGGAGCAGTCGTACGTCGAGGACCTGGGAACCGGAGCGAACCGCACGGAACTCTTCACTATCAGCGACGGACCGCCCGGGCTGGGTGGCGGTGGCGTCGCCGAGGAGCCGATTGGGTGGGTCAACGGGGACATCATCTACGGGCTACTAGGAGCAGTGAACCAATACAGCCCGGGCCCATTTCCACCACCTTTCGATGCGTATCACGTCGCCAAGCCGAGCAACGGTCAGCGTCTGGGCAGCATCTGCGGCGGGTCCGGCAACGCCTGGGTGTTCCAATCCGGGATTTACACCGCGTTGCCCACAGCAACCGGTGTGCTCTGCAGGGTGGGCGACCAGGAGGACCAGTTCGTCGGAACGCTGGTCCTGGTTTCGTGGTCGGGGAGCCAACTGAGGACAATCGGTGATGCGGCGTGCGCAACCCCCGCTGCTGTCTCCCCTGGCGGCAGTGTGGCCATGGCCGGCCAGGTGAAGGTCGGAACCCCCCCGGGGGAGTGCAGTAGCGGCTCGAACCAAATCAAGGTGATCACCAACGGGACATCGAGGACGCTCGCCGCGACAGGCCTCGTCGAAGGTTGGATGGACGACACTCGCCTCGTTGTCGATGCGAGCACGAACCTTAGCGAGTTCCCATTCATCCCCTCAGGTCCCCCGTTTCCACGGCTTGAGATCGTCAACGTCGGCAATGGTATGACCGCTATGGTCGCTGTCAAGGGCCTGTTCGCCGGCAGCGTCCCGTCGGGCATCTAGTCGCAAGGGTAAACAGAGCGGCCACGACACGTAAGATGCCAACGGCGAACTGGCACGGCGCATAGCCCTGGATGCTTGTCGGGTATCTCTCTTTTGTTTTCCGGCCGCGAACGCGGATGTATATTCGGAACCGAGGAGACACCTGCTAAGACCACTTAGCACAGCGCTCAATGGGGCGACGCTCGTCGAGGTCGTCGAGCTGGTCGAGACAAGACGCACGGAGGCGTGATGAAGCAGGCATTCGACAAGGACTACTGGGAATCCCACTGGCAGCAGGCGGATGGGCACGGACCGGGCCGAGAAATCGTTCCGAACCCGTATCTCGCACGCGAGATCAGCAGCCTGGCGCCCGGCACGGCGTTGGATGCCGGTTGTGGCGAGGGAGCGGAAGCAATCTGGCTTTCCACTGAGGGCTGGCAGGTCACTGCAGCCGACATCTCCACCGAGGCCCTCGCCCGTGCCTCCGAGCGCGCGACAAAGGGTTGTGTAGCACCCGAGCGCGTGCAGTGGGTCGAGGCGGACCTGAGTGTCTGGGAACCGGGCAAGCAGTTCGACCTAGTCACAACCCACTACGCGCACCCCGCAATGCCGCAACTGGCGTTCTACGAACGCATTTCCGGCTGGGTGGCACCGGGCGGCACCCTGCTGATCGTCGGACACCTGCACACCTCGGAAACACCGGGGCACGGACACAGCCAGGAACAGCGGGGTCACGGACACAACCCTCCCGAAGAGGTGTCGGTCACCGCTGCGAGCATCACGGTGGGACTCGACGCCACCGAGTGGGACATCGTCACCGCCGACGAGCCCATCCGCACCCTCACTAACCGCGCAGGCCGGACCGTCCAGTTGGACGATGTCGTCGTGCGCGCCACCCGACGCTCCTGACCCACGGCTCTGCGAGCTCTAGCGCGGCTACCAGAGCCGGCGACCAGAGCCTGGGCTCTGCCCTTTTGTGCTGGTCACGCACGCTCCCTTGGAAGGAAGATCATGAGTACGAACCTGCCTCCGCAGTGGCAACCATGGACCCGACCATTCACGTCCCGCGTCAGCGCCGCACCATCCTGATCGCAGTGTGCATCGCTCTCATGGCGGTCATCGCCCCGTTGGTCCCAGCGGACGAACTCAGCGGTTTGAGAACCATCGCGACAGCTGCTGGGTGATCCGTAGCACAGCAGATAACTCGACGCGCTACGCTCGCGCCCAACAAGATTGACTCGCCGAGCTAGCACGGCGCATAGCCCCGGATGCTTGCCGGGTATCTCTTTCTTGATTCCGCCCGAAATGCGTCAGCATCGGGTCTTGCTGCGAGGCGTTTCCTTACGCGACGCTCGGTACGGGTCCTTCGCGCACGCCGAATACGTTCCCGTCAGGGTCTTTGAACCACGCGCCGCGCGCGGGACCGATCTGGGCGATGAAGTTAGTCGTCTTCGGCGATTCGTATTCCTCGAAGGTGACTCCCCGCGCGGTCAGCTCGCGGACGACGCCTTCGATGTCATCAACCTCGAAGTGCGCCACGGTCTGGCCGGCGTTCGGCTGCCCGCGCCTGACTGAGACTTGCGTTCCCTTCCCGGCCGCGAAACGAATGGCGTACGGCGCTTCCTCGAGTATCGCCAGTCCAACCTGCTCATTGAAGAACCGTTTCGCACGGTCAAGGTCGGTCACCGCAACAGTTGTAACTAGCATCGCATCCGAAAGCACTGTCCTCACCTCGTTCCCGGGAGCAGGTAGATCTCCGGCATCTTGGCACAGGCACGTGGCCCGCGATGCCGCGTCCCGATGCGCGGCTAACGATCAGTGTGCCGCGGTTTGGATCGCCCCACACTGGTACACCGATGGACCACTCGGCGGACTTGCATGCAGTGAGGTGAGGATGATGAACTGTGCAACCTCGAGCGGCGGATCATCCGCAGGCAGGCCCGATCGCCGCGCTGAGATCGATCCGAGTCGACGGCGGCACGCCTTGTAGCAGTCGGAAGGCGACAGGGCCCCTCGCATACCCTGTCTTGCCGAACCTATACTCGCGGCCCAGCAACATCAGTGGAGGACTGCCATGTACGGATCTGTCTCGCGTTGGCGCGTGAAGGAAGGCAAGCAGGGCGAGCTCGAAGCACTCGTCGCCGAAATATCGGCGCACCCCTACCCGGGTTCTCGCGCACTCACGGTGTACCACTCCGACGGGGATCCTCGCGAGTACTGGGTCGCAGGTGTCTTCGAGAGCCGCGAGGTGTACACATCCAACAGCGCATCCCCGGAGACCACCGGGAACTACCACCGGATTCGCGACCTGCTCGAGTCCGATCCGGAATGGCACGACGGCGAGGTGATCGTCTCGGTTTGACGTTTGAGCGCCGGTCGGCCGGTTGCCGGCGACCTTCGCCCAGTCGCGGCCGATGCATACTGGAGGCGTGACTCCTACGGTTGCGCGTCGCCTCCTATATGGGATCGTCGCGGGGTGTCTGGCGTTGACGGCGAGCGCCGCGCTGTTCCGGCCGCCCCCACGGGCCGCGACCGCTCCTCAACACTCCGTCGTCACTGACGGCGAACTGCCCGACGCCGTTCCGCAGCAGTTCACCGTGACGGTGGACGGTCTGCCGGGGCAGTCGTACCGTGTGAATGGTATGAATGGCGTCGTGAGCGTGACCGTCCATGTTCATGGGCTGCCTGGGCAGGTCGCCGCAAGTCCGTAGCGCGGCCTCGTCGTGGCAGAGCTCCTCGGGAGCGATGTCACATGACTGCTAACGTCCGTCGACGGCCCAACCTCGCGCACCTGTTGAGAGGATGATGCCCGCCCATGGACCTCTGCTCCCGCCCGCCGTCGATTCGCCCTCTGCGGCGATGGGCACCGGTGATCGTCGCCGCCACCGCACTGGCACTGTCGGCCTGCGGCAGCAGCTCGGGTGCCGGGAGGACCCCATCTGCTTCTCCGACCCCAGTGCCGCCCGCCGGCGGTCAGTTCACGGAGACCGGAGCGGTCCAATTGGTCAACAGCGTGGTGCCGTCGGCCGTCACCTGCTCCTTCCCCTCGCTCAACGGCCCGGAGATCCTTCTGCAGGTCGCGACCGCCGACAGGACGATGGGCGGCTTCATCACGCTCACCTCGAGCAAGGTCTTCCTTCGCGTTGGCGCCGGCTCAGGATCGACCTACACCCAGCGAAACTTCACCGGATCAGGCGTCACCAGTTTCGACGCGACCAAGGGCGCGCACTTCAACGCCCAGCTGACCGAGACCACCCCGTCCGGCCAGAATCCGGGCACGATCGGCGCGGTGACCGCGATCTCGGGGTCAGTTTCCTGCGGCACCAAGACCCCGGGGAGCGGGAGCATCACCATCACTGGGAACAGCACGGCCGGCGCCATCAGCGGCGCGCTGACCTCGATGCTGGTCAGCTGCCCGGCCGGTGCCAGCTTTGCGCTGATCAACGGGCTCACACACATCGGCTCGACGGCAGCCGCTGTTGAGATCGGCGGCGGGAGCGGTGAGGTCTACTTCGGGTCCCTTTCGACAACCTCGGCAGGCTTCTTCTTCACATCGTCTGCCCCCGGCCTCTACACCGCAGGCGGGGGCCACGTGCACTGGAACAACGCCGTGCTGACCCAGACCGGCACCCGAGGCGCAGAACACACGATCACGATCAGCGGCGACGCGACATGCGGTACCTGACCCCGTAAGCGATCCCGATGACTGGTATGTGAACGTCGACGATTTCAGCTCGTTGCTCAACGACATCGTGAACGGCGCGCACCCCGAGGGCGAGCTGACCGAGCTTGCGCAACGCTTTTCGTACGTTGTCCCCGATGACCGGGCGCTGTCGGTGCTCGCCGCCCTCGGACCTCTGGTCGAGATCGGAGCCGGCACTGGGTACTGGGCGTACCGGCTGCGAGCGCTCGGGGTCGATATCGCCGCCTTCGACCTGGCGCCGCCCGACGGTGAGCGTCCAAATCGGTACCACCCCATATCACCGACGTGGACAGAGGTCATGGCAGCGGATCACACCGTCCTTGCCGGCCACGCCGGCCGTGCGCTGCTGCTCTGCTGGCCGCCGCTCTTCTCGAACCTCGGCGAGTCTCTCACGTACTACGCGGGGAATATCCTTGCGCTGATTGGGGATGGCGGCCATCGGACCGCGCGCCTACGCGGTCTGAGCGAGGCCTTCATCAACGTCGCGGCGGTTCCGGTGCGCGCTCTCGAACCCCTCCCAGGTACCGCGCCGACGCTGAGCATCTGGCGGCGTCGCTCCCCTCCGTGAAGCCAACGCGGCGACCTCGTGTGACCGCTTAGGCATCGACCTGGCCGCGACCGACAGCCGACAGACCGATGGTGAGCACCACGATCGCAACAAGGAACAGCGGCCAGTATCCGCTCATTGCGGATTCCAAATCGGCCGCGGCCTCATGCGGGCCGCGTATGAGACCGACGAGTACGGCGATCGACGTCACAACGATGAGGACGGCGGTCATCGCAGTGAGGAAGGAAAACAGCATCCGTGTCAATACCCGTCGCATTCGGCGGGCAAGCCTACCACGCGCTCGACGCCGTGGCCGGACACCGCCTTATCAGCGCGTCACGCCGGTGAGCTCGCGCGGGGTTCGCTCCTCAAGATCGCCGGCCGGCTGACCGTCCACATTTGATTCAGCGAGCAACCGTACCCAGATAGTGGGGTCCATCGGCGGCGGTGTCGGGTCCGGCTCCGGGTCCGGGCCCCGATCGCCGCGGTCATCCGGGGGCGAGGTGGCGGGCATCATGCAGGCGACGAACAGCCCCGCGATGACCACGCCCTCGAAAATCGCGATCGGGAAGAACTCGGCGGCCGAGACCCCGCTCATGGCCCCGGCGACCACGAGGATCGTGAAGCAGAGGAGAAGGGCCGCAGCCGGAAGCCCCCAGGTATAGGCGCGATTGCCTCCGTGCGCGCCGCGAAGCTGCCGTTCGAGCCTGCGCCCCTGGCGCGAAGCCCGCTCCCAGATCTGTTCGAAGTGGTGTCGCATGACCTTCCTCACAGCGCTGCTCCGCCCAGCATGCCACACCAGNNCCGGCCGCCGTGCCGAGGTGGTGGAATTGGTAGACACGCTAGCTTGAGGGGCTAGTGAGGGCAACCTTGTAAGGGTTCGAGTCCCTTCCTCGGCACCACTTCACGCCGTCTCGCCCGAGTCAGGCGTGGCGGAGATTGCAGCCACTGTGCGCGCCGTGATACAGGACACGTCGCCGCGCTCGGTGGTGGCGAACGAGCGACGGCGAGGTCGAACAACTCGCAGGCTCGGCGATGCACCAGCCATAACCAGGAGGACCACCATGGGGTCGATCGATGAAGCGACCGCGTTCCGGCGTGCTAGCGAGGGTTTCGTAGAGCGAGCTCGAATGATCGGCCCGGAGCAGTGGTCCGGACCCACGCCGTGCACCGAGTGGGATGTGCGAATGCTCGTGAACCACATTGCCGGTGAGTACCTCTGGGTACCGGAGATGTTGGCTGGCAAGACCATCGCGGAGGTCGGCGATCGCCTCGACGGCGACGTGCTCGGGGACGACCCGCTGCAGAAGCTGATCCGCGCCCGGAACGCCGCGCTCGCCGCCATCGATGGGCCGGGAGCTCTCGAGACTACGACCCACCTCTCATTCGGTGACTTGCCTGCCAAGGCGTACGTGCAGCAGATGGCGCTCGACAGCGTGATCCATGCATGGGATCTCGCCCACGGTATCGGTGCCGACGATGCGCTCGACCCCGAGCTCGTCGACATGTGCTACGCCGACCTCAAGGGCAGCGCTGAAGCCTGGAGGTCTGCAGGGGTGTTCGGGCCGGAGACGGCTCCCTCCGACGATTCGACCCAGGCCAGGCTGCTTGCGCTGACGGGTCGATAATCCGCCGGCGGTCGGCGAACCGATGGAGGATTGGCGCTACGACGCGCGCAAGCTCGCATCCTCACTCAGGCAGGAGGCGGCGGTCCCTTCGTGGTCGGGAACGAGATCGGCCCTATCCGCGAGAGCACGTAGAAGCCGATCGCGAAGAGTGCCAGTGCTACTGCCGTCTTGGACAGGACGGCGTCCGTGGTCAATTCGACCACTCCGGCCACCAGGAACAGCGTGAAGCTGACGACGATGCAGAAGTCCTTGAAGGTCATCGTTCCACTCCCGTATTGGGGCCCATGGGCACGGCACGGAGCAGCATCCCACTTCCACAGCCCAGGGAGAGGCGCGAGGCTCTCCGGCGTGCTCGTTGGTCTCCCCGCGAACCGCTAAAAAGAGAGAGTCGCCGCGGCACGGGAGGGAACGGTTTGCGCGGCGACTCTGTAGGGAAGGGGGATGCCTAGCCTGCGCCAGCGGTCCTTTCGAGACGATGAAGAGAGGTGATGACTAGTCCGCGCCGCGACGAGCACCCAGGCGACCCTGAGCCCGCGAGCGATCAACCCCGCGCGCTGATTGAGCCGGCCCCGTAGTAGGCGGCCTCACCTCTGTTGATCCACCAGTTCGGGTCGGGAAGCATCTCTTCGGAGCTTGGGTGGCTGAAAACGCCAAGGTTCGCGATCGCGCTCGTTGACGGCACCACGACCGACTGCGCTCCCGACGCTGCGGCTGCCTGTGCCAGTGCTGCCTGATCGTCCTTCACCGCGGCATACATGCTGATACCGCTCCGGTCCCCCCAGATGCTGATCAGGCGATGGACCGGGATCACCGCGGCGAGGCAGGAAATCCCGACGGCCGCCGTTGCGACGGCAATCGAACGCCACCTCAGGCTTCTTGTCTCATCGTGGAAAAACTGCCCGAACGAAGATTGCACGTAACGACCGCATCCCCACCCGACGACCGCGACGAGGCAGATACCGATGAAGACCGGGACGATCTGCCCGTAGATGGGCGTCATCCGGGCCTCGACATACGCTGCCGGGGCGAAACTTCCAGCGATTGCGACGAGCGCGCAGACGACAACGAACAGCACAAGGAACAGTCCACGCCGCGCGCTCGCCGGTTCCCTGGCCGGCGTTCGCGCAGCAAGGAGTGCCACGAGCGCGCCGACAGCCAAAAGATCGCCCCAGTTGGCAACAAAGACGTCGTTCAGGAACTGGAGTGCGAAGCCGATCGTCACGCCGGGCAGTGCAATAAACGATGGCCGCGTGCCGATAATCTCGGTGATGACGCTGAAACGCACGCCGTTTCCCGGTGCAGCAACCAGGATCACGAGCGATAGCACTGAGCCGACGCAGCCCGACACTATCACGGTTTGCAGCCGGCGTACGCCGGGCCACGGAAGCAACCATGTGGCCAGTAGCGTCACGATGAGCACGCTCAGCTGCGCGACCGCATACCCCTCGTTGAATCCGCCCGCCAGGAAGGTGAGCAGGCCGGCAGCGGCGATTCGCAGAGCACGCGACCCGCGCCGGGACGCGACGAGCGCCACGAAGAACGCGCCGAGCAGTAGGGGCGCGATGTACGCGAGGGATCCCGTCATCCAGTACAGGGACAGAAAAGGACTCGGCGTGATATCCAGCGTCGTCATCACGATCGCCAACGCCACCGTGACTCGCGTGAGGCGGCCGATCGCGGGAATGAGAGCCTTGACCGCAACACTGAGGGCGACAACCCACAACACCAGCAGGATTGCCGGGAGGAGCCGAGCGAAAATCTCATTGAGAAGGAGGCCCGCGTCGATAGCCGCGATGGACGCGAAGCGACCAGTCCAGTGCAGGTATTCCCAGGTCTGCGAAGCCCCGAAGCCACGCGCTCGGAGATCGTTCTTGAGGGTGTAGTCGTCAGCCACATACCTGGTGAACCGCCCCAGGTATGCATACACCGAGACGGTCACAACGAACAGCGCGGCCACCGCCCATGTCGCGACTGCACCAATGGTTGCGGTGTGCTTGTGCGAAGCAGGCGCTGGACGATCTCGAGGAACCTCCACGATGCGCGAGGGTACATCACCGGCTGAAGTGGATTCGACGCTGTGAGTCACAATCCGGCGAGGATGGAGAGCCGGCACCCACCTCGCGTCGCAACACCCCTGCTCTATGGGGGCGCCGCTGCATGCATCATCGCGATTCACCTGGCCACTGACGGCACCCTCGGCTTCCACATCGACGAGCTCTACTACCTGGCGAGCGGGTGGCACCCCGCGCTCGGCTACGTCGATTACCCGCCCATCGTTCCCCTGCTTGCCCGCCTCGAGACTGGCCTCATCGGGACGACGCCGTGGAGCCTTCGCGTGCTCCCGGCACTCGTGGGCGGGGTCAACGTCATGCTCTGGGGTGCGTACGTGCGCAAGCTCGGTGGCTCATTGCGACTTCAGGCGCTCGCCCTGCTGATCGCCATCACCGCGCCACTCGTCCTCGGCACCTGGCTTTTCCAAACGGTGATCTTCGATCAGCTGGCATGGATGCTCTCGCTCTATTGGTTTCTCTGTCTCATCATCGATCACAAGCCTCGCAACTGGATCCTGCTAGGCATCACGCTGGGCATCGGGCTCGAGATCAAGTACCTCATCCTGCCGCTCGTGCTCGGCATCGGCATCGCGGTGCTCCTCACGCCGTCACTGCGAAAAGACCTGCGGACTCGGTATCCCTGGATCGGCGGAGTGCTGATGTTGCTCATCTGGGTACCGAACGTCGTCTGGCAGATCGCAAATGGCTTTCCTACCCTGACGTACGTCCTCAATCACCAAGGGGATATCCGATCCGGAGGAGGAGTTTTCGATTTCCTCCTGCTGTTTGTCGTGCTCCTTTTCCTGCTCGCCCCACTGTGGGTCGCTGGCTTCGTCTCGCTCTTCCGCAACCCCCGTCTGCGTGCCATCGGTATCGCGTGTGCGACTCCGATGGTGATCTATCTCTTCGTCGGCAAGTTCTATTACCCGTCGCCCACCATTGCCATCGTCATGGCCGCCGGGCTGCTCGCCCTCTCCCGTGTCGAACGCCGAACCCTTCGCTCGACACTTGTCGTTGCGGTCGTCGTTGCGAGTGTTCTGGATGGCATCGTTCTCCTGAAGGACACTGTCCCGATCACCCCCGCCGACCGATTGCACGCAACGGGCCTCGATACCCAGAACACAGACTTCGCATCCACGGTCGGGTGGGTGTCGATCACCAATCAGATGACAGCTGTCTACGGCGCGCTGTCTCCGTCAGAACGGGCCACGACGGTCATCGTCTCGTCGGACTACGGCGTCGTCGGAGCGCTGCAGATCTACGGCAATTCGAAGCTCCTTCCTGAAAGCTACAGCCCTCAGTTGAGCGACTTCTACTGGCTTCCATCGCACCTTGGCGCGACCAATGCGCTCATGGTCGGCTACGCGCCCTCCGATTTCGGCTGGATGTGCACCTCGGCGAGGATCGTTGCGCACCTCACGGTGCCGTATCACGTCGTGAACTTCGAGCAGGGGAGCCCGGTCACCTTCTGCAGCCTGAACGCACCACTTCCAACGCTATGGGGACGGCTGCGGGCTTTCTCCTGACCAGATCCGCACGAGCGATGCACGACGCATATGACGTCGTTCAACGATCAGGCTGCCGAGTCCTCACGTACGGTAGTCGTGTTGCCGGCTCGAACGCGTCACGACTGCCGAAGACCCGGCGCCACCAGGACGCCTCGACGTACTCACGAACGGCGTCCAGTTGTTGCTGCATCGCAGGCTGGAATGGCCGATGGCGCACCTCGTCGTTGACGGGATCTCCCGGCGGAAAGAAGAACATCCAGCGCCACGGCGCCGCCTGGAAGCTGTCCAGCATCTGCTGTGGGTCGAGGCCCGCGGCGCGACACGTCGTGACGAAGTCTTTGGGTGATCCCGTGGTGGCAGCATCGAACGCTGCCCGTTCGCGCGCAGTCGGAGGAATCGCCCTCTCAGTCATTGCCCACCATCCTTTCGAGCCTACCAGCCCGGTACGGGATCGCCGATCGCCGGCGGGGGTGGGTGGGGTCGGAGCGCCGGGAACAAAGCGCTAACCTATCGGGCCGTGCTTGCACGCGCGGGGGAGCTGCGGTGAGCGTGATTGGAGACGCGGCTTCCAATCTGGGGGCCGCACGCGCCCAGATGGGACTGTCGCTCGGCTGGCACATCATCTTCGCCTGCCTGGGCGTGGGCTTCCCGGTGTTGATCCTTCTCGCAGAGTGGCGCGGGATCCGCGGCGACGCCGACGCCGCACGCCTGGCACGCATGTGGGCGAAGGTCGCAGGCGTGCTCTTCGCGGTCGGTGCGGTCTCCGGGACAATTCTCTCCTTCGAGATGGGACTGCTCTGGCCACGGCTGATGGGCGAGTTCGGCGCGGTCTTCGGGCTCCCCTTCGCCCTCGAGGGATTCGCCTTTTTCATCGAGGCGATCTTCCTCGGGATCTATCTGCACACATGGGATCGACTGCCCCCCATGCGGCACCTCGCGAGTGGCATCCCCATCGCCATCGCCGGCGTCGCTTCCGCCTTCTTTGTCGTGACCGCCAACGCGTGGATGAACGACCCACAGGGCTTCACCATCGTCGATGGGCGGGTCACGGATCCGCAGCCGCTGGTCGCGATGTTCAACCCGGCGACACCCGTCGAGACCGTGCACATGATCCTGGCCGCATTCATGGTCACGGGGTTTCTTATCGCCAGCGTCTACGCGGCCGCCCTGCTCCGGGGCAGGAGCGACCGGTACCACAGAGTCGGCCTGCTGCTCCCGCTGATCATCGCCACGGTGATCACGCCGGCGCAGATCGTGGTCGGCGACATCGCGGCACGCGAAGTTGCCGACAACCAACCGGTGAAGCTGGCGGCGATGGAGGGGCTCGCGCATACCGAAGTCGGAGCGGGCGAGCACATCGGCGGTCTGTTCATCGGCGGCGAGCTCCATTTCGCCATCGTCTTGCCCCACGTGCTCGCCTTTCTCGCGAAAGGCGACCCGAATGCATCAATCGCCGGCCTCGACAGCGTCCCGGCTGCCGACCGACCCGAGGCGGTCGCCCTCATCCACCTCGCCTTCGACACCATGGTTGGCATCGGGTTTCTCCTGCTTGGTCTCGGGGTCTGGCTGCTGGTTCGCTGGATCCGGCGGCGCGGGCCGCCCGCCTCCCGCTGGTTCCTGCGTGCCGCGCTTGTCGCCGGGCCGGGCGCCGTGGTGGCGATGGAATGTGGGTGGATCACCACCGAGGTGGGGCGACAACCCTGGATCGTCTACAACGTGATGCGCACCTCGGACGCGGTCAATCCCGCACCAGGGCTGTACTGGGGTCTGGTCGCGCTGGTGATCGTGTACACGGGGCTGAGCGCCATCACCCTGTTCGTGCTGCGCCGGCTCAGCAGGGCCAACCCGTGAACGGCAGCGTGCTCGCCAATGTCGTGCTCGGTTTCCTGTGGAGTGGCATCACCGCCTACGTGCTGCTCGGTGGCGCCGACTTCGGAGCTGGATTCTGGGATCTGCTCGCCGGCTCGGCGGCTGCGGGCGCATCGAAGCGTCGTCGCATCGCCGAGTCCATCGGTCCGGTCTGGGAGGCCAACCACGTCTGGCTGATCTTTGCCCTCGTGGTCACCTGGACCGGATTTCCGACGGTCTTTTCCGCGATCGCTTCGACACTGTATGTCCCGCTCACGGCGGTGGCGTTCGGAGTGATCCTCCGAGGCTCCGCGTTCGCGTTCCGCGGCGCCGTGTCCGAGCTGTCGCTCCAGCGGGCGTTCGGCGCCGCCTTTGCGGCGTCGTCCGTGGTGACCCCCTTCTTTCTCGGGACGGTCGCCGGAGCGATCGCTTCGGGGCGCGTCCCCGTCGGCATCGCTCGAGGCGACGTGATCAGCAGCTGGCTCAACCCGACGTCGCTGCTGGGTGGCCTCCTCGCCGTCGAGGTGTCCGCCTACCTCGCCGCGGTCTACCTGACACGGGACTGCGAGCGGCACGGTGAGGCGGACCTCACGCGCTACTTTCGCCGGCGCGCCGTCGTGATGGGAGTCATCACGGGGCTCACCGCGATCGCGGGCATCGGGGTCCTCCACGCGGACGCGCCGCGACTCTTCAGCGGCCTCACACAGCGGGGCCTTCCGCTCGTGGTGGCCAGCGTCGTGTTCGGTGCGCTGTCGCTGGTGCTGCTGCTCCTCCGGCGCTACGTCGCCGTTCGCGCGACCGCGGCCCTGGCGGTCGTCGCCGTGCTCTGGGCGTGGGGCGTGGCCCAGTATCCGGACGTTCTCGCCGGGGTGATCACCGTGAGCGCGGCAGCCGCCCCGGAGCCGACCCTGCTGCCGCTGGTCGTGTCGTTGTCGATCGGTTCGGCGCTGCTCATCCCTGCGCTGCTGCTGCTCTATTCGGTGTCACAGTCCGACGCGCCGGCGAGCCCGTCGCATCTCTAGCGTCGCGATCGTCATCATCGCTTGGCAGTGACTGCCACCCGCAAGAACACCGACCCGATAGCGCCGCTGGTGGAAACCCTGCTGTCTGAGATCGGCGAGGATCCCGGCCGGGCCGGCTTGACCCAGACGCCGTCGCGGGTCGCCGGCAGCCTCCGCTATCTGCTGAGCGGCTACGCGAAGGACCTGGACGCGCTCGTCAACGGCGCCATTTTCGAAGAGGCGTATTCGGAGATGGTGGTGGTCCGGGATATCGAGGTCTACAGCCTGTGCGAGCACCACCTCCTGCCCTTTTTCGGCAAGGCACACGTGGCGTACATCCCAGACGGACGCATCCTCGGGCTCAGCAAGATCCCCCGGATCGTCGACATGTTCGCCCGCCGCCTGCAGGTCCAGGAACGGCTCACCACCCAGATCGGCGACGCGCTCCAGTCCGTCCTCGAGCCGCAGGGAGTCGGCGTCGTCATCGAGGCGATTCACCTGTGCATGGCGATGCGCGGTGTCGAGAAGCAGAACAGCTCGGCGGTGACCTCGTCGCTCACCGGGTGCTTCCGCGACGACGACAAGTCGCGAAACGAGTTCCTCGCCCTGATCGGCCACCGCTGAGGGAACGCTAGCCCGCCCCGACGGTGATCACCTCAACCCAGACGAGCAGGACCCCGATCGCGAACATCACCACCCCGAGCGTCATGTGTCCCCAGTGGATCGGCCGCTTGCCTCGGCGAGTGCCGATGACCCGTGTGTAGATCGTGAGACCGACGATGCCGAGGCCGCCGGCGACCAGCATCGTCGCGGGCACACCGATGAAGGCGCCGAGGACCCCGTTCACCGTGGGCAGCCTACGTGGTCGGCTGCCGCCGGCGTGCTCGCCCGTACCATGGACTGATGCCCACCAGAGCGCTCAGCACCGCCGGCGCGTCGGCCCTGGTCGACGCGCTCGCTCGCCATGGCGAGCCGGCCTGGCGTGCACGCCAGCTACAGGACGCGATCTGGCAGCCATTCGTGAGCGACTTCGAGGGCATGCTCCAGCTCCCCGCAGCACTGCGGCGCGAGCTGGCCGCCGAGTTCGAGTTCTCGAGCGTCGTCGTCGACACGGAGATGCTCGCCGACTCCGGGGCGACGATCAAGCTCCTCTGCCGGCTGGGGGACGGCCAGACGATCGAGACCGTGGCCATGGAGACACCCGCAGGCGCTGACTCGCGCCGCCGGTCCACCGTCTGCGTCAGCAGCCAGGTGGGGTGCGCCGTCGGCTGCCCGTTCTGCGCCACCGGCCACATGGGATTGCGGCGCAATTGCACGGCCGCGGAGATCGTGGACCAGGTCCGCGCTGCCGCGGGCGTGCTCCACGGGCGTGGCCTGGGGCCGGTGACCCACATCGTGTACATGGGCATGGGAGAGCCGCTGGCGAACGCTGCCGCCACCCTCGAGTCCCTGAGCGTCCTCACCCGGAACGGGGGGATCAGTGCCCGGCGGATCACCGTCTCCACGAGCGGCGTGGTGCCCGGCATCGAACAGCTCGCCGCCTCAGGCATGCCGGTCACCCTGGCCGTCTCGCTGCACGCCGCCACCGACGAGCTGCGCGACCGCCTGGTGCCCATCAACCGCACATATTCGCTCGGGACCGTGTTGGGAACGGCGTCTCGCTACGCGGAGCAGAGCGGACGGCGGGTCAGCTTCGAGTGGTGCCTGATCGGCGGCGTCAACGATTCAATCGAGCAGGCAGAGGGTCTCCGTGACCTCGCCCGCCGTGCCCAGGCGCACATCAACGTCATTCCCATGAACCGCATCGAGGGCAGTCCCTGGGGACCTCCGGAGCCGGCGGTGGCTCGCCGCTTTCTCGGCGCACTCCGCGGCGCGCGGGTGACAGTTCGCGACACCCGTGGTGGCGACGCGGACGCAGCGTGCGGTCAGCTCCGCGCGGACCTCGAGGCACGCCGGATCCTTCGTCCCGACGGCACGCTCTCACCGCCTCGGGTGCCGGCTCGCGCGTGACCGTGGCTCCCAGCGCCGACCAGGCGCTGATGGACGCCGCCCTCGCTGCTGCGAGCTCGGCCGACTACGCGACCAGTCCCAATCCGATGGTCGGATGTGTCATCGCGAGCGGGGGTGAGGTGATCGCCACCGGGTTCCACCGGAAGGCCGGCGACCCGCACGCCGAGATCGAAGCGCTCACGGTCGCTGGTGAGCGCGCCCGTGGCGCGGATGTGTACGTCACCCTCGAGCCCTGTGCGCACCACGGACGCACGCCACCCTGCGTCGACGCGCTCATCGCAGCCGCCCCTCGCCGGGTGGTTGTTGCCATGAGCGACCCTAACCCGCAGGTCGCGGGCCGCGGCATCGATGCGCTGCGCAGCGCCGGCATCGTTGTCGAGATGGGCGTGCGCGAAACCGAGTCGGAGCGGCTCAACGAGTTCTATGTCAAGCACATCACCACCGGACTTCCCTTTGTCACGGCCAAGTTCGCNNGCATCGCTCGATGGCAGGATCGCGACCGCAGGCGGCGAATCGCGCTGGATCACGTCTGAGGAGTGCCGCGCCCTCGCACATCGCCTCCGGCACGTCCATGATGCCGTCCTGGTCGGCATCAACACCGTGCTCTCCGATGACCCGGCGCTGACCACCCGCTTCGAAGGCGGGCGCTCGCCGCTGCGTGTCGTCGTCGACAGCGCACTCCGCATCCCCCACGATGCTCGCGTTCTCCAGCCCGGAGCGGGCGCCGCGCTCGTCGCGACCACCTCCCGGGCCAATCCCGACAGCGTCGTCCGGTTGCGCGCGTCCGGCGTGCACGTCGAAGTCCTTGATCAGGGACCGGGCGGCGTCGACCTCGACGCCCTGATGGAGTTGCTGGGATCCCGCGACGTCGTGAGCGTGCTCGTCGAGGGCGGGGCCGGCGTGCTCGGGACCGCCTTCGACGCGGGCATCGTCGACAAGGTCGTCGCCATGCTGGCGCCGAGGATCATCGGCGGCGCGTCCGCGCCCGGAGCGGTCGGCGGTGCCGGCGTCTCGAGCCTCGCGGCGTCAGCGCTCCTTCGNNTCGAGGAGTAAGCAGAGTGTTCAGCGGGATCATCGAAACCCTCGGCACCGTGCGGGCGCAGACGCCCGCACAGCTCGAGGTCGTGCCGGAGACACCGTTGGCGCGCCTCGAGACCGGCGAGAGCATCGCCGTCAACGGCGTCTGTCTCACAGTCTCGTCGGCGTCCGACGACGGCTTCACGGCCGACGTCATGCCGGAGACCCTGCACCGCACGACGCTGGGTGCACTGACCGACGGCGCGACCGTGAACCTGGAGCGGGCGCTGCGTCTCGGTGACCGGGTCGGCGGCCATATGGTGTCCGGTCATGTCGACGGAACCGGCATCGTCACCGCGCTCCGCGAGGACGCGAACGCCCGCTGGGTGACCATCGCGACGCCCGAGGACCTCATCGATCTCATCGCGGAGAAGGGCTCCATCGCCGTCGATGGCATCAGCCTCACCGTCGTCGACGTGTTCGAAGGCGCGTTTACGGTGTCGCTCATTCCCGTGACCCTCGCCGCCACCGTCGCCGGCGGATGGAGAGTCGCGACCGCGGTCAACCTCGAGGTCGACCTGATCGCACGCTATGTCGCGCGGACGCTCGCGGCACGTGACCGCGGCGCCGTGTTCGCGACTCTCGCGCGCGAGGGATGAGCTCGATGAGCATTGCGAGCGTCGAGGACGCGATCGAGGACATCCGCGCCGGCAAGTTCGTGATCATCGTCGATGACGAGGACCGCGAGAACGAGGGCGATCTCGCTATCGCTGCGGATCGCATCACCCCCGAGGCGGTCAACTTCATGGCAACGCATGGCCGCGGGCTCATCTGCGTGCCGCTGGAAGGCTGGCGCCTCGACGAGCTCGGCGTCACCGCCATGGTCGACGACAACACGTCTCGGTTCGGCACCGCGTTCACGGTCACCGTCGAGGCGATCGGCCACGGCGTGACGACCGGCATCAGCGCTTTCGATCGCGCCACAACCATCCGTCTGCTCTGCGACGAGCACGCCAAGCCGAGTGACTTTGCAAAGCCGGGTCATACATTTCCGCTGCGTGCAGCGGTGGGCGGCGTGCTCGAACGTGCCGGCCAGACCGAGGCGATCGTCGACCTGTGCAAGCTCGCCGGGCGCTTTCCCGCCGGCGTCATCTGCGAGGTGATGCGCCACGACGGCCGTATGGCGCGGCGCCCCGACCTCGACGTCTTCGCGGCCGAGCACTCCATCAGGATCGTGACCGTCGACGACATCATCGCCTACCGACGGCGCAATGAGCGGCTCGTCGAGCGCGGCGCGAGCACCACACTGCCCACGGAGTACGGCACCGTCGTCGCGCACGCCTACGAGGACGTGATCACCCACGCGACCCACGTGGCGCTGGTCTGGGGCGACGTGCGTGGCGACGAGCCCGTGCTGGTGCGTGTGCACAGCGAATGCCTCACCGGTGACGTCTTCGGCTCACAGCGCTGCGACTGTCAGGCACAGCTGCACAAGGCGATGGCGATGATCGCCGATGCGGGTCGCGGAGTACTGGTGTACCTGCGCCAGGAGGGCCGCGGGATCGGACTGATGGACAAGCTGCGCGCGTATTCGCTGCAGGATCGCGGCCTCGATACGGTGGAGGCGAACCTGCGGCTGGGATTGCCTGTTGACAAGCGTGATTACGGGATCGGCACGCAGATCCTCTCCGACATCGGCGTCAAGCGGATGGTCGTGCTGACCAACAACCCGAGGAAGTACTACGGCCTGAGCGGCTACGGGCTCGAGGTCACCGACCAGATCCCACTGGTGATCCCGGCGAACGCGCACAACGAGCGCTACCTCCGCGTCAAGCAGGAGAAGCTCGGCCATAGCCTGGATTTCGATGATGCCGTCGACTCGCTATGACGCCGATGCCGGTTCGGCCGGCGCCCCCATCGAGGGCGCGCGCGTCCACACGGGCGGGCTCGACGCGACCGGGATGCGCTTCGGCGTCGTGGTCTCGCGCTTCAACGACATCATCTCGACGCGGCTGCTGGACGGTGCCGTCGAGGCGCTGCGCCACCACGGTGTCGGCCCCGGTGACATCGAGGTGGTGTGGGTCCCCGGCGCGTTCGAGATCCCGATCGCCGCACGGGAGCTGGCGCAGCTCGGCGGCGTCGACGCGGTGGTCTGCCTCGGCGCCGTGATTCGCGGCGATACCCCGCACTTCGACTACGTCGCCGGCGAGGCATCGCGAGGTGTGGCATCCGTGCACGCGACGACCGGCGTGCCCGCCACATTCGGCGTGCTGACGTGCGACACCCTGGAGCAGGCACGTGATCGTGCGGGCGGCACGTATGGGAACAAGGGTGCTGAGGCCGCGGTCGCGGCGATCGAAATGGCGTCGCTCCTCCGCGACCTGCGCGCCTCAGGCAGCGAATCTGACCACCGCGCCGCATCGTGAGCGCGCCCTTGCGCATCGTCTCGCTGCTGCCCAGTGCCACGGAGATCCTCTTCGCGATCGGAGCCGGTCCCCGCGTCGTCGGTGTGACGCACGAATGTGACTACCCACCGCCTGCGCGGCGCCTGCCAAGGGTGACGTCGAACGCCGTCGTCGCCGAGGGCGAGTCGCCCGCGAGCATCGATCGCCACATCCAGGCGGCCCGACACGCGGGATCGAGCATCTACCGGCTCGACGAGCGCCTGCTGTACGAGCTCAGGCCCGACCTCATCGTCACGCAGGAGCTCTGCGATGTCTGCGCCGTCGCGTATGGCGAGGTGAAACGCGCCGTGCGTCGCCTTCCCGGCGACGTTCTGGTGCTCTCCCTCGAGCCTCGTTCGCTCGAAGACATCTGCGCATCCGTCGAGGAGGTTGGGGCCGTGGCGGGTTGCGGCGGCCGTGCGTCCCGCGTGGCCGCGGCGATGCGGCAGCAGATCGCCCAGGTTGCGGCTCTCGACCCACCGGATCCGAAACCGCGAGTTGCATGCCTCGAATGGACCGATCCGATCATGGTCGGTGGCCACTGGGTGCCGGAGATGGTCGAGCTCGCGGGCGGCATCGACCCGCTCGGGATCGCCGGCACACCGTCGCGCTACGCGTCGTGGACCGACATTGCGGCGGCGCGTCCCGAGGTCATGGTGCTCATGCCCTGCGGCCTCGACCTCGCGCACACCCTCGAGCTTGTACCGAGCGTCGCTGCCCGACCCGGGTTCGACGGCCTCCCGTGCGCCGCCAATGATCGCGTCGTCGCCGTCGACGGATCAGCGTATTTCAATCGGCCCGGTCCCCGGATCACTCAGGGTCTGTCCATCATGGCAGTGGCGTTGCGCGCTGCAAGCGGTGATGCCGCCCCCGCCGGTGCCGCTTACTGGAACCAGCCCGCGACGTCAAGGATGGCGTTGATGTCGCCGAGGCCGTTGTAGAGGTAAACGTCACCCTGGGTCGCTCCGGCGGTCTGGCCAAGCCCGACGATGGCCAGGTTGGCAATCACGTCATGAGCACCGGGGTTGAGGTCGGACGCCACGGGCTGCGGTGCATCGCTGGGGTAGAGCTCGAGATAGGTCGACTGCGTCCCGTCGATGCCGGTGAGGTTGGCCACCACCGCAGCCGGCTGGGCACCCAGGAACGCCGGCACCGCGACCACCCCGGCGACCTGCACGACCTCTTTGAAACTCGAGAAGAGCGTCTGGCCGGAGCAGCGCGTTCCCGTGCCACTGCGGGTGTCGCAGATGCGGGCCGGCGGGACGGAGTAGAAGAGAGAGCCGGCGGTCGCCTCACTCCCGGTGCCGAACCAGCCGCCGACGTCGATGATGAACTCGATGCTGCCGAGGGCGTTGTAGATGCAGACGTCGTTCGCCGGTCCGAGTGGGGAGATGACGCGGTTCGGCAGGCTGATACCAGCTTTTGGATTGAGTGTCGACGCACCTTGCGCACCGGTCGGGCACTGGTCGCTGGCGTTGGGGGGTGCCACCGCGAGATATGTCGCCGCAGTTCCCTGAGTCGCGGTCAAGTTGAACACCGCAGCCGCAGCTCCGGTGGCCGGGATGGAACCGGCTCCGCTGAGCACGACCTTCCGCCAGGTGTTTGCGGGCAGCGGGTTGTTGGTCGTACCGGCGCATTGGGTGTGGTGGTTTGCGCGCGTGTCACACATCCGAACCGGCGCGATGCTGTGGAATTCGCCTGGCGGTGTCGGTCCTGCGCCAGGCGTCGCAAAGTACCCCTGGATGTCGACGATGGCATCGAGGCTCCCCGCGGCGTTGTACAGGGTGATCGCGCCCCCCGAGGTGAGCTGAACAATCGCCAGGTTGGACTGCACCGCACGTGGGTCGAGATTCATGTTCGACGCGACCGGCACTGAGCCGGCGGGGAAGGCGGTGACGTAGGTTTGGGTGGCGCTGTGATTGATCGCAGTGAGGTTGACGACGACGGCCTGCGCTCCCGATGGCACCATCTGACCCTTCGGTCCCGCAACGCCGGTCACCTGGACGGTGACCCTCCCCGCAGCGCCGAGGGTCTTCCCCGTGCACTCGTCAGGCGTTCTCGATGCCCGTGTATCGCAGACTCGGAAGGGCGTCAGCGCGCTGTACGCGCCAGAGGGGACATACGTGTATAGGTCTGCCGCACTGGTACCGCTCGTGCCAATGCTCGTCTGCACGGTGACGTCAACGGCGCCCGCGGTGCTTGCCGCGGGTGTGTACGCCGTGATCTGACTTGGACCGACGACGGTGAAGCATCCTGCTGCGTTACCTGAGCACGGAAAGGTGTTACTGGCAGGGACGTCGGTGCTGCCGAAGAAGACGTCGGAGACGGTGATACCGCCGGTGCTGGAGAAGTTGGTTCCAGTGATGGTCAGGACGGCGCCGCCCTTCTGCGCGCCATATCTCTGCGAGAGGAAGGTCACAGTGGGGAAGGTGGCGCCGTAGAAGTACCTGTCAGACGTGGTCACCGCACTGGTGCCACCGACGGTGGTCACGGTGATGTTCTGAGTTCCCGATCCCGCCGGAAAGTCCTCGATGAAGATCTGGGTCGAGGAGTTCACGTTGTAGCAGGGGGCGCTCGGTGCTCCGGGGCATGGGTGCACGCTGATCGGGGTCGCCCCCACCGATACCGTTGTGGTGGTGAAGTTGCGGTTCGTGCCCGCCGGTTCGAAGCCCGTGCCGGTGAGGGTCACCGATGTGCCACCGCTGGTCGAGCCGTGATTCGGCGCCACGTGGGTGACCGTGGGAATCGGTGCGTACGCGTAGACGTCGGCTGCGGACGTTGGGCTCGTACCGCCGGAGGTCGTCACGGTGATATCGACGGTGCCAGCCGGGCCCGGTGGGAAATCCGCGACGGTGATCACCGACACCGAGTTCACCGTGAAGCACGGCGCGGTTGGCGTCGCACTGCAAGGCGTCGCTGTGATGCTGATCCCGCCGACGGATACGCTGGTCGCGCCCGAGAACAAGGTGCCTGTCAGGGTGACCGTATTGGTGCCAGCAACAGGACCGGAATTCGGAGTGACACCGCTCACGGCGGGGATCGGCTCGTACGTGTATTGGTCTGCCGGCTGCGAAATCGGACTCGTTCCTTCGGGAGTGGTCACGACGATGTCGACAGCGCCGACTGCATGCGGGGGAATGTCCTGGATCGTGAGCTGAGTTGCGTTGTTAACCGTGAAGCACGGGGCGGTCGGTGTCCCGGGGCACGGCGACACCGTGACGTTGTGCGTGCCCACCAGGACGCTGGTTGTGGTGAACTCGCCACCGGACTCGAACGTTGTGCCCGTGACCACGATCGTGTTCCCGCCCCCCGTGGGGCCGGTCGACGGCGCGACGCTCGTAACGGCCGGGGGTGGCACGTACGTGTACTTATCCGCTCCGCTCGTAGCACTCGTGCCGCCGACGGCGGTCACAGTGACGTCAACGCTCGCAGCCGTCCCGCCAGGAAAATCCTCGACGGTGATCTGGCTGTCGCTCGCCACGCTGAAGCACGGGGAGGTCGGCGTCCCCGAGCACATAGCCGTGATGTTGGTTGCGCCAACAGACACCTGGGTGGCGACAACCCCCGCCGGATCGAATCCCGTCCCGTTGACAGTGACGGTGTTGCCGCCTACCAGCGGACCGAATGGCGGAGAAACACTCGTGACCGTTGGAGCCGACGCGTAGACGTATTGGTCTGCCGGAGACGTCGCGCTAGTGCCAGCCGGCGTCTGCACCGTGACGTCGACCGTGGTGGCGGCATGGGCTGGGAAATCCTCGACAGTGATCTGCGTCGACCCGTCAACCGTGAAGCACGGCGACGTCGGCGACCCAGGGCACGGCGACGCGCTGATGTCCTTGGTACCCACGAACACATCCGTTGCGCCCGTGAAGCCCGTGCCGGCGACGATCACGTTGTTACCGCCGGTGGGCGACCCGGCGCCAGGCGTGACATTGGTGACGGTGGGTAGCACTGCGTAGGTGTACTGATCGTTGATGTTGGCGGTGCTTGTGCCTCCCGGCGTCGACACCGTGATATCAACCGGGCCGGCGGCGTGCGACGGCATGTCCTGAACGCTGATGTGCGTCGAGTTGGTGACTGTGAAGCAAGGACTGGTCGGCGACCCACCGCAGGGCGTCGTACCGACATCGATCGTGTCGATGAAGACGTCGGTCGCGCTGTAGTTCGCGCCGGGTCCGTAGCTCGACATGAAGCCGGTGCCGGTGAGCGTGACGGTGTTGCCACCTGCGGTCGGCCCCGTTCCCGGAACGACACTGCTCACCGAGGGGACTGGCGCATAGGCGTAGGTGTCCGCCGCGCCGGTCGCGCTGGTCTGCGTCGAGGTCCCGTCAGTCGATTGGCTCGTGACCGTGACGTCCACCTGGCCGGTACCGGCCGGAGGCGTCGCACTGACGGACGATGCGTTGTTCACCGCGAATGTGGTAGCCGGGTGGCCCGCAAACGACACACCCGACGTCGTGAATCCGGACCCTGAGAAATCCGTGCCATGAATCGTCACCGACGGCGCCCCACCGCTCTCCGGACCGGAATCCGGGGATACCGACGTGATGGTGGGAGATTTCTGCTGCACGACCAGCAAGTCGCCGGCGGAGGTTGTCGACGTCCCGCCCGCCGTGATCACCACGGTGTCGTACGTGCCCGGGAGAATGGAGGAGGCGGGCAGATCGATCGGCATGTGCGTGTCGCTGGTGAAGCCGAAGCAGTCAGACTGGCCACCACTCGAGCACTGTGTCGTCAGCGCCACGGTCGGGCCGGTGAACGTGGGTATCAGATCCACCTCGGAGACCGCGCTCGTCGCCGGCGGTCCCGGAATCGAGAAGTTGGTCCCGGTCACCACAATCCCGGTGTCGCCTTCGGCGTGCGGGCTATCTACATTCGTGACAGTCGGCGGGTCGAGATACGTGTAGTAGTCGGCCGGGGGATTCGCTGTGCTGGTCACACCCCCGGCAACAACCTGGACATCGAAGGTTCCCGCGGCACCGGACGGGGTGGTCAGGTCGATCTCCGTGTCGCTCACAGCTGAGAAGCAGCTTGGCGTCGCGGGACAGGGTGTCAGATCACTCGTGCCGATCAGTACATCGGTGGCGCCGGTGAACCCTGATCCAGTGATGGCGATGGTCGTCCCTCCCGCCGAGGGTCCGTCGGACGGCGTCACGCCGCTGACGGCAGGACCGCCGGCTGCCGCCACCGAGAACGGCGCCAGCGCGCCGCTGTAGCTGCTCGCAACCAACGCGAAGCACACTCCGCCGAGAACGACCCCTCTCACCCTGAACAACGCCAGCCTCCCCAAACGCCGCTAACGAAGCAATCCTACCTGATCGCGTACGCGGAAAGGGCTAGCTTCGAGCCGGTTTCGCCTGGGTGCGCAGGCAGCGTGTGCAGACCTTGGCGCGCACTTCCTTCCCCTTGACCGCGAGGTGGGTCACGTGGAGGTTGGGCAGGAAGCGACGCTTGGTGTGCACTTTGGAGTGGCTCACGTTGTTCCCGGTCATCGGGCCCTTCCCGCAGATATCGCAGCGCTGGGACATCATGTCTCTCGTGGGTCGGAACGCGCATCTGAGACGCGCCCGCTCTGGCGTACTAGAATTCGGCCGCAGCCACGGCGGCGGCGCCCGGCGGCCTCCGGAAGAAACCGGTGGCCGGTCGCCGAGGATACCACAGGCCCCCAACCGGGCTTACGGAGATACGTGAAAGGCAAGGTCCGGGCGTCCGACGCGCTGTCGCGCACCGCCACGCTGGGCAGGATCGAGGTCTCGCCCCGGGTGGTGGCGTCGATCGTCGGCCATGCCGCCAATGAGTGCTACGGCATCGTCGGGATGGCGGCCCGAGGCCTTCGTGACGGTATCGCCGAGCGGCTGAACCGTGAAAACGTCCACCGAGGCGTCGAGATCCAGGTCACCCCTGACGGGCTGGTGATCGAGCTCTACGTCATCGTCGAATACGGGACCCGCATCAGCGAGGTGGCCCACAACCTCATGAGCGCCGTGAGCTATTCGGTCGAGAAGACCCTGGGACTACCGGTGGTCGCGGTGAACGTGAACGTCCAGGGCATCCACGCGGAGAACGACGGTGCCCGCCACTAAGCCGGCGCCGGAGCTGTCTGTGCTCCGGGAACCGCTTCGCGAGATCGGTGGCGAGCAGGTGCTCGCCGGCCTCACCGCCGCGCTCTCCTGGCTGGAGGCCAACCAGCAGGAGATCAACGATCTCAACGTCTTTCCGGTCCCTGACGGCGACACGGGCTCGAACATGTACCTGACGCTGCGCTCGGCCGTGGAGGAGGCCCGGCACGCCCCCACGCTCACTGCGGCGGACTCGGTGCTCGCCGCCGCTGCGCATGGCTCGCTCATGGGCGCTCGAGGGAACAGCGGCGTCATCCTCTCGCAGATCCTCCGTGGCTTCGCGCAGGGAGCTGCCCAGCGGGCGCACCTCGATGCAAGTGGTGTGGCCCTGGCGATCACCGAAGGCTCGGCGGTCGCCTACCGGGCGGTCATGAAGCCGACCGAGGGCACCATCCTCACCGTCGTCCGGGACGCCGCCTCGGCCGCCGCCGATGCTGCCGCTGCTACAGACGACATCCGGGTCGTCCTCGACCNNGTCGACGCCGGCGGGTTCGGCCTGGCTGTGATCCTCGAAGGGTTCGCGCGGGCGGTCGGCGATACGCAACCCACCGCTCCGCCGCCGGCAGTGCTCCGGCGATCCGGCGAGCCGGCGCTGCACCTGCCTCCGAAGCCCGGTGATATGGAGGCAACGGGATCGCAGGTGGCTCGTAGCGGAGCAGCGGCGATTGCCCCACGCGAGCAGGGCTGGGGGTACTGCACCGAGTTCCTGATCAACGGCCCCGGCCTCGACNNCGCGGACGGATGAGCAAGCTCAAGGTCGAGGACATGTCCGCCCAGCACCACGACGTGCTCGCGCGCGCCGATGCCAGCGAGGCTGAGGCCGAGGCGATGGGGACGGCGACGCGGGAGCGCGCGCAGGCTCCCCCGAAGCCCATCGGCGTCGCCAGCGTGGCGCCGGGCGAGGGGTTCCGCGAAATCATGGGAAGTCTGGGTGCCGACATCATCGTGAGCGGCGGCCAGACCATGAACCCGTCGATCGAGGATCTGCTCAACGCCGTGCGCGCGGTGAATGCAGAACACGTGATCCTGCTCCCCAACAACGGCAACGTGATCCTCACCGCCGAGCAGGTGGACCCGCTCGCCGAGGGCTGTGAGGTGCGCGTGGTGCCGACACGGAATCTCCCCCAGGGGATCAGCGCTCTGCTCGCCTTTGATCCGGCTGCGAGCCTCGACGAGAACGTGGAGCGAATGCTCGCGGCGATTGCGACGGTGCGAGCGGTGGAGGTGACCCACGCGGTCCGCGACACCAGCGTCAACGGCCACGACATCAAGCTCGGCGATGTGATCGCCGTCGTTGACGATGCGATCACCGAGGTGGGCAGCGACTACCTCGAAGTCATCGAAGCCGTGTTGAAATCGCAGGCGATCAAACCGGAACTGGTCACCGTGTACCGAGGTGACGAGGTCGGCGTCGAGGACGCGGACGCATTGGTGACCAGCCTGCGCACAACGCATCCTGAGACCGAATTCGAGCTGCAGGCAGGAGGACAAGAGCACTACCCCTACGTGCTCTCGCTCGAGTAGCGTGATCCATCTCGTCACCGACAGCACGTCCGACATCTCGCCGTCGGATGCGCAGGCGTTGGGGGTCCACATCGTGCCCCTGATCGTGCGGTTCGGCGAGGAGCAGTATCGCGACGGCGTGGACATCGACGCCGATCAGTTCTACGCCAAACTCGCGCGCACCGACGTCCACCCGACGACGTCGCAGCCTTCGCCCGACGTCTTCGCAGCGTTGTACACCACGTTGCTCTCCAGCCCGGACGACCAGGTCGTCGGGTTGCACATCTCCGCAAAGCTGAGCGGCACGCTGCAGTCGGCGACACTTGCGGCGAAGGACTTCGACCCCGGTCGCATCCACCTTGTCGACACCGAGAGCGTGAGCGGTGGACTGCAGCTTCTCGTACGCGCGGCGCTCGACGACATCAAATCTGGGGACAGCGCCGCCACCGTCGCCGAGAAGGCGACCCGGCGGCGGAGCAAGGTCACGATCCTGGTGCTGCTCGACACCCTCACGTATCTCCACCGAGGTGGCCGGATCGGCCGTGCCCAGGCCTTTGTCGGCAGCCTGCTCAACGTCAAACCGCTGATCGCCGTGCGCGACGGCGAGGTCGTGCCGCTGGCGCGGCCGCGCAGCCGGTCCAAGGGCATCGAGATGATCGTCGAACAGGTCCGCGGCTGCGCGCCGCTGCGCAGCCTGGCCGAGTTCCACGCGGCCGCGACCGAGTCGATGATCGACCTGGAGCAGCGCTTGAGCACGGTGGTCTCGAACGTCACCGCGATCCTTGGACGGATCGGTCCGGTCGTCGGCGCATACAGCGGACCCGGCGGTCTTGGAGTCGCCTGTCTCGGCGCGGACTAATCGGGCTGGCCTGCCACGATGGAGCAGCTGTGACCTCGCAACTCGTTTCGATCGTGACCCCGGCGCATGTGCCGCTGGACCTCGACCTGCCGCTCCAGCGCGTCACGGGCATCGGCCCGCGTCAGGCGCAGCGGCTCGAGAAACTCGGGCTCACCACGGTCCGGGACCTGCTCTTCCACCTGCCGCGTCGGTATGAGGACACGCGCGAGACGGTGCCACTGCGCGAGCTCCAGCCGGGAATCGTGCAGACGTCCCATGTCCGGGTTCGCAACGTGAGCTCGAGACGGAGCCCGTACAAGAAGATGGTGCTTGTCGAGGCGACGCTCGAGGATGACGGTGCGGTGGCGACCGCCGTGTGGTTCAACCAGCCGTTTCTGGCGCGCCAGCTGCAACCCGGAATGGAGATCATGGTCAGCGGCAAGGTCGAGATCTCGAGAACCGGATTGACCTTTCGCAGCCCCGTCTTCGAGCGCGCCGGGCACGACCAGCACCATGTGGGAACGCTCGCACCGGTGTATCCCGAGACCCAGGGCATCACCTCTCGTTTCCTGCGCACGCGCATCGAGCCGCTGCTCGGGCTCGCGACGCAGGTCCCCGANNGTCGCAGCCGAGCGCGCGCGCCGGCGACGCCTGAGCGGACCTGGGGTGATCGTCGGCTACGACATCGAGCTGGCGCGGCGATTCGTCGCGACGCTGCCGTTCAAGCTCACCGACGGACAGCGCGTCGCCGGGCACGAGATCCTCACCGACCTTGCCGCCNNCACGCCGGCTTTCAGACGGCGGTGATGGCGCCGACCGAGATCCTGGCGCGACAGCACCACGCGACCCTCGACAAGCTCCTGGCGGGGCACGGCCTCCCGCCGCGGCTGCTCGTCGGTAGCACCTCGGCGGCCGCGCGCCGGGAGATCCTGGCCGGTCTCGCGGGAGGTCACGACTCGCTCATCGTCGGAACGCACGCGCTGATCGAGGACGACGTCGCCATGAACAACCTTGGCCTCGTCGTGGTCGACGAGCAGCATCGTTTCGGCGTCGCGCAACGGCGCCGTCTTCGCCAGACGTCAGGAGCGATGCCCAACTACCTCGCCATGACGGCGACGCCGATTCCGCGCTCGCTGTCGAACACGCTCTATGGAGATGTCGACCTCAGTGAGCTACGCGAGATGCCACCCGGGCGCCATCCCGTCGAGACGCGCGTCGTCCCGCCGGAACAGCGCTTTGCCGCCTACGAGTTCGTCCGGACCGAGGTCCACAAGGGGCGCCAGGCATTCGTCATCTGCCCGCTCATCGAGGAGTCGGACAAGCTGGGCGCGCGGAGCGCGACCGCCGAGTACGAGCGTCTGAGCACCACGGTCTTCCCCGATCTGCGCGTCGAGCTGCTTCACGGGCGCATGCCGGCACGCGAGAAGGCCGAGCGGATGGATCGCTTCGTTCGGGGTGAGGCCGACGTGCTCGTGGCCACGAGTGTGGTCGAGGTCGGGGTCGACGTCCCCAACGCGACCATCATGGTCATCGAGGGAGCCGAGCGATTCGGACTTGCCCAGCTGCACCAGTTTCGGGGNNCAGCTGCGCGGACCCGGGCAGCTGGTCGGCCTGCGCCAGCACGGGCTGCCCGAGATGCTCGCCGCGGATCTGCTCGATGTGGCGCTCGGACGGCGCACCCGGCAGGCAGCGCTCGGGTGGCTCGACCACGACGC
>PLDZ01000106.1:0-4567 GCA_003136295.1 Candidatus Dormiibacterota bacterium
GGAGATCGAGGTCGTGGTCGTCGCGGCCGTGATGCTCGAGATCACGATCCGGTTGCGTCGCACGGCCCGAGTCGGCCCATCGATCGCGACATTGGTGCAGGGGCTCACCAGCGTCGGCTTGTGCACGCTGGTCCTCGGCCTCTCGGTGCCACGCCTGACCCATCCCGTGCCGCTCATCGTGCTCGGGTTTGTGGCCGTGCTATTGACCGTCGATCCGTCGGCACGCGCGTCGGCGCTCTGGACCATTCTCGTGGCTTCGTGCGGAGGGGTCGCGTTGGTCTGGTGGTGGGCGGGACTCACGCCAATCTACGGGGTCAACCAACTGCTCCAGGTCGATGCGCTGATGGTCGGTGTCGTCGTGCTTGCGTATTCCAACTGGTCGCTGACCGATCGCCATTACCAGGCTCAGACCCGGCGGCTCCGAGCCGTCGCGGACGTGGCCCGGAGACTCGGGCTCACCACCAACTCGAGCGAGGTCGCGGCCGCCGTGCTCGGGGGCTGCCACGAGACCTACCCCGATGCGACATGGGGACGGGTCCTGCTCTTCGATGCAGCGGCCAGCGGTCTCGCGACTCTCCCGCTCATCCTCGGCGACGAGGGCGTGTCACCGGCTGCAGGGCCGACGGTGATCATGGCGCCCGGCGAGGGGGTGATCGGACGTGTGTACTCGACCGGCGATCCCTGCCTGCTCCGGACACCCCGCGATATCAAACAGGCATACGCCTCGATGCCGGGTTCGCGCATCGATGATCTGGAGAATCTCGGTGGCGGCCGAAGGTCGCGAAGCGTCGTCGCCGCGCCGCTGCGTGCCGCCGGCGGGCGCGTGATCGGAGTTCTCGTGCTCATCTCCCACGCGCGTCGCGGGGCCTGGGACATCGACGACCTGATCGTCGTTCAGGCGATCGCCGACGAGGCCGCCGTGGCCGTCGCCCGAGCCGGCCTCTTCGAGGAGAAGGCGCTGCACGCGACCACTGACCCGCTGACCAAGGTCGGCAACCGGCGCGCGTTCGAGGAACGCCTCGGCGAGCTGACCGGCGCTACCGCTGTGATCGCCATCGACGTCGACCACCTCAAGCCGATCAATGACGAATTCGGGCACGAGGCCGGCGACACGCTGCTCATCGAGGTGGCACGCACCTTGCGCGCGCAGCTGCGCGCGGGCGATCAACTGCTTCGCATCGGCGGCGACGAGTTTGTGTCAATTATGGATGCAACCATGGAGGCCGAGGCGGTGGCGATCGCAGAGCGGATGCGCACCTCGCTGCATGGTGTCGCGCTCCCGCACGGCAGAGCCCGCATCAGTGCGGGTGTCGCCGCCGGCGCCGGTGGCGTCCATGCCCTCTGGCTGGCCGCCGATGAGGCCCTGTCCAANNGGTCTCCGAGACCCCGACGACGGCGTCGAGGATGTGTTCGCGCTGGCGCACCGTCGTGGCGTCACCAAGGAGATCGACTGGATCTGCCGGCGGATCGCCATGTCGGCCGCATCGGGGTTGCCTGCATCGGATCCGCTCTTCCTCAACGTCTCGGCGGCGATGCTCCTGGATCCGCTCCACCCTGTCGATCACATGCTCCTGCTCGCCCGGTGGGCCGAGCGTGACCCCGAGACAATCGTCCTCGAGATCACCGAGCGCGAGTCGATCGCCGACCAGCAGCGGTTGCGGCTGGTGCTCGCGAGCTACCGTGAGCACGGATTCCAGTTCGCACTCGATGACATCGGCGAAGGCCACTCCACCCTCGAGCTGCTCGCCGCGGCCGTCCCCGAGTTCGTCAAGGTCGCCAAGAGCATCGCCCAGAATTGCGTCGAGCGCGGGGCCCGAGCGGTCGTCGAGGCCACCGTCGCGTACGCGCGCAGCTCCGGGTCAACGGTCATCGCCGAGGGCATCGAGGACGAGGAGACCGCCGACCGCCTCGCCGCGCTCGGGGTCACCGCCGGTCAGGGTTACTGGCTCGGCCGCCCCCGGGAGATGGACCTCGGCGACGTGGCGCAGGGCGAGGCAACCGCCTGACCCAGGGTCGCGGTCAGTCGCCGGAGGCGGCGGCAAGATCCCAGGTGGAACCCGCCGGCGTGTCGTGCACCTCGACACCCGCATCGACCAGCGCGTCGCGCAGCTTGTCGGCGAGCGCATATTCCCCCGCTCCACGCATCTCCACGCGCAGGTCGAGAATCCGATCGACCACCGGACCGACCAGGTCGCGTGGGTCGGCGGCTCCGTTGCGGGCAAGGTCGCCGAGGCGCACCACGTAGCGCCGCAGGGTTTCGCGAGCCCGGTCCTGCTCGTCGGAGTCCAGCGTGTCGGCAGCCCACTCGTGGATCTGTGAATCGATCGCCAGCACCGCACCGACGGTGCCGTCAACGTCACGAGACGCCAGGGCGCTATCGGCGGCGGCGGACTGACGGGTGACCTCCTCGAGAAATGGGGACACTCCTGCCGCCGGCAGTTCGCCGTCGTCACCCATTGCACGCGTACCGGAGGACGTCGGGGCTGCCTCCCCGCTCGACACCAATCCTGTCGCGAGCTCGCTGACTGGCACGGTCGTGCCGCTCTCGAATCGCTGCGAAGCTCCCTTCCGGCGCCAGGTCAGCCCGCCGCGCCCGCGGATCGACACCGTCCCCAGTTCGATGTCGAAGATCGCGGCGGTGTGCTCGTCGACACCCAGGATGTCGACACCCTCCGGCAGGAGTTCCTCGAGGATTCGCAGGCGGCGCTCGCCCATATAGCAGTAACGGGTGTCGTGGGTCCCGCCCTCGGCGTTGTTGTAGTGCGGGACCACCGCGGCGCGCAGACCGGTGACGCCGAGCAGATCGAGTCCGTCCAGCCAGCGCGGCGCCTCGCCGACCTTGTACACCTCGTAGACCGGGAGCGAGCACACCCCGAGCCCGACTGCGGCAGCGCTCGCGAAAGTCACACACCCACCGTCGCGGAGCTTGGCCGCGAGCAGGTCCGGAACAGCCGTATCGCGCCACTGGCGGAGCGCGTAGCTCGGGCTTCCCGGGCCCGCAAACACGTAGCGCGCTTCGGCAATGCGAGCAAGCATGGTCTCGTACTCGAGCGCGGTCGCCTGCTCGCGATTGCGAAACGAGGCCACGATGATGGGAAAGCCGACTCGATCACGAAAGTACGCCACGGTGCGATCGCTGATGTCGGCGGCGTTCTCCTGGAAGCCGAACGGCGTGTCGAGCAGCACCGCGGGGACCGGGCGAGGTCCGAGCCGCGAGAGCAGGTCGGCGTGCACCGAGACCATCGTCGGGGTCGTCTCCCCCGAACCCATGATGCAGAGCACGCGCGCCATCTGAGCGGTGCCGGCGCTTGCGTTCATGGCTCGATCCTACGGTGTGCGGCCCGTGCGACCATCAGCGAAGGAGGTGGCCCGACCCATGGACATGGCGGCGCTCAAGGCGGCGTTGGGCGTGGAGGCGCGCCGCCTCGGATTCTCGGCGTGCGGCATCACCTCGGTGCTTCCGTTCACCGAGGCGGGTGATCGAGCGCTCGCCGCGATCGATGCCGGACGCATGGACGGGATGCCCTGGTACACGCGCGATCGCGTTGCAGCGTCAGCCGACATCGGCGGCCGTTATCCCTGGGCGCGCTCGATTGTCGCCCTCGCCTGGCCGTACCGGCCCGCTCGGGCGCAACCGCGGATCTCCGGTGCTCCGACGGCGGTCCGCGGGCGTTTCTCCGCCTACGCGTGCACCGACGACGGCGACCGCCCCGCCGACTATCACGACCTCCTCGCGCGCCGCTGCGACGCCCTCGTGGACTGGCTGGGAGAACGAGTCGAGGGCGCGCGTGCCAAGCGTTTCATCGATCACGGTTGGGCGCTCGATCGCGCCATCGCGGAGCGAGCAGGCATCGGATTCGCCGGGAAGCACGCGTCGGTGATCACGCTGGAGGCCGGCTCGTATGTGCTGCTCGCGAGCATCGCCGTGTCGGTCGATCTCCCTGTCGACTCACCCTCGCAACGAGGTTGCGGCCGCTGCACCGCCTGCCTGCCATCCTGCCCCACGGGGGCCATCGTCGCGCCGGGTGTCATCGACGCTCGACGCTGCATCTCCTACCTCACCATCGAACATCGGGGCCCGATTCCGAACGAGCTGCGCCCGCTGATGGGAACGTGGGCATTCGGTTGCGACCTCTGCCAGGAAGCCTGCCCGATCAACCATCGCCTCGCCCCGCAACCTCTCGACGTCGACACCGTGACCACCGCGCGTGGCCCGGTGCCTCATCCGGACCTGATCGAGTGCCTCGAACTCACCGACTCCGAGTTCACAGCACGCTTTCGGGGAACCGCTGTCGCACGGACCGGGCGTGCCGGCCTGGCGCGAAACTGCGCGATAGCCCTCGGCAATGCCGGCGATCGTGCCGCGCTGCCGGCGCTGCGCAGCAGCGCGGATCACGACCCTNNCGGCGCCGATCACCAGCGGCGCGCCGACGCAGGCCGCGAGCAGCGAGACGGAGTCCGGATCGCGCGGCCACCATGCCGGGGGCAGCGCCCGGTTGATCGGCACTCGAGCCCCGCGCAGGCGGGTGTTCCCGTCGAAGAGCGCAAAACCCGCGATGCACGCGAG
>PLDZ01000106.1:4624-4803 GCA_003136295.1 Candidatus Dormiibacterota bacterium
CTTTCGATCGCAGCGTAGCACTCAGGCCGCCTCGATGAGGGTTCACACGGAGGGGACTCGTTTGTGACGAAACCGTTACGGCGACCGGCAACGCTTGACGCGCGCGATCTACTGTGCCTACGCTGCGTTGGTCGCCAGCGGGCGGCCGGTTCCCATTTCTCACCCAACGTCCCACCACA